>JBJPGD010000021.1:0-140869 GCA_048595445.1 Methylophilaceae bacterium
AGTTGATTTGTATACCAAGCATTTAACGCAGCAAGCGTTTGAACTTGGTGATAAGTTAACGATGACTTCGTATTTTGATTTGGTACGCTACCATAACGAAGGCGCAGCATTTAGCTTTTTAGCCGATGCTGGTGGTTGGCAGAAATGGTTTTTTACTGCGATATCAGCCATTGCTAGTATTTTCATTATTTATTTGCTTAAAAAACACAGCAATGAAAAGCTATTTTGCTGGAGTTTGGCGTTAGTATTAGGTGGTGCGTTGGGTAATTTGTATGACCGTGTGACGCTAGGTTATGTCGTAGACTTCTTATCGTTCCATCTTAATGGCATGTATTGGCCTGCATTCAATGTGGCCGATAGTGCGATATGTATTGGTGTTGGATTATTATTACTGGATAGTTTTAAACTGAAAAAGGGATAAGGTAAGCCATGCCTGATTGGAAAAAATTGATCGCAGGAAAAATTTCTATTGCCAAAAAAGGCAATATCCCAGGTAAGGTTGGTGAGAACGAGCGTGTGCCAGCTGGGCAAAAGCGAGTAACTAATTTTCCAGTGTTGGATATGGGTATCAAGCCAGAAGTTCCTTTAGAAAAATGGCAACTCAAGGTGTATGGCTTGGTAGAAAAAGAACTGGAGCTGGACTGGGATGCGTTTCAGGCATTAGATCACGTTGCCGATGTGTCGGATTTTCACTGTGTCACACGCTGGAGTCAGCTAGATATGGACTGGCAAGGTGTACGTGTACGTGATGTATTAGAAATGGCAATGCCGCTAGAGAGTGCGAATTTTGTGACCATGCACGGTTATGATGGCTATACGACGAACCTGCCATTGGAAGCATTGCTAGATGATGATGTGCTAATAGCACATAGCGTATTGGGTAAGCCTTTAACGCGTGAGCATGGTGGGCCTGTACGTATGGTCGTACCAAAACGTTATGCTTGGAAAGGTGCTAAATGGCTCAAAGCCATTGAGTTGCATGCGCATGATAAACGTGGCTTTTGGGAAGTGCGTGGCTATCATAATGAAGCGTTCCCATTTGAAGAGCAACGCTTCTCAGAAGATGACGATATCTAGACTAGGTATTTCTAAACCAAGCACCTCTAGACCAGGCATCTCTAAACCAAGCATTTCTAGACCGTTATTGACTAATGCTTTTTACCCAGAAGTTTCATCACTATAGTAAACAAACCTACACTAAGCGCGCCGGCAATTAAGCCGACTACTGCATCCACTAAAATCGGCGAAAAGAACGCTAAAATGCCGCCAAATGTCGGTATATTCTGTAAAATATCGACAATGTGTACACTAAAGTGGTGTATTGGCGGTATACCGTGACCAATAATACTACCACCAACCAAAAACATGGCGGCTGTGCCAACAATGGTTAAAGTGCGCATCAATATAGGTGCAAAAGCGAGAATTTTTTGACCAACTTTGCGTTGTAGCTGACGTAAAAATGCATCCCCTTTTGTTTGCATTAAATGTAAACCCAAGTCATCAAGCTTTACGATAGCGGCAACCAAGCCATAAACGACCACTGTAATCGTAATTGCAACGATAGATACCACCATTGCTTGTTTAATAAATGCTGCTGCTGTCACAGTTCCAAGTGCTATAACAATGATTTCTGCTGACAAGATGAAGTCAGTTCGGATGGCGCCTTTTATTTTACTTTTTTCCATGGCGACTAAGTCAACATTAGCATCTGCAACCGCTTTTTTAAGATTCTCCGCGTGTGCTATCACATCATCTTTATGATGCAGCCATTTGTGCGCAACTTTTTCAAAGCCTTCAAAGCATAAAAATAAGCCACCAAGCATTAGAAGTGGTGCAATTAACCAAGGGATAAAGTAGCTTAATGTTAGCGCAGCAGGCACTAGTATCAGCTTATTAAGGAATGAGCCTTTTGCTACGGCCCAGACAACTGGCAGTTCACGTTCGGCTCTAACGCCTGATACTTGTTCTGCATTGAGGGCTAAATCATCACCTAACAAGCCAGCTGTTTTTTTTGCGGCGACTTTAGTCATGACTGAAACGTCATCCAAAATCGTTGCGATATCGTCTAAAAGCGCTAATAAACTGCCTGCTGCCATTATTGTGTTCTCATCAGTTGTTGAAAGATGTGGGTGATTTTACATAGAAATGATTAAGCGTGTTGTTATAATATTTATTATGGTTTGTCTAGAAAATTTCCGATGGCTTTATTTTATTATAATTATCTACATTGGTGTGTTCAATGTAGGTGTGACCAATGCTGATGCTGCTGGCAATATAGCAACCCTAGAAAGTGCAGATGAACTGCAAGCATGCGCGCATGCTAGTTTTGAAGTGGGTACTGGTAAAACTATCTTTTTTTGGCAGCATTTATTTGAGGGTGGCGTGCGTGATTTGGCGCTGGCTGAGGCTTTAACGACTAAACCTTCCATTTCTAAGCATCATATAAAGCGCGTCACATACCTTAAGCATCAAAATCAAACTTGCCCATATCAGGCATTGGCAATAACCGAAGGTGTAGGTTGGGGTTGGCATCTGGCTTGGGCTGATTCGGAAATATTATATATCGTGAGGTTGGATGGGGAGGCTTGGGTTTCTAGCATACCTAAAAAAGTCGTTGTTGATCATATAGATGCGCTTCAATTTATTCAGAATACAGGCTCGTTATCTATTCAATGGAAAACAGTCGAAGGTGAAACGGTTCAGATGCAATCTGAGGATGATGGGCGCAGTTGGTTGCCACCTGCTATAGATAAGGATTGATTTCTTAGCATATCGCCCCATTTAAGTAGGGATACTTAAGACTTTAATGGAGGTTATCATGCGTTTTGACAAACTAACGACTAAATTTCAACAAGCCATTGCAAATGCGCAAAGCATTGCTGTGGGCAACGATAACCCAAGTATAGAAGCAGTACATCTATTAACGGCACTGCTGGAGCAGGATGATGGAAGTACGACATCTTTGCTTGCACAAGCAGGCACTAAGATTAGTGCATTAAAAAATGATTTAAAAACTGCGATAGATCAATTACCTAAAGTGACTAGCAATGAAGGTGAGGTCTCAATCTCACGTGATTTAAATAATTTGCTTAATGTGACAGACAAACAAGCTCAGCAACGTAATGATAGCTATATAGCGAGCGAATTATTTTTATTAGCATTGACAGATAGTAAAGGTGAGGCTGGTAAGTTACTAAAAAAACACGGTTTAGCTAAATCAGCTTTAGAACAAGCGATTACACAAGTGCGTGGTGGAGAGAGTGTAGACTCGCAAGAAGGCGAGGCCAACCGTGAAGCGCTCAAAAAATATACATTAGACCTAACTGAGCGAGCGAGTATGGGTAAGCTCGACCCAGTCATTGGGCGTGATGATGAAATTCGGCGTACGATTCAAATTCTAGGACGCCGCACAAAAAACAACCCGGTGCTCATTGGTGAGCCTGGTGTTGGTAAAACAGCGATTGTTGAAGGTTTGGCACAACGTATCGTGAATGGCGAAGTGCCTGATTCGCTTAAAAATAAAAAAGTGTTGTCACTCGATATGGCATTGCTATTGGCCGGTGCTAAATACCGTGGTGATTTTGAAGAGCGCTTGAAAGCAGTCTTAAAAGAGTTGGCGCAAGACGAAGGCCAAACCATCGTATTTATTGACGAAATTCATACCATGGTCGGCGCTGGAAAAACAGAAGGCGCAATGGATGCAGGCAACATGTTGAAGCCAGCATTGGCGCGGGGAGAATTGCATTGTGTAGGTGCAACGACTTTAGATGAGTATCGCAAATACGTTGAAAAAGACGCCGCTTTGGAACGCCGCTTTCAGAAAGTATTAGTCGATGAGCCGAGCGTGGAGGCGACCATTGCGATTCTGCGCGGTTTGCAAGAAAAGTACGAATTGCATCATGGGGTAGAAATAACCGATCCAGCGATTGTCGCTGCAGCGGAGTTATCACATCGTTATATTACCGATCGTTTTTTACCTGATAAAGCGATTGATCTGATTGATGAGGCGGGTAGCCGTATCAAGATGGAAATCGACTCTAAGCCAGAAGTCATGGATAAATTAGAACGCCGCTTAATTCAATTGAAAATTGAACGCGAAGCCGTGCGCCGCGAAAAAGATGACGGCTCTATTAAGCGTTTTGAATTGATTGAGGAAGAGATTGTTAAGCTTGAGAAAGAGTTCGCTGACTTAGAAGAAATTTGGAAGGCAGAGAAAGCACAAGTGCAAGGCTCGGCACACATTAAAGAAGCCTTAGAGAAAGTTAAGTTTGAGATAGAAGAAGCGACAAGAAAAGGTGAGTTGCAGAAAGCTTCTGAATTACAGTATGGCACACTGCCTGAGCTGGAAATGCAGCTTAAAGAAGCGGCGACATCGGAAGCGAACAAAGGTGATGTAAAACATAAGATGTTGCGCACAGAAGTTGGTGCGGATGAAATTGCAGAAGTTGTGAGCCGTGCAACGGGCATTCCTGTGAGTAAGATGATGACAGGCGAGCGTGATAAATTGCTCGCTATGGAAGACAAATTGCATGAGCGTGTTGTCGGTCAAGATGAGGCAGTTCGATTAGTCTCTGATGCGATTAGACGATCACGCTCTGGCTTAAGCGACCCAAATCAACCATATGGCAGTTTCTTATTTTTAGGCCCTACAGGCGTGGGTAAAACTGAGCTATGTAAAGCCTTAGCTAATTTCATGTTTGATTCTGAAGATCATTTAATCCGTATTGATATGAGCGAGTTCATGGAAAAGCACTCTGTTGCCCGCATGATCGGTGCCCCGCCAGGTTATGTCGGTTATGAAGAAGGCGGTACGTTGACTGAGGCCGTACGCCGCAAGCCTTACTCTGTCATTCTGTTGGATGAAGTAGAAAAGGCACATCCGGATGTATTTAATGTATTGCTACAAGTGTTGGATGAAGGGCGCTTAACTGATGGTCAAGGCCGTACTGTCGATTTCAAAAATACAGTGATTATTATGACCTCTAACCTCGGTAGCGACATGATACAAAGTATGGCGGACCAAGATCATCAAGTGGTGAAGTTAGCGGTGATGGGGGAAGTAAAAACGCATTTCAGACCAGAGTTCGTCAACCGAATTGATGAAATCGTCGTTTTCCATACACTGGGTGAAGAGCAGGTTAAATCGATTGCGGGTATTCAGTTACAAAACTTAGGGGCAAGATTGGCCCAAATGGATATGCAGCTAGAAATAACTGATGCGGCTGTTGCAGAAATATCTAGTGCTGGTTTTGATGCGGTGTATGGCGCACGACCACTTAAGCGGGCAATTCAATCACAGATTGAAAATCCATTAGCACGTGAAATCTTAGCTGGCCATTTTATGGCGAAAGATACCATTACGATTGATGTTAAGGCAGGTAAAATAGTTTTTACTAAAAACGAATAAGGGTGCACATGGCTAAATGGTTTTATATTGGATGGATTGCCATTTTAGCCATGTTGAGCTATCCAGCACATGCGGGTCAAGGTCAATACTTAGAGCTATTTGACAACGAACCGCCAGTGATTAGGCACTTACTTCAGCAAGCGAGTGCATTCGAAATAGATCAGCATGACGATAATGCTACTTGGAAGGCCGCTAAACTGTATTGCGAAGCTTCGCGCTATGGTAGTTCGGAAGCAATTTATCGCTTAGGTATGCTTTATGCGTTTGGCCGTGGTGTGCCAGAGAATAAAAACTATGCGGCCAATTTGTTTGGTATTGCTTCTATGCATGGGCATTTTGAAGCACAAAAAATGCTTGAAACGATTGAGATTCGAAATGATGCTACACCAGCATGTGTGTTAAAAGATGTTGTGCCCGAGAAAGCGCCATATTCACAATATACGAATTACAAAGGGTCGCCATCGATTGAATCTTACATTGCTAAGTTGCCAAAAAATAAACGATGGGTCGTTGATTTGGCTGGCACCATTGCTAAGTGGTACAAAGTAGATGGTCAGTTGGTTCTCTCTATTATCATGGCTGAATCAAACTTTAAGGTGTCTGCGAAGTCCAACAAAAATGCGCACGGATTAATGCAGCTGATTCCTGCAACGGCTGAGCGGTTTAATGTGAAAAATGCTTATAACGCTAGCCAGAACATTAAAGGCGGCGTGGCCTATTTGCGCTGGTTACTCTCTTATTATAGAGGTGATGTGCCGCTTGCTGTTGCGGCTTACAACGCAGGTGAGGGTGCTGTCGATAGACATAAAGGCATCCCTCCCTATAAAGAAACAAAGGCTTATGTAAAGAAAGTTTTGGGTTTATACCAATCAACACGACACAGTTTTGATGCCAGCATTACAAAAGCATCTCCTGTGACGAGAAAGTGAGACTGATATGAAGATTCAATATCTATTAATAGTATCTGCATTGTTTGTAATGCTGACGGGTTGTGCGAGCACTGGGGGTGAAAAACCAGGACAAGTCGCTCGCATTACGCCGGAAGAGCTTGCTAAGCTGTTGCCGCCGCCAATAGCCACAGTCACGTTAGATGACCTCGTGGCAGATTCTAAGCAAGGCAAAACACCCGATGAAATTATTGCCAAAATTAAAGAGAGTCATTCTCGCTATGAACTGTCATCATCACAAGTGTTAGATTTAAATAAACAAGGTGTTGACGTCAAGGTGCTGGATTACATACAGCAGAGTAATGAGCTAGCTAAACAAAATGCAATCGCTGAAGAAATGAATCGGCGTGAAAAAGAACGTGCTGAAGTACAAAAGCAACTGGACCAAGAGCGTTTAGCACGACATCGGTACTACGATCCATATTGGGGTCCAAGATATAACTTTTTTTACGGACATCCTTTTGGTTATGCTGGCCGCTACCGGCATGGCTCACGCTTTGGTTTGGGTCTGCGCTATGGTTACCCATATCGCTGGTAGCGCATACTTAGTAAGTAATGGTTAATGTGCGTGATTGTGTGGCTGCACATACCCCAGTAGGACAAGTGCCCGCTTGATTAGCAGGCATGGTGCCAGTGATTGTGTGTGTTTGCCCAGGTCCTGTGCCTGTCGTATTTGTTGTACTCAACCCAAGCGTATAGTTTAACCCTGCAATCACACCGCTCGTGGCATCCAAAGCCATGGTGTAAGGCAAATTGGTCGTACAATTCATGACAATGTTTGCAGTTGGTGCAATTAAAGGCGTGGTTCTTAAAGCGATATAAGTGCCAAATGTCACATTGCCAATACTGGTAATGGCACAACTGGCATTGTTAGTGATCCGGATGTTCATGTTGCGACCCCGAGACAGATTGCCTGTATTCGTGTTGTTACGCACTCTTACATTGACTCTATCGGTATACGTAGCTGCAGGTACAACGGGCTCAGTGAGTATGCAGCCCCAAAAACTCACGGTCTGTGGTTGTGCAATACCAACAGTCGTATTTAGTGGAACCGACATTGCTGCAGCGTTGCCATTGGACCATACACCAGAACAGCCACTGTTTTTATAAAGTTCATAGTTAATAAAGTTGCCGCCTCTTTTGGCGCGGTTTTGACTACCACTACGATTCCGTCCATTATTGGCCCTCAATAAAACATTGGTAGCATCACCAGCATTACCACGCGTACAGCTAAATGAAACCGTGCCTTGTGTTACATTTGGGAAAGTGCCCCCTGTTGCAAAGGCAGTTGAAACCCCAGTCGAAGAGGGTCTGGTGCAAGTAATGGCTGCTTGCGCAGATGTGCTCACGATGAGCATGGCTGTCAGGCCAAATAAACAGACTAATGATTGTTTCATCTTTTAACTCCTTTACATAACAGCGGACCTAGGCGAGGGACTTCATCGTCTAGCGCTGGAGGTAAGTTGACTTCTATTTTACATTGCTGTGATTCCCAATTTAAAATCACATTGTTTTTCGTTTGTAAGCCCGTGGTAAACGTTTGGCCACGTCGACCAACGTAAAACTCTTGTGTGTCATTTTCTATATTAACGATAGCACCTACTGGTGCGGCTTCACCATCGTCAAAATGAATTTTTATCAATGCACCTCGGCCGCTACGCACAGGAAAATTCACTTTAACGCCACTACGCCAAGGTGGCACAACATCTTTTTCAATCGCGTTGAGTTCAGCACTGACGGGCAAGTCGTTCGCCTGTAATCTGACAGAATTTGTTTGATAAGCGGACAGCCTCGGTATCAATGCAATGCCTTTTTTATCGGTTCTCGTTTGCACATTGTTGCCAATACCGACGCCAATATCTGCGTAATCTTTTACTTCCGCTATTGCAAAGCTGTCGTTTACACGCTGCGTAACAAATACACTGCCATCCGCCGCGATAATGCCACCATTAGCCCCCAGCCGTACGGCAGTTTGGTCGCGCGTGTTGCTAATATCTGCGGTGACTGTGCCATAACGACCATGGTAAAAAGCACCGACTTCTTCGCGGCCATGATCTTGTTGTTGTCCTGCTAATAGGCGCCAACCTAAGTGGTCGTTTTGACTTGGGTTTTTAGCTAACGTGGCATATATATCATTTCTGGTGCCAGCCGTATTCGCATACGCGCTAGCAACGATGTTGTTGTCTAACGGGATAACCAAACTCAAGCCTACCGCGCGGCTAGTTTCACCCTCTGATCTAACTTCACTCCCAATGAGGCTTAAACTACTATGCTGACCTATTTGAACAGAGTAGTTTCCAGAATAGGTTTTGATACGTGAGCTGTCATATTGACTAATGCTAGCAAAGCCAATGCCAAAAGAGCCAATTTTTCTGCTGGAGTAACTCATATTACCGGCTATTTGCGATTTGATCGGCGTGTTATCAAATTCTTGACCTAATTCACGAAAATTTTCCGTTGCGCCTTGCGCCTCAACGGAGGCGCCGAAACGCAGGCCTTGATGTTCTAACCCCAAAAGCCACTGTGAGCCGTTACCGAAAGTTTTTTGGTGCGTGCTAGTGACGGCTGCCCGACCAAGTAATTTTAGTGGAAGTGCTGTTGTAACCCCTAACTGTAAGAGTTTTAATTGCGCGCTAACAGCAGATCTGCCTTCTAGCGTTACGTTATCGTTCATGCCTCGCCGCCATAACCCACCAATAAAGGCTGGCCCATAGTTTGCGTTTGAAACACCTAAATTACGGCGTATGCTACCCGCTTCTATACTCCAGTCATTGAGGCCTTTTGCCAATAGCTGGCTGTTGGTGAAGAAGGATTGCTCAATGACCGTTTCACGACCTAATAAGTCACGCACGACAATACGGGCATCGCCGCTACCTGTGAGTATAGAAGTGTTGTCGATGGCAAAAGGCCCAGTGGGCACTTCTGAAACTTGTCGCAATACGTCGTTCACATATAACTCAACGGTTGATGGGGCGGCAGATAAGCCATTCAGCACAGGGATTGGTTGTGTGACATAGCCCGGGGTGAGTGAAAAATTAGTACCAAATTGGACACCACCAAAATAGACATTGCGACCAAGCATACCGGTGCGTGTAGCGGCATCCCCTATTCTTAACGTGCGGTTTGATTGTGGTAAGTCTTTGGTAAAGGTGGTTTCTAGACGAACCCATTCCGTCTCGGTGCCTAGTGTCTTGCTGCGCGTAAGGTTGCGACCTGTTGCGCTGCTTGTAAACACGCCTAAATTATTAGAAAACCCCAGTTCTGTCAGCGCACTTAAATCTTCTATTCTAGGCGCTGCTTTTAAGTAAGAGGTTGAATAATTTAGGTCGTAATTAAAAAAAACGCTCGGTAATGCAGGGCTAACCGCAATAGCCTTCTTTGAAACAGCATTTTCTAATCTAATTGCAGTAAACGATTTGGGTGAAAATAATAACGCGACTGATTGGTCGGAAAAGTTGATTTTAGATTTGTAGCCAGGCACAGCATCTAAAGGCCAAAATTTCTGACCTCTAAAGTCAACAGGTTTTGTGTCTGCATCTAGGATAATGCGCCACTCTTCAAAAGCATCACGTTGCACATATAACGCGCCAGCACGCTCTATAAACAACCAAGTACCACTTTTGGCACCATTAACAGTGACTTCCATTGGCAGTGCTTTATCTTGTTTGGTTGGTACTTGCGTAGTTGCCAGGCTAGTAGCGGTAGTTTCTGCAAAAACAACACCCGTGCTTAGTATTAAACCAAGCAGCAGACATGTTGCAAATCTATGCTTAATCAAAACAAGTGGTTTAGCCTAATTTAATGAGCTAAATTAATCTCAAAATCTTTTTTGCTAGTGTCGTCTAAGGTAACCGTTAAGTTGGCTTTGCCGCCAGCTATGCTGCCATTTTTGGCTTTTACATCAAAGCTGCGTTTAATGCCTTGCAATATATATCCGCCAGACTCTCTAGTCGCAATCGTTTCACCTGCATTATTTTTAATTGCGAATTCTCGTGGGTGTGCGTAGGCATTGCCTGTGTTCTCACACGTAGCTTTAACCTGGTCAGTTGCAGACCGTTCTGCCGTACAAATAAGGTTATTTTTAGCCGTTTTTGGCGTGATAAAAACTGGCATTGAAAAGGCAAGTGCAATTTCTAGCTCGGCATCTTCAGTCGCTGGTTTCCTGACTGGGATTTCACGAATAATCATTCGGTAAGTCAGTTCATCATTTGATTTTGAAGGAGACAGCACCGCTAACCTGACTACTTGGCGTGCTTTGCCTGCTAACTTAATAATAGGAGGAGATAAAAATAAATCTTCTGATAGTGTAAGCTCTTCTTCACCATTAGGGCCTTGTTTCCAAGTGTAAATGTCAGCCTGCATCACTAACTCTTCATCACTGTCATTGGTGATGGTCACCGCTATTGCGCGATCTTTTGGCGCCATATAAATACGCACTGGCGACACTGAAAATAGGCCAGCCGTGGCAGAGGTTGTAAAAGTACTTAATAGCACAAATGCACTACATAGAATTAAAAACGAACGCATTGAAAATATAGAATTTTTCATAATAGTTAGGTAGTCACTTAAGTAAATGAAATAGTTAGTGTGATTATAGCAATTTAAATCTTTTAAAGAGCCTAAGATTACCAACCAATCAGTAACTCTAGATAATCTCGGTCGTGTAAGTTTATGGTGCGCCATCTAGAGACAGTGCCAACACCGTTTGAAGCGATAGTGTCACGATAGTTGCTTGCAACTGCAAATTGTGTAATAAATCGATAAGCACCACCATGCGTTGGCCGCCATGGTGCACCGCTGCCAGTGGCTTCTATATCAACAAAAGCTCCGGTTTTACAGACAACAGTAATGGTCACGCCTGAAGTAGTGCTGCGGCAAAATGCTGAATCTGGTATAGGGTTGCTGGGATTGCCTGTCCCGACAGTTTTAACTGACACAGTAAAGGCATTGTTGGCTTGTGCCGCCAAAGAGGTGTTGGCATGAAACACGCTCGCCGCCATTATAATGCTAGGCACCATGATACTAGGTACGATGGCGTTAGCGAATAATCGACGGCAGCATGTCATCATTGTCATGTGCTAAATATAGCAGATTGCAACGACTTAAAAAGTAACAATTAACGTACGTGTGTGCGAAGTAGGACCACAAGAGCCTGCTGCACAAGTACCTGCTTGGTTAGCTGGCATAGTGCCAGTGATGTTATAAGTTTTTACATCTGCGGTACCAATGGTAGCTGTGCTAGCAGCAGTACCTGCTACTGTTGTTGCTGCGCCATCAGTCAATGTGTATTGCAAGCCTTGTAATACGCCTACACCAGCAGCCGTACCGTTGGCTGTATCAAATGCAACTGAAGCTGGTGAAAACCCACGTGTGCAATCAAAAGTTAGATTTACTGGCGTACCTGTGGCTGCGGCCGGTTGAAAAGCAGTGTAAGTACCAAAATCAACAGTAGTACTCCCACTGTTAGTTGCTTTACACTGCGAACTTAAAGTAACTGATACATCAAAACTGTTGCTTGCCGTTACTGCACTAGATGCAGGCATTGCGGTAACAAGTAAAGCACTAGAAGCGATTAGGGTGGCTAAAAGTTTATTCATTTTGAATTCTCTCTTTTAAAATATTTAAGACATTTTATTTAATGTCACAAAAAAATATGTTCAAACAGCTTCTGTCAATTGACAGCAATGCTATTTAAAACACCTCGCATAATAATAAGCATATCTCGTGCCACTTTTGTTAATGCTTTATATTAGGAATGAATGATGTGGTACAGGGGAAAATTAGAATCAATAAATTTCTATATAAGTGCTTATATTACAATGACTTAAATAACTTTATAATTTTTTTGAACAAATTTTAATTTGATTTGTTAAGTAATGATTCGCAAAAGAGAAAAGATGTGAATATGTTGTGATGTTGTCAATTGGTTCTATAAGCTGACACATTACCGAAAACGCAGTCAACAAAATGGTTTGGTTTTAGGCCTAGGTAAGCTTAGGTCTAGATAAATAAGGGTGTGCTTTACTTGCTTAAGTACTTGCGCCTATATGTGATATGCCGAGTTAAGACTTGTTATAATTTATGGAAAATGATCAAAGTGGATAGCGATGCAACAATCAACTCACAGTATTAGCGTTAGCGCGCAAGGCCGCAAGCTATATGACATCACCTCACAGGTAACACAATGGGCTAACCAGCAAGGGTTAACGACTGGCCTGCTGACGATATATATACAGCATACCTCTGCAAGCTTATTGATTAATGAAAATTACGATAGTGATGTGTTAGTCGACATGGAGGCGTTTTTTAATCGTTTGGTGCCAGATGGGGATTCGCTATTCATTCATACGGCAGAAGGCCCAGATGATATGCCTGCGCATGTGCGGACAGCCCTCACGCAAACGAGTTTATCGATTCCTATCATCAATGGAAAAGTCGCACTTGGTCAATGGCAGGGTATCTTTATGTTCGAGCATAGGCTGATGTCAGCAAATCGCCGCATTGTCATGCACCTTATTGGAGACTGACTGTAGGATGCTATTTAAACAAGGGCGCCCACTTACAGCAGGAGAGAGGCAAACCTTTAAGCCTTATTTTGCAAAAAACGTCATAGAGCAAACCCGTATTATTGATGGACATGTGCCATTTTGGTTACGTAAACACATGATTGCTGTGGTGATTAACTATCGCATTTACTTTAGGTCTGGCGTATACCAAGCGAATACGAAAGCCGGTGTTGCATTACTGGGACATGAACTCATGCATGTTTCTCAGTTTTTACATGGCATGAACTGGTTAAAATACCTATGGTCATGTCGATATGGCTACCGAAAAAGCCCGTATGAGTTAGCTGCCTATGCAAAAGGAGGGGTAATTGCTGCAAATTTCCAACAACTAGGCTAGTCTTTAACCTGCTTTGTGCGTTATTATTTGCTTTAGTTGTAAAATAACTATAGTTTTGCTATTGTCCTGCTTAGGGGATGTATTTTTTTTACGTTTTTTGGGAGAAGATTGATGAAAGTTTCATACAAATTATTAGTTCCTGCTTTTTTAGCTGGATTTTTACTAGTAGCATGTGGTCAGCAAGATACAGCTATGCCAGCAGAAGAAGCAATGGAAGCAGCCGGTGAAATGGCTGAAGAAGCAATGGAAGCTACTGGCGAAATGGCTGAAGAAGTGATGGAAGCTGCATCTGACGAGCCAGGTGGCTATGTACCTACTGAAGATGAACTTATTCCTGGTGAAACAAGATAATTCTTGTATAAACAGTAATAACATCGCAGTATAAAAAAACGCACTTTATGTGCGTTTTTTTATTGGGTTTTACGAATGGAATGTTAGCGCATATGTGGCTAACGAACAGAGCTCCATTTCAATGGATCAAAAGGAATGCTCTTTTTTCGCAATTCATAATATAAGCCATTGCTTTGGTTGCCACCGGTATTACCAACGGCAGCAATCGCATCACCGCCTTTCACCTCTTCGCCGACGCTCTTTAATATCGTTTGATTGTTGCCATACAAGCTCATGTAACCACTACCATGGTCGACAATCACTAAGTTGCCGAAGCCTCGCATCCACTCAGCGAATACAACACGTCCAGTCGCCACAGATTTGACGCTTACACCTTCTTTAGCACGGATAAACAAACCTTTCCATGTCACGCCGCTATCTTTGCGCTTACGGCCAAATCGATTCATCACTTGGCCCTTCACTGGTAATTTAAGTTTGCCTTTTAGTGAAGAGAATTTCTTGCCAGCATAACGGTTGTCCGGTGTTTGTTGGTTGTTGGCAATTGCTTTCGTAGATTTTTTCTTTTTTGCTTTCTTCTTATTTTTTTTCTTAGCAATTTTTGCGAGTTTATTTACTAGTTGAGATAAACGCTTTTCATCACGCTTTAGTTTTTTTATTTGGCCGCGTTGTGCGGCAATTTTCTTTGATAGTTTTTTTAATACGAGGGCTTTTTCAGCTTTTTGTTTTCCCAGTGTTTTGCGCTCAGCTTCTTGCTTTGTTTTTAATTGTGCAACTTTTTGCAATGCATCGGATGTTTTCGTATCAAGCGTTTTAATTTCATTGAGATTTTTTTGCATCTCATCAATGAGCTTAGTATGCGCTTTGGCAATATAGGACTGATACTTTAGGTCACGTGCGATTTGGCTAGGATTTTTACTTTGTAAAATGAGTTTTGTGTAGCTTTGGCTACCTTGTGCGTATTGCTGATAGAGTAGCTTGCTGAGTTGCTTTTGCTGTAAGCCTAGTTTTTCGTTAACGGTTAAAGACTGTTTTTTTAACTGCTTGAGCTTAGATTCATTTTGCTGTTGTTCTTGCTTGATTTTATGCAGCTCTTTGTTTGCTACGCTAATGGCAGTTTCAGATTTTTTTAATGCGTCAGCAACATCATTTTGTGCTTCTTTGGTTTTATTTAACTTTTGCTTAATTTGCTTAATTTTTTGTTGAATACCGCTAATATCTTTTTTTGCTGTATCTGCTTTCTTATCGGCAAAACCTGTATTGACGCTGAATGCAAAATATAGCGTCATCAGGTAAAGCAAATACCTTGTTAGGTATTGATGCATGCGTGAATCGTTAGCCATTAGGCATTAGAGGTATAGGTAATTAAGTTTTTGCCAGTCATCTCAACCGGTTGAGTAACCCCCATCATATTGAGTAGTGTGGGGGCTAAATCTGAAAGTGCCCCATCATTAGTTAACGTTGCCTTTCGGCCAACATAAATCATCGGTACTAAGTTGGTTGTGTGCTGGGTGTGCGGTTGATCGTTTTTGTAATCTTGCATGAGCTCAGCATTGCCGTGGTCAGCAGTAATAATGACTTCACCCCCTATGGCTTGCATTGCTTCAACGACGCGGCCAACGCAAGCATCTAAGGTTTCTACTGCTTTAATCGCAGCCTCTAGTATCCCAGAGTGCCCGACCATATCGCAATTGGCGAAGTTGCAGATAATTGCATCATATTTCTTGGCGGTTATCACTTCTACTAAGTTGTCTGTCACTTCTGCCGCACTCATTTCTGGCTGCAAATCATAGGTTGCAACATTCGGTGAGGGCACCAAAATTCTATCCTCACCTTTGAATATAGCTTCGTCGCCACCATTAAAAAAGAAAGTGACGTGCGGATATTTTTCTGTTTCTGCAATGCGAAGTTGGGTTAAGCCTAAATTTTGCAAATGTTCGCCAAACGTATTTTTTACGGTAAATGGCGCAAACACGGGCGTCGCTTTTGTTTGTTTTTGATCGTATTGCGTCAAAGTGAAGTAGTTAGATAGTTGCGGCACATATTTACGCTCGAAACCATCAAAGGCATCATTGAGCAGCGCGTCAGTCATTTGTCTTGCGCGGTCACTACGGAAGTTCATAAAGATAACACTGTCGCCATCTTCTAAATGCACAGGCGTTTCGCCAGGTTTGCGGATAACCGTGCATTTTACAAACTCATCATTTTCCCCACGAGCATAGGCACTCTCTAATGCTTTTGCTGCAGTAGATTCTGTAAACTCAGCTATGCCTTGTGTGATCATGTTGTAGGCGGGCTCTACACGCTCCCAACGTTTGTCTCGATCCATGCCGTAGTAACGGCCACTCACGCTAGCAATTTTACCCACGTTAAGCGTGCTAATTATGTCTTCAAGTGCAGCAATATAAGGCGCTGCACTGATTGGTGGCGTGTCTCGCCCGTCCAAAAATGCGTGCACATACACTTTGCTTAGGTCTTGCTTTGCAGCCATTTCCAGCATGGCATGGATGTGCTTCTGGTGACTGTGTACGCCACCATCTGATAATAAGCCAAAAATATGTAGGGCTTTATCGTTCGATTTTAATTCTTCTATTGCTTGCGTGAGGGCTGGTAGCTCAAAAAATTCGCCGCTCTCAATGCTGTTATTAATACGTTCGAAATCTTGAAAAATGACACGACCTGCACCAATGTTTAAATGGCCAACTTCAGAGTTTCCCATTTGTCCATCAGGTAAGCCGACGTAATGTTCAGAAGCATTAATAAGCGTATTGGCATAGTTATGCTTAAGCGCATCTAAGTTTGGTGTTTTTGCTAGAGATATAGCATTATCTTTGCTATCTTCTCTGTAACCAAAGCCATCAAGGATGAGTAATATTACTGGGGTAGTGGCCATAATAAATGTTCCATGAGATGTCTGATACATCCATTATAATGGCTGTGTGTTTAAAAAAGAATAAAACACAGACTAAACTTGCAAAATGCCTCTTGAATTAAAGATAAAAGGCAGCATCTAAAACTAATCTATTTAAAAATTAAAGAAAGCGTATTGTGGAATTTATTACAGAGAATGCGATATACATTGGTTTGGCACTGGGTTCAGGCCTGATGCTGTTATGGCCGATACTAATGGGAGGAGGTGCAGGAGGTGTACCCAATCTAACCGCGACAGAGGCTGTGTTACTGATGAATAGGTCTAAAACGTTAATTTTAGATGTGCGTGATGAGGTAGAGTTTGCAGCAGGGCATATTCAAGGTGCTAAACACGTGGCTTTGGCCGATTTAGCAAGTCGCTTGACAACGTTTGAAAAGCAAAAAAACAAATCAGTATTGGTGTATTGTCAACGTGGTATGCGATCTAAAAACGCTTGTAAAATACTTGCTGAGAATGCATTTACACAAGTGCATCAATTAGACGGCGGTTTAGATAAATGGATAGAGGCAAAAATGCCGCTAGTGAAGGCTTAAAGTAATGGCAAATATTGTAATGTACACGACGGCGTATTGCCCATTTTGTAGCAATGCAGAACGCTTGCTAGTCAATAAAGGGGTGACTGACATTAATAAGATTCGTATTGATGAGGAGCCTGAGTTGCGGATGGAAATGATGGAAAAAACTGGCCGTCGGACAGTGCCGCAAATTTACATTGGAGATCAGCATATAGGCGGATTCGATGATCTCCGCGCGTTGGACTTGGCTGGTGAACTAGAGCCTTTGCTGGTTGCAGAATAGTCGTAATATCTAATTATTAAGATGATTAATATTAGATAAAACGCTAAAATAGCGCATTCGTTTTAAAAATTTAAGCCACAAGTGGCATTAATCATTAAAAATAGGGAATTTAAGATGGCAAAAGCACCGAAAGCAGCACCGAAAGCAGCACCCAAAGCAGCACCCAAGGAAAAAGAAGCGGAGCAAGCTGCACCAGCAGGATTTGCAATAGAGAAGCTATATGTAAAAGATGGATCTATCGAGGTGCCGAATGCACCACAAATCTATACGGACCGTACAGCGCCACAGGTGAATGTGGAGCTTGGTAATAGCGCGACTAGACTTGATGAAGGTGTTTTTGAGGTTGCGATCAAAGTAACTGTAACCGCAAAAATAGAAGAAAATACAGCGTTTTTAGTCGAAGTGACGCAAGCTGGTATTTTTGGTATTCGTGGTATCCCTGATGAAAACTTGGAAATGATTTTAGCGATTACATGCCCAAATATCTTATTCCCATATGCAAGAGAAGCTGTGTCAGACATGGTGACAAGGGCTGGCTTTATGCCAATTTTACTAAACCCAATTAATTTTGAGGCTTTATATGCGCAACAACAACAAGAAGCCAGCGCAGGCAAGCCTAACTAAATATAGTTAATATTATAGTGATGCAGAAATGTTCAACATTTAAGTACTTTTCTCTATGGTTAAACCCAAGCTTAGCGATGCTTTGTTTGGGTTTTTCTTTATGTTTTACCATGCAAGCGCATGCAGCAGAGTTCCGCTCAATCTTGCCGCTTAAAGCCATCGCTTATGATGCGCCTTCTGCGGCTTCTGCTGAGCTTTATCTGATGAGCCAAGGTTACCCAGTAGAAGTGATTGTGAACTTAGGTGCTTGGGTAAAAGTGCGCGACCAACGTAGTGGTTTAAGTTGGGTAGAAGGTAAAGATTTGGATGATAAACGTATGGTACTTGTGACCGATAAAGTCGATATTAAAGCGGTAGAAAGTAATAGCGCTAAATTGCTAGCGACGGTCGACAAAGATGTGGTGTTGGAGTTGCTATCACCTAGCATTAATAATGGTTGGGTGAAGGTGAAGCATCGGGATGGTGTTGTTGGCTATATTCAAAGTAGTGCTATTTGGGGCTTGCATTGAAGAAGGTAGCGGTACTGGGCGCCGGTGCATGGGGTACAGCACTTGCAATACACATTAGCCAGCAACATAAAGTCACTCTTTGGGGGCGTAATGCAGGGCATGTCTCTGGCATGCGTAAGGCACGTGCAAATCCACTATACCTTGGTGATTTCAAATTTAACGATAATCTAGACGTTGAAAATTCTTTGGAAAACGCCATTGAAGGTGCAGATTTGATTTTATCTGTTGTACCAACAGCTGGGTTTAGACTTATTCTAAAAGAGCTTAAAAAATTAGGGTCAAAGCAGCCGTTAATCTGGGCACATAAAGGCTTAGAGCCTGTGTCAGCGTTACTTCCACATGAAGTGGCGATTGAAGAACTGAGTATGAGCCAAAAATGGGGTGTGCTATCAGGCCCTAGTTTTGCTGCCGAGCTAGTACGTGGCTTGCCTACTGCAGTAACACTGGCGGCAAATGATACGGAATTTGCATTGCAAGCTGCTAGCTTGTTACACGGCGGTAGCTTGCGTGTCTACAACAGTACGGACGTGATTGGCGTCTCGGTAGGTGGAGCAATTAAAAACGTAATGGCAATTGCAGCTGGCATATCTGACGGTATGGGTTTTGGTAACAATGCTCGTGCAGCCATGATTACACGAGGTTTAGCCGAAATTACACGTTTTGGCATTGCTTTAGGCGCTAAACCAGAAACTTTTATGGGCTTAGCTGGCGCTGGTGATTTGATTTTGACTTGTACTGGTCAATATTCTCGCAATAGAGAAGTAGGTTTACAGCTTGCCTCTGGCAAAGCGCTTGAAGAGGTGCTGAAAGGGCTGGGTCATGTGGCTGAAGGTGTTAACACAGCGCGAGAAGTGATGCGGCGAGCAGATAAAATTGATGTTGATATGCCCATTACTTATGAAGTGAATCAAGCATTAAGCAGTGGTAAATCAGCTAAAGAGGCTGTGATGGATTTGCTAGGTCGCGAGCAAAAGCCTGAAGGCGTTTAATCTAACAATCAATTCTAATTTCTGCGGTCTTTTGTCTTACGGTTATTATTTTCATCAACAATAATCTGTCTAGCAACGTAAATATCATTTCTACGCTCCTCCATTCTTCTATCGTCATGCCGTAAAAACTGGCAATCGCATTTTGCCGCATCACACGCACTTAAGGGTAGCGAAATGGCTTCGCTCATTAAGATGGGTTTGTTCTTGAGTATTTGTGCCGTTTTGCAAGCCGTCCGTCCAGGTTTAATAGTGACGCATCTGAATGCTGACTTTTCAGATTGGGCGGCCCGTTCTTTAGCGTTAGCTTTTTTGATACCGCTTTTTTCGAGTAGGTCCTTCTGTTTGTTTATATACCAAAAATATGCAATCGCAGAAAAGATGATGAGCGCTATTAGAATTTTCATTGTTGTTGTGGTTTATGTTTAGATTGTAAAGAAAACCTATTTAAAACGATTAAATACATAGTGTAAATTTATATAACACATCTTGGCTATATCGCACCTTTGAAATCTAGTTGTCGCCAAGCCTCATACAGCAATATTGCTGCACTATTCGACAAATTTAAACTTCTATTTTCAGGCAGCATCGGCAATCTTACACGGTGTTCTGGTTTGAATTCGTTCCAAATTTCTTCAGGAAGTCCGCGTGTTTCTGGCCCAAAAATAAATACATCCTCTGCTTGGTACTGTATGTTGCTGTGTCGTGTGCTGCCTTTAGTTGTGATGGCAAATAAGCGTTTCCCAGCAAGTGCAGCTTTGCATTCAGCCCAATTTTTATACACTTTTAATGTAGAAAATTCATGGTAGTCCAAGCCAGCTCGTCTTAACTGCTTATCTTCTAATGTAAACCCAAGTGGTTTTACTAAGTGTAATTGCGCACCAGTATTCGCGCATAAGCGAATGATGTTGCCCGTGTTGGGTGGAATTTCTGGTTCAAAAAGGACGATATGGAACATAGTCACTATTTTACTCGGTTCTAGCTAGCACATAACAGCTCACTTTTTCTGCCCCCGCTTTTTTAATGGTTTTAGCTAATTCATTAAGGCTTGCGCCAGTTGTCATCACATCATCGATTAACACAACATGTTGCCCTACAAATGTTTTCTGACAATTAAATGCACCTTTCATGTTTTTAAGCCGTTCTTTTACCGCTAAACTGGCTTGCGGTAGTGTGTCTTTGATTCTGTTACAGCTGCGTGTGTCACATTTAACGTTTAAAAGCTTAGCCATCACCTTTGCAACTTCTAGAGATTGGTTAAAGCCACGCGTTTTTATTCTATTCGGGTGTAATGGCATTGGAATAATGACGTCTATATCAAAATCAACATTTTTTTCTGATAGCAACATGCCAAAAGTTTGACTTAAATAGTGCGCATTATTGTATTTGTAGTGCTGCATGATAGCGTCGACTGGGTAAGCATAGGTAAATAGTGCGTGCGTGTGGTCATAATGCGGTTTGTTTTTCTGACATTTGCCGCAAGTTTCACCATGTGTCTTCAGTCCGCATTGTGAGCAGTTAGGGTGTGGTGCTAGGGGCAGCCCAGCTAAACAGTCTTCACATATACTGAGTTTCCCATTCACTGTGGCCGCACACAAGCTACAATTTTGTTTAATTAGTTGCTGGAATAACACAGCTAAGTTTAACTTTTGATTATTTTTTAACCAGTTGTTCATGTTTATTATCAATTCTTCTTTACAGCATGTAATTTACTGATTAATATAATGAAAATTATTAAAAAGGCTTACTTATGCTTGAAAACTCTCAAACACCTGCGCAAGAATCCATTATAAACGCTGATGCATTAAAGTCGAATAAGCAGAGCTCTGATACAAAAAGCCCTAATACTAAAATCGCTGATACAAATGGCTTGGAACAAAAAACAGTCCATCGGTGGAGCGTCGAAGACATTGCAGCTTTGTATGAAATGCCGTTTAACGACTTGCTACACCGTGCACATGCTGTGCATAGAGAGAATTTTGACCCGAATGCAGTACAGGTGAGCACGCTTTTATCAATTAAAACAGGCGGTTGTAGTGAGGATTGTGGCTATTGCCCACAAGCAGCGCGCTATCACACTGAAGTTGAGAATGAGCCGATGCTGCCATTAGATGAAGTGTTAAAAGCAGCACAAGCAGCAAAAGATAGCGGCGCTAGCCGTTTTTGTATGGGTGCTGCATGGCGTAGTCCTAAACAAAGAGATTTGGAACCTGTGCTTAAGATGGTTTCAGAGGTAAAAGCCATGGGCTTGGAGACTTGTGCCACCTTAGGTATGCTAAAAGATGGCATGGCAGACCAACTAAAAGAAGCAGGTTTAGATTATTACAATCACAACCTCGATACAGCGCCAGAGTTTTATGGTGATGTCATTAGTACACGTACTTACCAAGACCGCTTGGATACATTGGACAGCGTGCGTGGCGCTGACATTAATGTGTGTAGTGGCGGCATTATCGGTATGGGTGAGACCCGTAACCAGCGTGCTGGTTTATTAGCGCAATTTGCCAATATGGAGCGCCCGCCTGAGAGTGTGCCTATCAATCTGCTCACGCAAGTAGAAGGTACACCAATGCATGGCACAGAAGAATTAGATCCATTTGAGTTTGTCCGGACCATAGCTGCCGCACGCATCACAATGCCTAAGAGTTTTGTGCGTTTATCTGCAGGGCGTCAAAGTATGCATGAAGGCATACAAGCACTATGCTTTATGGCGGGGGCCAATAGTATTTTTTATGGTGAAAAACTACTCACAACCGATAATCCAGAAGCTGAAACAGATAAAAAGCTGTTTGCAAAGCTCGGCATTCACGCTATCTAAATGCTGGCTGCGCTACAAACAGCACTCGACCAGCGGCAAGTAGATGGACTGCTTAGGCAGCGTCGTTTATTAGATTCTCCTCAAGCGGAAGCAATTGTTACTAATGATCAGCAATATAGTTCATTTTGTAGCAATGATTATTTAGGTTTAGCTAATCACCCGCAGCTCATATCCGCTATGCAAGCAGCTGCTGGCGCATCTGGCGTGGGTAGCGGTGCGTCAAATTTGATTACTGGTCATCATCGTTATCATGATGATTTAGAAAAACAGCTTGCGACTTTTGTCGGCATGCCTGCAGCACTATTGTTTTCGACAGGCTATATGGCGAATATTGGTGTTCTTGGTGCGCTTACTGGCCGAGGTGACGCTATTTTTGCGGATAAGCTCAATCATGCCTGCTTGAATGATGGTAGCTATTTTTCTTTAGCGGATTTCCATCGCTTTGCTCACAATGATGTCCATGCGTTAGAAAAACTACTGAAAGCGAGTAAGGCTAAACGTAAGTTAATCGCAGTTGATGCTGTGTTTAGTATGGATGGCGATACTGCGCCATTGAAAGAATATTTCGCGCTGTGCGAACAGTATGATGCTTATTTGTATGTCGACGATGCACATGGTTTTGGTGTGCTGGGCGAACATGGGCAAGGCACATTGAATCATTTGCAATTAAAATCACCACGTATCATTATGATGGCAACATTAGGCAAAGCAGCAGGAGTCGCCGGCGCCTTTGTCTCAGGTGAGCAAGTAGTTATCGATTACTTAATACAAACAGCTAAAAGCTATGTCTACAGCACGCCTGCGCCACCAGCATTATCTGCCACCTTATCAGCCTCGGTGACATTGATAGAGCAGGGGGATGCATTGCGTTCACAATTGAGACATTTTATTGCAACGCTAAAAAGTAATCTAAAATTAAAAAAATGGCAGTTAATGCCTTCTGATACAGCCATTCAACCGCTACTTGTTGGTAGTAATTATGATGCGCTTAAGCTAAGTGAGCACTTGCAACGAGAAGGCATTCTTGTGCCAGCAATACGCCCACCAACAGTGCCTACAAACACTGCGCGGCTACGTATATCACTATCAGCAGCACATACAGAGGCAGATGTTTTACAATTAGCACAAACAATTAATGAAGCAGAAGGTGAATTAGCATGACATGCCACGTGGAGATTATAGGCCAAGGAAAACCATTAGTAATGATACATGGTTGGGGGATGCACAGTGGCGTTTGGCAGCCTTTAGTAGAGAGGCTATCAAGAAACTATATGCTGTACTTGGTTGATTTACCGGGTACGGGAAATAGCCGGCCAATGGATTCTCCTCATCTGTACAATATAGCGAATGAAGTGGCAGAGGTCATGCCAGGCATTACGGATGTGCTTGGTTGGTCATTAGGTGGTTTAGTGGCACAAAGTATTGCGACTAGTCAGCCTGAGCGTGTTAGACGTTTAGTATTAGTAGGCTCAACACCATGCTTTATCAACAAACATGATTGGCCTTTGGCTATTAGTGCAGATCATTTTAATGATTTCGCACAAACTATTAATGCGGACTACAAGCAGGCGATGATGCGTTTTTTGACTTTGCAATGTATGAAAGCAAAAGATGCACGTCAAACGATTAAGCAGTTGCGGGCAAGTTTAGACTTAAAACCGATGCCCTCTCAAAGGGCGTTACAAGATACATTAGACATTTTGTTAGAGACTGATTTGCGTGATGTGGCATCAAGCATCAATAAGCCGACGCTACTGTTACATGGTGATCGTGACACACTTGCGCCTGTGCAAGCCGCACACTGGATGATGCGTAACATGCCGAAAAGCTTTTTACGCGTGATTTCAGGCGCCGCACACGCACCATTTTTATCGCATAGTGATCAGTTTATTGAGTCGTTGGATCAGTTTTTAGAGCCTGACGTTTAAAGTGGACGTATATACCATCGATAAAGTACGCGTGCGCGCTGCATTTGATCGCGCCGCTAATACCTATGATGCTGCAGCCGTTCTACAGAAATTAGTACGCGATGAAATGTTTAGCCGGTTAGATTTGATTAAAGTCTCACCGCAAAAAATACTCGATCTTGGTTGCGGCACTGGCCACGGTAGTCACTTATTACAAAAACGCTTTAAATCGGCACAAGTATTTTCGCTAGACTTAGCCTTTGCCATGTTGGAAAGAACATACGCAGAGCAGCCCTTATTAAAGAGGGCGCTAGGCAGCAAAAAGCTTATCTGCGCAGATATTGAAAACCTGCCAGTGACCAATGCCAGTATGGATTTAGTCTGGTCTAATTTAGCGCTGCAATGGTGTAACGATTTAGATAAAAGCTTTACGGAGATAGCACGGACATTAAAGCCGAATAGCTTGTTTATATTTAGCACTTTTGGTCCAGACACCCTTAAAGAGCTACGTGCCGCCAGTAATAATGGCAAGGCGCCTAATCATCAAACCCGTGTCAGCCGCTTTATTGATATGCATGATATTGGTGATGCACTGACGCGCAATGGTTTTAACGCACCCGTATTAGATGTCGAACGTTATACACTCACTTACGATAATGTGAGAAGCGTGATGGTCGATTTGAAATCTATCGGGGCTAATAACGCTACGCAAGGTCGTGTACGAGGCTTAACTGGCAAAGGTTTTCTAAAGTCGTTAGTAGCGCAATACGAACAATTTCGTGTCGATGGAAAGCTGCCTGCGACTTTCGAAGTGGTGTATGGCCATGCATGGACACCAGAAAAACTAGATAACAATCAAGATTTAGGTGAGGGTGTTT
Organism: Methylophilaceae bacterium; assembly: GCA_048595445.1. Classification (GTDB taxonomy): domain Bacteria; phylum Pseudomonadota; class Gammaproteobacteria; order Burkholderiales; family Methylophilaceae. The sequence continues at coordinate 25,058 of JBJPGD010000021.1, forward strand.
CACCCATTAGTTTTAGACCGAGAAGCTAGATTGAGGCCTTAAATTTAATCATGAAAAAAGCACTCTTCATTACAGGCACTGATACCGATGTAGGTAAAACTCATGTGGCTTGCCAGATGATTGAGCAGTATATAGCTGAAGGTTTAGCCGTTATCGGCATGAAACCAGTCGCCGCAGGTTGTGAATTGGTAGATGGTGAGTGGGTTAATGAAGATGTACAAAAGTTAACTGCTGCTAGCAATGTAGAAGCACCACAAGAGTTAATTAACCCTTATTGTTTTAATGAATACATCGCACCGCATCTCGCAGCTGAGAAAGCTGGTGTGACCATTCGGATTGAGAAAATAGAACAAGCTTACAATCAACTAACCACCATGGCTGATGTGGTGATTGTAGAAGGTGCTGGTGGCTTTTTAGTGCCATTGAATAGTAATGATAGCTTAGCTGATTTGGCAGAAGCCTTAGCGATTCCTGTGGTGTTAGTTGTGGGCATGAAGCTAGGTTGTATCAACCATAGTTTACTGACGGTAGAAGCGATTAAAGCGAGAGGATTAACGCTACATGGTTGGGTGGCTAATCAAATTGACCCTGAGATGACATTGCTAGAAGAGAATGTTCAAACGATTTCTGATCAGCTGAAATTAGCGCCAATGTTTGAGTCTAAATGGAGTGGTAGTAGCTAGATGCAGTTAGAATGATTTGATTAGCTTTGTTAAGGCTTTACGTATTTTGTGGGTTTCTTGGGATTAAGTAGCTTCAGGCGTTTTTTGTGCACCCATCCTTGCTTGGATGAATCGTCGATATGGTCGTAATACTCAACTTTAATCCATTTTGAGTTTCTGGTAACCAACTTAACTTTTTGGTTTGAGAATAAAATGGTAATGATTTCATGTTTTGTAGAAGGACCTTTTCGAAAAGGCACATTTTTTTTAACAACATAAAATGATGCGTTCACCTCTTTTTCAGCAGCGGCGTTATAGCTTTCTAAAAGCGTATGTTCTAACCTGTCGAGCCTTTCAAATAAGAGCTTGTCGGATTCTTCAGATGAGCTCTGAGCCATCAAGTATAGTACTATCGTGAACACTATACTTAGATAGAACTCAACACTTAATAGGGAACCTGACGACTTAGTATGTTCTTCTATCTCGGCAATTGTAGATTCAATAGAGTCAGAATTTTCTTTACCTGTGTTTGAGTGAAGCCCTATGGCTTGAGAATATATCTCCGAAATAGTCTCTGGTTCTAAATTAGCTATTACTTTAGCGATATCATTAGCTTGTTTTGCAAAATGAATAAATTGGGGGTTTCGTAGAAAATTAGTATTAACCGATGCAGCTATTAGGTTTAAGTTGTTTTGCATTTCTACGGCTTGACTTATAAATGGTGCAAAATTAGCCTCTAAATTTCTGACTAAACTAGCATAGGATTCCATTTGTTTATTTAGCCTGTTAATTCCCTGTATGGCTGGACCCATTTGGTGGACATAGGCATTTCTCGCTCGCGCTAAGTCAGAGAATATTTTTTGGAAACGTTCTTGATCTCTCAATATGTATGCTTGGGCTGTATTCAGGTTTTTGCTCATCGCCGAGTTGTGTTTTTTAAAATAAATATATATTAGAGTTGGTATAGCTGATGCTGTTGGATGTATTCAATCACTTTGTTGGGTAGCAGGTAACGTGCTGACTGACCTTGTTTTAACAGGTGTCTAATATTCGTTGCACTAATATCTTGTGCTGTGATATTTTGCATGGTGATAAAGCCAGCATTTTCTTTGCTTAAGTCTGCATGCTGTTCTGTGTAGTGATCATGTAAAACAGCTTCTAATTCAGCGGGTAACTTTTCCTGCGGTGTGGCGCTAGGTCTTTGTACCAGCACAATATGGGCGTAGTCCAATAGCCTTTGCCAGCGATGCCATGTATTCAATTTGACGAATGCATCACTGCCCATGATTAAACACAGCGCTGTTTCTCCACCTAGTGATTCACGTAGGCTGATGAGTGTATCAATGGTGTAAGAGGCGCCTTCTCTTTTGAGCTCGCATTCACTTAAAGAAAACAGAGGGTTACTTTCGATAGCGATGTTGACCATGGCGGCACGATGTTCTGCAGACACTGCAACACTGTCTTTATGCGGCGGGTTGGCTGAAGGAATAAACTTCACTTCTTCAAAATTAAGTGCACCAGTCAGTTCTTGCGCCATACGCAAGTGGCCAAAATGAATGGGATTAAATGTACCACCAAGAATGCCGACTAGACGCATGATTTTAACTGTGCCTAGCTACGAATGTGCCCATCACCTAGAACAACATATTTAAGTGAAGTAAGTCCTTCTAAACCAACAGGGCCACGGGCATGTAGCTTGTCTGTAGAGATGCCAATCTCAGCACCTAAGCCATATTCAAAGCCATCAGCAAAACGGGTAGAAGCATTGACCATGACGCTACTAGAATCGACTTCACGCAAGAAGCGACGTGCTTTGGTATAGTTCTCCGTCACAATGCTTTCTGTATGTTGTGAGGAGTGCTGGTTGATGTGCGTAATTGCGTCATCTAAACCATCGACCACTTTACAAGAAATAATGGCATCCAAATATTCAGTGTAATGATCTTCATCAGTCGCTGCTTTGGCTTCTTTCACAATCGCACAAGTCTCAGCACAACCGCGAATCTCGATGTCTTTAGCCAGTAGCGTTGCTGCAATCTTAGGGAGCACCTCTTTAGCAATAGCGCGGTCAATTATTAAAGACTCAGCAGTATTGCAAGTGCCTAAGCGCTGCGTCTTGCTGTTGTCTACAATGTTGAGTGCTTTTTCAATGTCCGCTTCTTGATCGACATAGACATGGCAGTTGCCATCTAAGTGTTTAATTACAGCAATACGCGCATCCTCAGAAATACGCTCAATCAGGCCTTTACCACCGCGTGGAACGATAACGTCGACATAATCTTTCATCGTAATTAGCTCGCCCACCGCAGCGCGGTCAGTGGTCTCAACCACTTGCACCACTTCTTTAGGTAAGCCGGCTTTTTCTAAGCCTTCATGCACGAGTTTAGCCAAAGCTTGGTTGCAATGAATGGCTTCTGAACCACCACGTAGAATCGCTGCATTGCCTGATTTGATGCACAGCCCCGCCGCATCTGCTGTCACATTAGGGCGTGCTTCATAGATAATACCAATGACGCCTAAAGGCACACGCATTTGCCCAACCTGGATGCCGCTAGGCATATATTTGAAATTATTCATTTGACCGATAGGGTCAGCTAGGCTGGCAATTTGTAATAAGCCTTCCGCCATACTATCAACAGTCTTTGCTGTGAGTGTGAGGCGGTCTAATAATGCGCTTTCTAGCCCATTTTCTTTAGCCGCTGCTAAGTCTTTTGCATTAGCATCAAGCAAGGCCGTTTTCTCACGTAAGATGGCGTTAGCAATATTAGTTAGTGCCATATTTTTTGCATTGGACTCTGCATTGGCAATATGCCGTGATGCTTTTCTGGCATTTTTACCTAGTGTATCCATATAGTCTTTTATATTTAACATGAGTATTTTCTTTATATTTGTTTATCTTTTACGTATTTTGGCAAGGCCAAAACAGACTCTTGAGAGTTCTAACCAAGCATCGCCTAACTTGATGCCTTTAGCGATTCTATCAATATCACATAGTTTTTGTAAGGCCGCTTCTAATTGGCGTAGGCTCAAACGTGATAATGCGCGTTTGGTCAGTTGTTGGCGATCACCGTAAATGCGTGCATTGGTCATGGCGTTATTCACATTCTCACCACGTGCTTCTGCACGTTTTACACGTACTAAAGGACGTAACACCCAAATGAGTGGGTTCATCACTGCGACAGGCTGTTCGCCCTCACCTTGTAGACCTTGTAAGATGCGAGAAGTGCGCTCTGCATCACCTGCTAACACCGCTTGGCCTAATTTAAAAGCATCGTAGCGTGAGACATTGAGTACAGCAGTGCTAATTTCTTCTGTACTTAACGCACCCTCAGGGTAAAGCAAACCAAGCTTTTGAATTTCTTGGTGTGCTGCCAGCATATTGCCTTCTACTTGGTGCGCCATAAATTCAAGTGAGGCATTGTCCGTTGTTTGATTCTGCAATGCGAGACGTTTTGCAATCCATTGTGGCAGTTGTGCAGGCGCAATATCATGTAGCTCAATAACGGTTGCGGCACTTTGTAGTTTATTAAACCAAACACTTTTCTTTGATTCGCGTGCTAGTGCTGGCAGGATAATGACCGTAGTTGTATCAGGTATCGCATTTTCAGCGAGCGCTGCTAGCACCTTACCACCTTCCACACCTGGCTTGCCATTTGGAATGGATATTTCAAGAATACGTTTGCTAGCAAAAAGTGAGAGTTCTTGGCTGAACTGTTGTACGGACTGCCAGTTAAAGCTACGCTCTACAATAAAGCTAGACCGTTCGTCTGCACCATCCTGACGAGCTGCTTTTCTTATGGCATCTAAGCATTCACTCTGCGCTAAAGGCTCGTCACCTGCTAGGACATAAACGGGTGCCAATGTTTTCGCTAAGTGTTGCTTAAGTTGCGCTGGCGCTAGCTGCATGATTGGCTATGGTTTGTTGAGACGGTCTGTTGAAATGGTCTATTGAGGTTGTCTTTTTAGTGCTGATAGCCTGCGTAAGATACTATTCACCACATTTTGTTGCATATCTTGGTTTAATTTTTTCTCTTCATTTTGTTTAGCAAGCAAATTTGCATCGCTATAAGTAAAATCTCGTCTTGCTTCAACGGTATTCACTTCACTCCATGTGGCTTGGCCAGCGAGCTTGGTTCGATAATGCACACGGTAATATAACTCAAATTCATTCACAGTACCTTCACCCCCCAATGAAAGAATACGCTTTTCATTTTCTTCGCCAACTAACTCAAGCCTAAGCTCTGCGTTCTTAGGAGATTCTAAAATTTCAACTTTGATTGTATTTAAGGATTGCTTAAGATCCTTCGAAATCACTAAAGTATTACCTTCAATGAAAATTGAGGTAAAAGGAATATCGTTAGGCCCGCGCAAATGAAAACCACAAGCGGTTAGCGCTGCAATGATAAGAGATACTAAGCAAAGATGAATGGTAGATTTCAATGGTTATCCAATCACGACATTAATCAGTTTTTTGGGTACAACAATGATTTTACGCACACTTGTGCCTTCCACCAAGAATTTAGTCACACAAGGCGCTTCCATTACCATTTTTTCAATGGCTTCTTTTGTTTCATCGTTTGAAACAGTAAGACTGCCACGCAACTTACCATTCACTTGAATAACATATTCTACAGTGTCTTGCACCATGGCGGATTTGTCAGCCTCAGGCCAGCTGGCTTCCAAAATATGGCTGTTAGGACACAGTTCTGCCCAAAGCGCTTGGCATATATGCGGCACGATAGGGGATAGTAACAATACGGCACTTTGTAACACTTCTTGCCGCACGCTTCTCGTTAAATCATCGGTTGCACCTACTTTAGCGAGTGCATTCATCAATTCCATGACACTAGAAATGGCCGTATTGAAACTATGACGACGAGCATAATCATCTGTGACTTTTTCGATGGTTTGATGTAGCTGTAGACGCAACTGCTTTAAATCAGTAGGTAATTCGCCTGTTTTGTACGCTTCGATAGCGCCAAGCGTGACATGTTCATATGATGCTTTCCAAACTCTACGTAAGAATCGGTTTGCACCTTCAACGCCGCTGTTAGCCCATTCTAGGCTTTGTTCAGGCGGCGCAGCAAACATCATAAATAAACGTGCCGTATCAGCACCGTAGTTGTCAATGAGTGCTTGCGGGTCAACGGTGTTGCCTTTCGATTTACTCATCTTGCTACCGTCTTTTAACACCATACCTTGCGTCAGTAAGTTCTTAAACGGCTCATCATTTTTCAATAAACCAACATCACGCATTAGCTTGTTAAAAAAGCGTGCATACAATAAATGTAGAATTGCGTGCTCAATGCCGCCAATATACTGGTCAACAGGTAACCAATAGTTCGCGCGTTCGTCCAACATTGCGCTGTCGCTATCATGGCTAGCATGACGTGCAAAATACCAAGATGATTCAAAGAAGGTATCCAAAGTATCGGTTTCGCGCGTTGCTGGGCCATTACAAGTTGGGCATGTGGTTTCGTAGAAGCTGGGATCTTTTTTAATCGGTGAGCCAACACCATCCATGGTAACGTCTGTTGGTAATTTCACAGGTAGTTGGTCAGCTGGCACGGTTACTTCACCACATTTTTCACAGTGGATAATAGGGATAGGACAACCCCAGTAACGTTGGCGTGAAACACCCCAATCGCGTAAGCGGTATTGCGTGCGTTTTTGACCTTGATTTTGGGCAGATAGTGCAGAAGAAATAGCGTCTGTTGCGCTGTTAAAATCTAAGCCATCAAATTTTCCAGAATTAAATAAAACGCCATGTTCAACCATTGGCAACGTGTCATCATCAGTTTGTTTGATGACTGCTTTAATTGGTAATGTGTATTTGGTCGCAAATTCCAAGTCACGCTCATCATGCGCCGGTACAGCCATCACCGCACCTTCGCCATAACTGATTAATACGTAGTTGGCGACCCATACTGGTAACTGCTCACCAGTCAGTGGATGTGTGACAAATAAGCCAGTATCCATGCCTTTTTTCTCAGCTGTCGCGACATCCGCTTCAGCCACACTGCCGAGTTTGCATTCATTAATAAATGCCTGTAGTTCAGGCTTGTTTTCAGCGGCTCTAGTCGCTAAAGCATGCTCAGCTGCCACCGCAACATAGGTTGCTCCCATTAGTGTGTCTGGGCGTGTCGTGTAGACTTTTATGTTGCTATCACTGTCAACAATAGGGAACTCAACCTCACAGCCGTAACTTTTACCAATCCAGTTGCGTTGCATGGTTTTGACTTGTTCAGGCCAGCCATCAAGCTTGTCTAAATCATCCAGTAGCTCATCGGCGTACGCCGTGATTTTCATGAAGTATTGTGGGATGTCACGTTTCTCGATTTCCGCACCTGAGCGCCAGCCTTTACCTTCAATCACTTGTTCGTTGGCTAGCACAGTGCCATCAACTGGGTCCCAGTTAACGGTCGCGGTTTTTTTGTAGATCAGACCTTTTTTATATAACTCTGTAAATAGCCACTGTTCCCATTTGTAATACTCCGGTGTGCAAGTGGCAAATTCACGTTCCCAATCAACCGCTAAGCCTAATTGTTTAAGCTGGGTTTTCATGTGTTCAATGTTACTGAGTGTCCAAGCCGCTGGTGCTGTTTTGTTAGCAATTGCCGCATTTTCAGCCGGCAAACCAAAAGCATCCCAGCCCATCGGTTGCATTACATTGTAACCACGCATGCGATGGAAGCGGCTTAATACATCACCAATGGTGTAATTGCGTACGTGACCCATGTGTAGCTTACCGCTAGGGTAGGGAAACATCGATAAGCAATAATATTTAGGTTTATCACTTTTATCTTCTGCGATAAAAGTGCGGTTTTGTTCCCAGTAATCTTGGGCGTTATTTTCGATTTCTTTGAATGGGTATTTCTGCTGCATGGTGCGGATAACTTTACGGTTAATTTGAGTTAGCAAAATTATACTTGAAGCGTTTTTATTTACCTAAATTGTGGGGGACTTTACTAGGTTTTATTTTGATTAGGATTAATACGAGCTAGGCGACATGCTTGCTAATGATTTTTATCATTCTTAGAACTTAATCAATTCTATTTAAAGCATTTCTTTATGAAGTAAGCACATAATCCAGATAGGAAGAATACAAACATCGCTAAAAGGAACTTTTTTGCAGAAAAATCCCTATACACGTCCAGCATTAGAGCAATAAAAACAACCAAAAAGAATACGTAACTGATTAGCATTGAAATTAATACAAATGGCTTTTCTAGCCTTTTGTCACCAAGACCAGAAAAGAGTATTTCAAATAAATTCATTAAGTTAACGATTTGAAAATATCATTTCTGATGTCTTCCATATTACCTAGACCATTCACCTTGACATGCTTAGGCCCATTTTCAGCACTAGTGGCCGCCCAGCTAGCGTAATAATCTACTAACGGTTTGGTTTGGTCGTGATATACCTCAAGACGCTTCTTAACGGTCTCTTCTTTATCATCATCACGTTGCACCAAGTCTTCGCCAGTGACATCATCTTTACCCGCAATTTTTGGCGGGTTAAATTTCACATGATAAGTGCGACCGCTTTCAGGGTGGCTGCGACGACCACTCATACGCTCGACAATTGCGCTATCCGGCACATCAATTTCAACGACGTAGTCGATGTCTACACCAGCTTCTTTCATCGCATCCGCTTGCGGAATGGTGCGCGGGAAGCCATCAAAGAGAAAGCCATTATTGCAATCAACTTCTTTAATGCGCTCGCTGACCAAGCCGATAATCACAGCATCAGGCACTAAGCCGCCACTATCCATGAAGCCCTTTGCTTCTAAGCCCAATGGTGTGCCTGCTTTAACCGCAGCACGTAGCATGTCACCAGTAGAAATTTGTGGGATATTAAAGTGATCTTTAATAAAAGTGGCTTGTGTTCCTTTGCCAGCACCAGGTGCGCCTAATAATATGATTCTCATACCGTTCTTCCTAAATTCAATAATAAAGTAGTCTTAAATAAAATTATATCAGGCTATGCTATTTTGCCGATAGTGCATTCAGGTGGTTTGCAATGGAAACAAACGTACCAACACTTAAATTTTGAGCGCGTAGCTGAGAATCGATTCCTAATGCTGCAAAGTCGTCATTATTTAAATATGGTTTTAGCGTGTTGCGAATGGTTTTGCGGCGCTGAGAAAATGCAGCTAGTACGACTTTTGATAATAAGGTAGCGTCTTTTGCAATAAATGGCAACTTAGCGTGCGGTATGCATCGTACAAAAGCAGACTCTACTTTTGGAGCCGGTTTAAACGCTTCTGGCGGCACGGTAATCAGGTAGTCCATCTGTAAATAATATTGCAACATGACACTTAGACGACCATAAGCCGATGTGGATGGTTGCGCCACCATGCGTTCCACCACTTCTTTTTGCAACATAAAGTGCATGTCAACAATGTTAGGTATGTTTTCGAGCAGGTGAAATAATATAGGCGTTGAAATGTTATAGGGTAAGTTACCAATAATGCGTAGTGAATCACCTAATGATGAAAAATCAAATTTCAGCGCATCCACGTTATGAATGATGAGGTTATTTTTCTTGTATGTAGGCAAGGCATACTCAGTTTTCATCCAGCTCACAATGTCACGGTCTATTTCAACGACATGCAGCTCAGTGATGCTATTGAGTAGCGGTTTTGTTAATGCACCTAAGCCAGGCCCGATTTCGATAATGGTTTGATTGTTTTCTGGTTGAATGGCGTTAACTAGGCTAGCAATAACAGCTTGGTCGACTAGAAAATTCTGGCCGAATCTTTTTTTGGCTTGGTGTTTCATTGGCTACACGGTTTTCTTCGACGCTAGCTCAATAGCAAGCTCAATAGCAGCTAGCATGCTACCAAGTTTTATATTACCAGTGCCGGCTAAACCGAGCGCGGTGCCGTGGTCGACAGATGTACGGATAATCGGCAAACCTAATGTTATATTCACGCCTTTGCCAAAGCTCGCATATTTCAGTACTGATAAACCTTGATCGTGATACATCGCTAATACGGCATCAGCATCCTTTAAGTGCTGCTCAGTAAAGAGCGTGTCTGCTGGTAAGGCGCCTGTGAGTTGCATGCCTTCGTTACGTAATAGTTCTAGCACAGGATTAATGATTGTGATTTCTTCATCACCCAGATAGCCATCTTCACCAGCATGCGGGTTAAGCCCAGATACCAGTATTCGGGGGTTAGGGATGTTGAATTTAGCCACTAAGTCGGCGTGCAATATGCGAATGGTTGTTTCTAGTTCAACTTTATTGATGGCAGCTGCGACTTGCGATAAGGGCAAATGTGTTGTTGCAAGTGCAACACGTAGACCGCCACCGACTAACATCATTACAACTTGTTTTGTGCTCGTTTGTTCAGCTAAAAACTCTGTGTGGCCTGTAAAATTAATGCCAGCTTCATTAATCGCACCTTTGTGTACTGGAGCGGTAACAATCGCATCAAATACGCCATTTTGACAGCCATCGATTGCGCTAGTAAGCGTGTTGAGTACATATTGGCTGTTGCTTGTATTTAAAGTGCCAGCCACGACTTTCTCATATACTGGAACATGCATCACATTGATTTGTTTTGACTTTTCTGGGTTATCAGTATTGTAAGGTAATAGCTTAATATCTATATTGAGCTGTTTCGCACGTGTTGCTAGCATGTCAATATCACCAATAACAGTGAGGTTGGCATCAAGGTCCTGTTTAGCTAGCATTAAACATAAATCCGGACCAATACCTGCTGGCTCACCGGAGGTTATTGCAATGCGTGGGATGGGTTTTTCCAAAGTAAAATTCAGTCAAAAATGACCTAATATTTGGTGCTAAAAATCATCTTCAAGCCGGAGCTCTACAAATGCACGATCACGTAGCTCATGTAACCAGTCTTGGTATGCCTCTTCAGATTTTCGTGCACGTATTGCTCTACGTGCTTTTACACGTGCCGCATCTTCAGTCATATCTTGTTTTCGGCGTTCTAATACTTGAATAATATGCCAGCCAAAAGGTGATCGTATTGGCTCGCTGGTTTCTTCAAGCGCGAGCTCATTCATCGCTTGTTCAAATTCAGGCACTGTGTCGCCTGGATTAACCCAACCAAGATCTCCGCCATTATTGGCAGAACCATCTTCAGAGTATTGGCGCGCTAAGTCTTCAAACTTATCACCATTGTCTAGACGCTCTTTCAGTGAATCCATTTTCTGTTTGGCCTCTTGCTCAGAAACGACTTCGTTAAGTTTAATTAAAATATGTCGCGTACGCGTTTGATCGACGATTAAAGTAGAGTCGGCTGACCGTTTATCAGTAATCTTGATGATATGAAAGCCATTTGGGCTGCGAACTGGTTTTGAAACATCCCCAATTTCCATACTTTGTAGTAACTCTACAAATACAGGTGGAAGTTGGCTACTATTTCGCCAGCCCATACTGCCACCTTCTAACGCATTTGGTGCATCTGAAAGGTTAGCAGAAACTTGTTCAAAGTTTTCACCACTGTTCAATAAGCTCAAGACTTCCTCTACTTTGATGCGCGCAACTTCTAAATCCTCTGGTGAGCTTTCCTCTGGAGTACGGATGAGTATATGTGAAAGCTCATATTCCTCTTGTTGGCCGTCTTTACTATTCTCTTGAGTGGTTAAATAATTATCTATTTCACCATCGCTGACATTGACACGTCTGTTCACTTCAATTTCTTTTAGTCTTGAAATTGTGATTTCACTACGCATATCCTCGCGGAACTTAGCATATGGGATGCCATCATCCGCTAATGCGGATCTAAATTCATCCAGCTCCATTTTGTTTTGCTCTGCAATCCGTTCTATGGTTTTGTCTAGTTGTGTGTCACTCACCTTCACGGCACGCTCTGCTGCTAACTGTAGCTGTAAGTTATCAACAATGAGCCGCTCTAAAATTTGTTTTCTTAACACATTCTCAGCAGGTAGCTGTTTACCTTGTTTTTCTAATTGTGCAGAAACCGTACGGACTCTGTCTTCAAGCTCTTGTTCTGTAATGGCATTTTTGTCAACTATGGCGATAATGCGATCCATCTTGACGATGTCGTCAGCAGCGTTTGCGTGTGTAGGCAACACAAAACTTGCTAAACAAAAATAGGCAAATATGAAGGTTTTTGAGAATAGGTTTATTGCGTTAAATGGTTTCATTGGTAATAATTTTGTTGTCTATAAATATCTGGAATTTCACTAGAACTTAAGTATCCAGGAATGTCGCGTCTTAATAAGTTTAATGGATTAGAGCCTAGTGAGGCTAAACCACCTAGTTCTAGTTGAAAGAAAAGGCCATAGTTTGCATCCGCGGTCGCTGTTTCTACACGTTGCACCACTGCCCGCGCTTGCCAGCAACCCGCATCATACTCAAGCCCAGCCAGGCTTTCAATTAGATTGTTATTACGGATAGAATAATTGAGTCGACCCACACCATACCAGCCTCGGCTTAACGGCCACTGCCCAGATACGTTGACCTGTTCCAAGAACTGTTGGGTATAACGGTAACCAGCATTAATGAGCTTCCCTGGTTCTGGGTTGTAACGTGCTAATAAATTAGTACGCACTATGCCGCTTTTGTCAGTATTGTATTGCCAGAATGCATCTAAGTTCCATTTGTTAGATAAGCGTGCTGTCATGGACGCAATGATGTCGGAGTTGTTGTCTTCTGTTCTCGTGCCGCCGGGTAATGTCACTTTTTGGTCGGTAAAGAAATAGCGTTGACCAATGGTAGCAGCAAAGCGTTCGACCCCTGTATTACTATCGATCATACGTGAGGTAAGTGCTAAGCTGAGCTGGTTGGCATTGTTGACTCTGTCATCCCCGGTGAATTGATTTTCGCTAAATAACGTGGTCATGTTGAGGTCAGAAAGTGCCGAGTCGAAAACCGGTAGCAAGTTTTGCTCTTTATTGGGAATGTAGACATAAAATAAACGAGGCTCAATCGTTTGTGTATAGCTATTTTTGACGACACCTAAATCACGTTCAAAATATAAACCACTATCTAGGCTAAATATGGGTAGTGTGCGAGTGTCTGAATTGTTGCTAATGCTTTGACCATTGAGGACAAAGTTATTGTCGTTGACGTCATAGTAAGTAGAATGGATGCCAAATTTGGGAGTGATGAAGCCGTATGGCCGTTTGAATGGTGCGCTAATGCTAGGGTAGACTGTCAATCGACTTCCTGTTGCGGCCACAGGCGCATCTTTATTTTGATCAAAGTAAGTCCACTGACTATATAAGTCAGCAGTCAAGTGATTCCATTCCTTGTTTGCTGTTAGTGTCAGCTGCGGCAAACGTTCGTATGGGAAGTTGGTTTCATCAAGTGTTTGGTACTTTTGTACTAAGCCATTAAATCGCCATACATCACCGACATAGTCTACACGGCCAGCTTGCGGCAAGTTAACGCGACTGGTGCTAATGATACGCGTTGACATGTCAGAGAAATATTCGTCATCAGATACTTTTTCGATGTTATAGCCAGCTGACCAGCCATTGCCCAATATGTGATTGTGATTGATGTTAGCAAAGTAACGTTGGTCATTCGTAAGGTCATCATCATGTAGATATTCGATACTATCTGTCCCGGAATAGTTTTCACCAAGGTATCTAAAAACACCTTGTAGTTGAGGGCCTCGTTTGCTTAGGTAACGTAAACCAACCGTGGCATCTTTATCTGGTGCAATATTAAAGTAGTATGGCAGTAGCGTTTCAAAACCACTTCGACTGGTAGAGCCCACTGTTGGCGCTAGAAAGCCTGATTTCCGTTCATTGTTGAATGAGAAGCTCATCCATGGCGAATACAATAGTGGCACACCTTTAAATTCCACATGTGCATGTTTTGCGGTGCCTGATTGCGTGTAATCGTCGATTTCAATTTCATTGGCTTTAATATACCAATCATCCACACCAGCTTCGCAAGTAGTATAGCGCGCATTTTTTAAACGCTTCTTAGATTGCCCTTCAAAAAAAACAGCTTCGGCATCACCTCGAGAAGAGTTGAATTTTGGATCAATAGTGGTTCTTCCAATGGGCGTGGCTGGTTCACGATAATTGTCTTGGTATAGTTTTGGGTCGTCCGTTAAAGCGGTCTCAGTGTTGAGTAGTTTAGACTGGGTGTAAACACTTGGGTCGTTATAAGGTTTTAACTTATTAGCATCTTCAGTATTAATTTGTTTTTTTTGTGTAATGCTCGCATCCTTCATTTCACCGATGCCTTCGCTCAAACGCATTTTTAATGTTGGCCCGGTAATCTCGCTATCGCCAAGATCAATGCGTGCATTGCCGTTTACTTGTAATTCATCATTGGGGATGTCATATTCAATGCTATCCCCATATATTTTTTGCTTACCTTTGCTGATAACGGCATTGCCAGAAGCGCGCATTTTCCGGTCTAGATAGAGGTCTAACTTGTCACCTTCAATCTCAATTGCACCAGGCAGTGGTTCTGGTTGAATGGTTTCAGGCACATCCGCCAGTTGGAGTGTCATTGTTTCTGCAAGCGATATAGTGCTGAAGCTAAGACAATAAATAGCTAGCATTTGTACAACGAACTGCTTACCAAATGAATGGTTTGCACGTTCTGACTGTATGCGGATAATGTTCAAATGAATTTTAGATGATGATTTCCAAGAATGATAAAATCCTACATAATTAATAGGTGCTTTGCCTCTAAAAAGGCGATAGTGACATTATAAAGCGTAACATCAAATTAAAGAAGGTACTTTGTGGATAGAAAACTACAATTGGAACAGTGGCTAAAAAGTGTTTTGGCTGAAAAAGAATTTACATTGAGCACCGCATCAGCCGATGCAAGTTTTAGGCGTTATTTCCGTGTGCATCTGCAAGGTGAAAACTTGATTGCAATGGATGCGCCCCCTAAACAAGAAAGTTGTGCCCCATTTGTTGAAGTTGCTAAGCTATTTGCCGATAGTGGTTTGAATGTTCCGCAAGTGATTCATCAAGATTTAGAACAAGGCTTTTTGCTCTTGAGTGACTTGGGTGATGACACTTACCTTTCCCAGCTCAATGCGGACACTGCGCTGCAGTTATATGGTGATGCCACCAATGCACTAATCAAATTACAGCTCACGAGTAAAGTAGGTGTATTACCGCCATATGACGAAGCTTTACTTATGCGTGAAATGCAACTGTTCCCGGATTGGTATATTGGTAAGCATTTAAATGTAACCTTAGATGACGCCCAACAGGCCGTGCTTGATACGACTTTTAAAACATTAACTAAAAACATTTTGAACCAAGGGCAAGTCTTTGTGCATCGAGACTATCACTCACGTAACTTAATGGTCTGTGAAAACAACCCAGGTATTTTAGATTTTCAAGATGCCGTAGTCGGTGCGATTACCTACGACTTAGTTTCATTGCTGAAAGATGCTTACATTAACTGGGAAGAGGCGGACATGATGGATTGGGCCGTGCGTTATTGGGATTCAGCCAGAAAAGCGGGTTTACCCGTGCCTGTAGATTTTAGCGAGTTTTATCGGGATTTTGAATGGATGGGAGCACAACGCCACATCAAGATACTGGGTATTTTTGCAAGACTATCACACCGAGATGGTAAAGATGGCTATCTGAAAGAGTTGCCATTAGTCATGGATTATTTACGCCGTGTGTGTGGACGTTACCTTGAGTTGCGTCCAATGCTCAAATTACTTAATCAGCTAGAAGGTCACGAAGAGAAAGCAGGGTATACCTTCTAATGAAAGCCATGATATTAGCGGCTGGCCGCGGCCAGCGCATGATGCCACTCACTGCAAACACGCCTAAGCCTTTGTTGAAGGTGGCTGACAAACCTCTGATTGTGTGGCACATGGAACGTCTAGCCAAGGCCGGCTTTAAAGAGCTGGTGATTAATCATGCTTATTTAGGGTCGGAAATTGAAAGTGTGCTGGGTGACGGTAGTCAATGGGGCGTTAATATTCAATACAGTCCTGAGAAAATAGCACTAGAAACCGCAGGTGGCATTGCCTATGCTTTGCCGCTGTTAGGTGATGCGCCATTTTTGGTGGTGAATGGCGATGTGTATAGTGAAATAGATTTTTCACAGGTGTTACAAACGCCAAATTTAGCGCATTTGGTGATGGTGGATAACCCGCCGCAACACCCAAACGGCGATTTTGTTTTACAGGGTGAAAAGCTACAAGTAAAAGGTAATTCAAAGCTAACATTTTCTGGCGTTGGGGTTTATTCACCTGCTTTGTTTAAAGGTGTTGTGAGAGGGGGGGCGGCACAGCTAGCACCTTTATTAAAGGCTGCTATGGCAAAGGTTTTGGTCTCAGGTGAGTATTATCAAGGTGTCTGGCATGATATTGGTACGCCAGAGCGGTTAGAGCAAATTGATTTAATGTTGAGAGGTAAACAGTAAATGGACACCTTTAGTCATGCATTATGGGGTTATGGTTTATTTGGCTATAAACGCTATGCTTTGCTCGCTATATTCTTTGGGGCGATGCCGGACTTAATCTCGTTTGGTGCATTTATGGTGATGAATCTTGTCGATGGCAACGTTCAAGTGGGTAAGCCAGTGTTAGAAAGTTTGCCGCCTTGGGTATTTAGCAATTACGCTTTGGGACATAGTTTTGTTATTTGCCTGCCAATTATTGCGTTGGTAGCGTTATGGAAAAAAAGCATTGCGTTTGCGATGTTGGCTTGGCCTTTTCACATTATGTTAGATTTCCCATTCCACACGAAAGCCTATTTCCCTACTCAAATATTTTGGCCGATATCAGATTTCAGCATCAATGGTACCTCTTGGGCTACTTGGTATATTTGGTGGCCGAATGTCGCAGGTATAGTGATCCTCCTTTATTATAGGCATAGGAAAAAGAAAAAACGCGACTTTCTCAAGAGTCTATGACTCCAATCGATTGAATATTCCGTGTAAAATCCTAGTCAATGAGTCATGTTACGATAAAAGAGGCGCATGAAAAACATTAGTGAATTCAAGCAACGTAGAAGCACCTTAATCCAGAACATGGGTTCAGGCATTGCAATCATACCTACTGCGCCAGAAGTCTTGCGAAATCGTGATAGTCATTATCCTTACCGTTTCGACAGTTATTTTTACTACCTCACTGGCTTTAAAGAGCCTGAAGCTTTGCTTGTGTTAACTGCTGGTGATGAGCCAAAAGATATATTATTTTGTCGTGATAAAGATGTTGGGCGCGAGATTTGGGATGGTTTTCGTTTTGGCACCGAAGCGGCTAAAGAGGCGTTTGGTTTTGATGAGACTTACAGTTTCAGTCAGCTCGATGAAATAATGCCTAAGCTCATGAGCAATCAGTCACAGTTATTTTATAGCTTAGGTGCCGATGCTGGCTGGGATGCAAAAGTCACGGCTTGGTTAAATGCGGTTAAAGACCTAGCGCGCATAGGTGTTTCCGCACCAGAAATGGTAGTGGATGTACGCCAACTTGTTGATCAACAACGATTAGTAAAAACACCGTATGAAATAGACTTGATGCGCCGTTCAGCCAATATTGCAGCCGTTGCCCATAACCGTGCCATGCAAAAAACCAAAGCTGGCAAAATGGAGTATGAAGTTGAGGCAGAGTACTTGCATGAATTCTGTCGCAAGGGTGCGCAGGCGCCTGCCTATACTAGCATTGTTGCGAGTGGTGCAAATGCCTGTACGCTACATTACAACGTCAATAATGCAGTGTTGAATGATGGCGATTTACTATTGATAGACGCAGGGTGTGAGTTGAACGGCTATGCTAGTGATATCACACGTACCTTTCCTGTGAATGGTAAATTTAGCGCACAACAGAAAGATTTGTATGAGCTGGTGTTAGCGGCACAGCTAGCAGCGATTGATGCGGCTAACCCAAACAACCATTGGAACATGCCACACGAAGCAGCATTGGATTCATTAGTACAAGGTTTTATTGATTTTGGTTTATGTAAAGGCACAAAAGAAGAGGTGTTGGATAGCGGCAGTTATCGCCAGTTCTACATGCATCGAACAGGCCATTGGTTAGGCTTAGATGTGCATGATGTCGGTGATTATAAAGATAAAACAGGCGAGTGGGTGATGCTGAAAGCAGGGAATGTATTAACCGTTGAGCCTGGTTGCTATGTGCGTCCTTCAGAGAGCGTGCCTGAACACTTTTGGAATATCGGTATCCGTATTGAGGATGATGTGTTGATTACAGCCACGGGCAATGAAGTGCTAAGTAAAGTAGCGATTAAGTCTGTGGCTGAGATAGAAGCACATATGGCGGAAGCGAAATAATTGACTAAGCACAATGACAATCAATCGGTTGTGATCGTCGGTGGCGGCCCTGTAGGCCTGGTGTTGGCTTTATCTTTGCAGCAGCAAGCACTGCCTGTCAAAGTATTGGAAACACGTAAGCGAGGCGCTTCACATCAAGATAAACGTGCACTTGCACTGTCATATGGCTCAAAAATAATCTTAGAAAAGCTAGGTGTTTGGGATGCTGTTGAATCTAAAGCAACTGCCATTAATACCATCCATGTCTCTCAGCGTGGTAGCTTAGGTCGCACCAAACTCAATGCAACAGAGCACAATTTACCTGCATTAGGTTACGTGGTGTCTTACGGCACGCTAATGCAAGCATTAGATGCCGCTGTTGATGTGAAAAATATCATGTATGAAGCACCAGCAAATGCTATTCGACAAGACAATCAAGTTGCAGAAATTGACTTCGCGTTTGCTGGTGAAGATACAACCATAGTAAGCCCGTTAGTAGTTGTCGCTGATGGTGGCCGTAGCTTGGGTAATATACCCGGCATCCAGCGTGAATCGAAGGCTTATGGGCACGATGCTTTAGTTAGCAAGGTAAGCTGCGAATTGCCACATAACAATGTAGCCTATGAGCGATTTACGGCTACTGGCCCAATGGCCTTATTGCCGAATGGCGCGCGTGATTTCTCGTTAGTGTGGACAGGTGAAAAAACAAGCATTGATCGTTTGCTTGATTTGGATGATGCAACGTTTTTAGGTGAATTGCATACCGCTTTTGGCGATAGGGTAGGACGTTTCTTATCCGCTCACAAACGCATGAGTTTTCCTCTAATTAAATCTCAGCTAGAAGCTAATAACACGCCTCATCTAGTGGTGATTGGCAACTCAGCCCAAACCATGCACCCAGTAGCAGGGCAAGGCTTCAACGTGGGCTTGCGAGATGCAGAGTCACTCGTTAAACAATTAATATCAACTGATGAATTGGAGTGGGGTAGTCAAGAGATGTTAGAAGCATATGCAGAAACACGGAAACGCGATACTAAGGGCGGATTATTATTTACAGACTTTTTGGTAAGCACTTTTTCTAATGATGTGATTGGACTGTCTGGGTTACGTAGTGCAGGTTTGGGCTTGTTTGATATTATCAAACCAGTGAAGAAAATACTGGTGAGCAAAATGAGCTATGGCAAATAAAATCCATCATCAAGTCATGATTCATGAGGTCGATGTTGTCGTTGTCGGTGCCGGCCTAGTTGGCTTGGCAGCCGTAATTGCGTTAAGTGCTGAAGGTAAGCGCGTAGCATTAGTGGATGCGAAAGAACGTAGCATTAAAAAACAAACCAAGGCATGGGATACCCGCATTTATGCACTGACGCCAGCGACTGAAAATTGGTTACAAGATCTAGGTGTTTGGCCTTTGGTAAATAGTACGCGCGTGAGTGATGTGGATGCAATGGCGCTATGGAACACTACTTCGGAAGATGCTTTGGATTTGAAGGCAGAAGATGCAAATATAAGTAAGCTAGCTTGCATTATTGAAAACCAAAACTTAATGCGAGCATTATGGCAAAAAGTGAAAGCGCTAGATATACCTTTAATGACAGGAAGTCCATGTCAAAATTTGGTATATGTCGAAGATACAATAGAGCTCAGCTTAGAAAATGGTAATAAAGTCTCGGCAGCGCTATTAGTGGCTGCCGATGGTGCAAATTCTTTTGTAAGGCAACAGTTGGCAGTTTCGACTAAAGTAAAGGCGTTTAACCAAATGGCATTAGTCGCGAACTATTTAGCAGAAAAAGGTCATAGTAATATTGCTAGGCAGTGGTTTGCGCCGCATAACACATTGGCTTTGTTGCCATTGCCAGGTCAACATGTGTCGATGGTATGGTCAGTGTCAACCGAACTGGCGAATGAGCTGTTAAACCTTACAACACGGCAATTAACTGAACGCGTACAAGCGCAATCTCAATATATATTAGGGGTGTTGAAGCCTGTGAGTGATACGGTCTCTTTTGAATTAAAACAAGTGACAGCCAATAAGCTAATTGCTAAGCGTGTTGCTCTCATTGGCGATGCCGCACACCAGGTTCACCCGATGGCTGGGCAGGGTGCTAATTTAGGATTTAGAGACGTGATTGCTATGCAAGCTATAATAGCGGGTAGCCATCGTTTGCAAGATATGGGTGACGAAGTATTTTTACGCCAGTATGAGCGAGCAAGAAAAGCAGACATTTTAAGTATGAATACGCTCACATCTGGATTGGATAGCTGGTTTTCAAGTGAGTCATCAGCTTTAAAGAAAATCACTGGTTTTGGTATGAATCAGTTAAATAAACATCCCAACATAAAAAGTATTTTAATTAAACAAGCCGTTGCGTAAAGCGACGAAATAAAAAGGCAGAAAATGAAACTTAAACTCTTGGCACTAACCTCATTGATCGCGATTAGCCAGTTTGCATGTGCAGATGAAGCTAGCCTTAAACAGAAAATTGAAGCTGCTTATCCTAAATTTAACGTTGAAAGCGTTGTCAAAACCCCATATGCTGGTTTATATGAGGTATTTATGGGCGGCCAGATTATATATACCGATGAGAAGCTGACTTTTTTAATTGCGGAAGGCCAACTGGTTGATCCAAAAACTAAAAAGAATATTACCGATGAGCGCTTAGCTGAGTTGACCAAAATTGACTTCAATAGCTTGCCTTTAGATAAAGCCATCAAAGTCGTTAAAGGTAATGGTAGCCGACAAGTTGCTGTATTTTCTGATGTGGATTGCCCATTCTGTAAACGTTTAGAGCAGAATGAGTTAAGTAATATTACTGATGTAACTATTTATACCTTCTTATACCCTCTAGAGCAGCTTCATCCTAATGCGGCAGAGAAGTCAAAATTAATTTGGTGTGCTGATGATAGAGTAGCAGCATGGAATGATTGGGTATTTAAAAATAAACTCCCTAAATCTGCAGGCGATTGTAAAGTGCCTTTAGAGGAGATAGGTGAGTTAGCAAGGAAGGTCGGTGTTGCTAGCACGCCAACGCTCATTTTTTCCGATGGTAAACGTATGCAAGGCGCGCAACCATACAAAGCCATTGAGTCTGCTATGCAAGCAGCAATTAAAAGATAGATATTGCTTTAATAGCAACATATTATTTCCAACAAAAAAGCCAGCACTTGTGCTGGCTTTTTTGTTGGATTAATACCTAACCACCAACAACTTCGCCTAGTTTGAATATTGGTAAATATAACGCAACGACTAAGCCGCCGATAAGTACACCTAGTACAACCATAATGACAGGTTCCATTAGGCTAGATAAACCTTCAACAGCATCATCTACTTCGCCCTCATAAAAATCTGCAACTTTGCTTAGCATGTCATCTAATGCGCCGGACTCCTCGCCAATTGCTGTCATTTGTAACATCATATTGGGGAACACCTCAGAATTTTGCATCGCAACCGTTAAACTAGTACCTGTGCTAATCTCGCTTTGTATTCTTTTGGTAGCATCATAGTAAATACGGTTGCCAGATGCGCCTGCAACGGAATCAAGCGCTTCAACTAATGGCACACCTGCTGCAAACATAGTGGATAAAGTACGGGCAAATCGGGCAAGTGTCGCTTTACGAATTACCTCGCCAAAGATTGGTAGTTTTAATATCAATCGATCCATAGTGCTTTGCATTTTTTCTGATCGTTTCCAAGTGTAAAAGAAAAACCATACTCCACCACCGATCCCACCAAAAATTGCCCACCAATAAGATACAAAAAAGTCGGATATTGACATGACTACTAAAGTTGGAGTCGGTAAGTCCGCACCAAAGCTGGAAAATAACTCTTTAAATGCTGGAACAACAAAAATCATAATGACAGCAGTAATCACAAAAGCTACGATAATGATCGAAATTGGATACATTAACGCAGACTTGATTTTGCTTTTAATGGCAAGAATTTTTTCTTTATAAGTAGCCAAACGGTCAAGTAGAGTATCTAGGATACCTGCTTGTTCACCAGCGCCAACTAGGTTACAAAATAGGTTATCAAAGTAAAGTGGAAATTTACGAAATGCGGCACTAAGACTGCTACCGGTTTCCACATCGGCCTTAATGTCAGCTAACAGTTTTGCTACGGCTGGGTTGTTGTGACCTTTACCGACAATATCAAATGCTTGTAATAAAGGGACGCCTGATTTCATCATTGTTGCCAGCTGGCGTGTGAACAATGTAATATCTTTATCAGAAACTTTTCCTTTTTTAGCAAAGCCGCTTTGTTTTTTGACTTTAGTGACGTTGATACCTTGCCGTCTAAGCGTCGCCTTGACGTATGAGTCACCATTGGCGCGCATTTCACCTTTGACGACTTTACCTTTTTTGTCTTTACCTTCCCATAGGTAAGTTAGTTGTTTACTCGCGCTTGCTGCCATGTTTCGTCCTTAATTGATTATGTAACATCAAATTATTGGGTTGATTTTTATGGATGAATTTTTATTCATTAGTACAATTTTCTACTTCTGCAATAGAAGTAAGCCCTTGCATGACTTTTAGTATGCCTGACCGCCTTAAGTCGTTTACACCTTCTTTTTTTGCTTGATCAGCAATATCAATCGCATTACCATTTTCCATGATAATGCGAGAGATTGAGTCGGTGATTGGCATGACTTGGTAGATGCCAACGCGACCTTTATAGCCACCATTGCATTGGTCACAGCCATCTTCTTTAGGTCCGAAAAGCTTTAACTCATTTTTGAAGTCTTCTTCAATAAAGCCGACTTTTAATAGCGCTTCTTTTGGCGCCTCAATAGCTGTTTTGCAGCTTTTGCACAAGCGTCTAGCTAAGCGTTGCGCAGTGATTAAGGACACGGCGGAGGCAATGTTAAATGGGGCAACGCCCATGTTCATCAAACGTGTCAATGTCGATGGCGCATCGTTAGTATGTAATGTGGACAGCACCATGTGGCCTGTAGACGCTGCTTTAATGGCCATGTCTGCAGTTTCCAAATCCCGGATCTCACCAATCATAATAATGTCAGGATCTTGTCTTAAAAATGATTTAAGCGCAACAGCAAAGGTAAGGCCTTGCTTGTCGTTCACATTCACTTGATTAATGCCAGCTAATGGAATCTCGCAAGGGTCTTCAGCAGTGGCTATATTCACGCCCGGGTTGTTCAGAATATTTAAGCAGGTATATAACGATACTGTTTTACCTGAACCAGTAGGGCCAGTAACGAGAACCAGGCCATATGGACGCTGCACAGCATCTAGCAATAGCTCTTGTTGCTTAGGCTCATATCCTAGTGCCTCGATGCCGAGCGTAGCGCTCGTAGGATCGAGAATACGCATCACAATTTTCTCACCATAAATCAATGGCAACGTGCTGACACGGAAATCAATGGTGCGGGTTTTAGATAGCACTAATTTCATCCGACCATCTTGTGGAATTCTTTTTTCTGAAATATCCATTTGAGATATCACTTTAATTCTTGAAGCCAATTTGTCTTTAATGGCCAAAGGCGGTTGGGCTATATCACGCAACTCACCATCAATGCGATATCGAATGCGATAAAACTTCTCATACGGTTCAAAGTGCAAGTCAGATGCGCCGATGTTGATGGCATCTAATAGCATTTTTTGTAAAAATTTAACAACAGGAGCATCGTCTACCTCTTGTGTAGCATCGGCTTCTTCTTCCTCTTCAATACCACCCATGTCCAAATCAAAGTCACCATCAACATCTAGCGATGACATGCTGGTGTCTTTAGACTCTACAATGTTGTCTATCCATTTTCCTAGCTTGTCATCTTCCACAATCACTGGTGAAAGTTTCATGCCCATTTGGAATTGCACGCTGTCTAGCGAGTGGAGCACAGTTGGATCTGAAATGCCAATAAACAGTACGTTATTACGACTTTGCAAACCGATAACGCGATTACTTTGCATTAGTTTAATGTCAATTGTTTTTGCTGGGAGATAAGCCGAATCAAGTGAATCAAGGTTGAAAAGTGGAAAGCCAAATGCTTTAGAGGACACATCTGCAATCTTTTCTGCAGTTAGCTTTTTACTGGCAATGACTTGTGAAACAAATGCCACATTAGCAATGTCCGCTTGAGATTGAAGAGCTGTTGCTTCTTGTTCAGATAGCAATCCTTCTTTAATCAGCATACGGGCAAGCCCGCTTAATTTGGTTGCAGTTGCAGTTGTTGCCATGATGTATTAATTCGCTTTTAATCTATTTAATTATGTATTTTATATAAACTATTGTAGTTAAA
The DNA here is from genome assembly GCA_048595445.1 of Methylophilaceae bacterium. Lineage (GTDB taxonomy): Bacteria > Pseudomonadota > Gammaproteobacteria > Burkholderiales > Methylophilaceae. The sequence continues at coordinate 49,191 of JBJPGD010000021.1, forward strand.
CAATATTTACTATAAATAAATAATGCATGCTAAGTTCTTATTTGTAAAGAAAATGAACTTGGTTTAATCGTGTTTGCAACAAACGGCACGATGAAATTGTGATAAGTGCAACAAAGAAAATGTTTTTAGCATTTTCAATGGCGGAATGAATTCATTATTGAAAACGGTTACTGATCTGTTCCTATAAAAAAGCCCCTAAATAAGGGGGTTTTTTATAGGTTGAAGAGGTAGTGAATGCTACATATTACTGATAATTTCATCACCAAATTCAGCTGTACCAACTTCAGTGGCACCTTTCATTTGAGATGAGAAGTCGCCTGTTACACGCTTAGATTGAATCGCTTTGCCAACGCCTGACATAATCAAATCTGCAGCCTCAGTCCAGCCCATATGTCTTAACATCATTTCTGCAGATAGAATAAGTGAGCTTGGATTGGCAATGTTTTTACCAGCAATATTAGGTGCTGTACCGTGCGTTGCTTCAAACATCGCGGTTGTATTGCTTAAGTTTGCACCAGGCGCAATGCCAATACCGCCTACTTGTGCAGCCAAGGCATCACTCATGTAATCACCATTTAGGTTTAATGCGGCAACGACGTCATACTCCTCTGGATGCAATAAAATTTCTTGTAAGAATGCATCAGCAATGCAGTCCTTAATGATGATGCCATTCGGCAGTTTGCACCATGGCCCATCATCAATTTCTACCGCACCAAATTCCTCTTTCGCTAACGCATAACCCCAATCTCTAAAGCCACCTTCAGTGAACTTCATGATGTTACCTTTATGCGTAATCGTTACAGACTTTCTATTATTATCAATCGCATATTGAATGGCTTTGCGGATTAAACGCTTACTCCCATCTATCGATACTGGCTTAATACCAATCGCTGTTGACTCTGGGAAGCGAATTTTTTTACGCATGCCCATATCGCTTAAGAATTGAATCACTTTTTCTACTTCGTCTGAACCAGCTGCCCATTCGATACCTGCATAGATATCTTCAGTATTTTCTCGGAAAATAATCATGTCAGTTTTTTCAGGATGTTTTACTGGGCTAGGTACGCCGGTAAAGTATTGAATAGGACGTTGGCAGACAAATAAGTCTAGCTCTTGACGAAGTGTCACATTGAGCGAGCGGATGCCACCACCAACAGGCGTGGTTAATGGCCCTTTAATTGAAATCACATATTCTTTAAGTGCCTCCATGGTTTCGGTAGATAACCAAGTGTCTTTGTCATAGATATTTGTTGATTTTTCACCTGCATATACTTCCATCCAAGAGATTTTGCGTTTTGCGCCATATGCTTTGTTGACGGCTGCATCAACCACTTTTTTCATTGGCGGCGTAATATCAGCCCCTATGCCATCTCCTTCAATAAATGCGATAATTGGTGTGTCGGGTACGTTTAATTTATTATCTCCCCCAATGGTGATTTTTTTACCAGTACTTGGAACCTTAATTTTTGATGCCATTGCTAATTTCCTAATATGATCATTTTGTTTAATAAGCCTTTTAATGTGGTGTGTCAGTTCAGCCCGCACGAGAAACATCCCACATTAAAAAACTTTATCGATATTCCAAAAGTGTATGCAGCAGGTCGCTTAGATACAGATTCTGAAGGATTGCTTATTTTAACCGATGATGGCGCTTTACAACATCGTTTAAGTCATCCAAAGCATAAAGAAATGAAGACTTATTGGGTGCAGGTTGAAGGCAGTCCAACGGTGGAAGATTTGCAACCACTTATAAAAGGTGTCGCGTTGAATGATTTTACTGCACAGCCAGCAAAAGTACGGGTGATGAGCCAGCCAGAAAACTTATGGGATAGAAACCCGCCAATACGTGAACGTAAAGCTATCCCAACCACCTGGTTAGAAATTAAAATTTCTGAAGGTAAGAATCGCCAAGTGAAACGAATGACAGCCAAAGTCGGATTTCCTACTTTGCGACTCATTCGTTACGCGATTGGCAGTTACACGATAGATAATATTGCAGTTGGTCGTTATAAGGAGGTTGGCTGATGAAGCCTGTTCTGATTGTTCGCTTTGTCACATACGAAGGGCCTGGTTATCTGACAACCTTTTTAGATGAACAGAACATCGCGTGGAAGCTTGTTGCTATTGATGCAAAAGACTCACTGCCTAAATCGATTAAAGATTACAGCGGCATGGTGCTAATGGGTGGACCCATGAGTGCGAACGATGATTTGCCTTGGATATCACCAGTGATAGATTTAATTCGTGAGTCTCATGCAGCAGGCATGCCATTGTTAGGTCATTGTCTAGGTGGCCAGCTCATCAGTAAAGCACTGGGAGCAGAAGTCACAAAAAGTGCTGTCAAAGAAATTGGCTGGGGTCAGGTGAGTGTTACTAAGAATCCGATCGCTAAACAATGGTTTGGCGCCATTGAAACCTTCAACGCATTTCATTGGCATGGCGAAACGTTTGGCTTGCCCGACGGCGCAACGCATTTGTTATCCAGCGAGTTTTGTGAGAACCAAGCTTATGCATTTGGACATCATTTAGTCTTGCAAACACACGTTGAAGTCATGCCAAGCATGGTAGAAAACTGGTGCGAAGAAGGAGAAAAAGAGCTAACAGCCTCAGCAGAAAGCCCCGCCGTTCAACAGGCGAACGAGATGCAACAAGAATTGCCATTGCATTGCTTCTTTCTTAACAAAGTCGCCACGCAGGTTTATAGTCACTGGGTCAAAAATCTAGTTAGCTAATTATGTTAAAATTACCCAAATTTTTCAAAGCGAGGATATATGTCTGGTAACACAATCGGTACATTATTCACACTCACTTCATTTGGTGAGTCACATGGCCCAGCGATAGGTGGTATTGTTGATGGCTGCCCGCCAGGCTTAGCAATCTGTGCAGAAGATTTGCAGTTGGATTTGGATCGTCGTAAGCCTGGCACTTCGCGCCATGTCACGCAACGTAAAGAAGCTGATTTAGTTGAGATTCTATCGGGTGTGTTTGAAGGTAAAACAACAGGTGCCCCTATTGGTTTGTTAATTCGTAATACCGATCAACGCAGCCAAGATTACAGTAAAATTAAAGACACCTTCCGCCCAGGTCATGCGGACTACACTTATAGTCAAAAATACGGCAATCGTGATTATCGCGGCGGTGGTCGATCTAGTGCGCGCGAAACAGCAGTGCGTGTAGCAGCAGGTGCGATTGCTAAAAAGTGGTTGAAGCAAAAGTATGGGGTAACAGTGCGTGGCTATATGAGCCAGCTTGGTGAAATCGACATCCCATTCCAAAGCTGGGCGCACGTGAATGACAATCCATTTTTCTCGCCTAATGTCGATGTGTTACCGAAGCTAGAAGATTACTTAGACACCATCCGGAATGAACGAGATTCAGTTGGTGCACGTATTAGTGTTGTCGCTGAAGGCGTGCCAGTCGGCTGGGGTGAGCCAGTGTTCGATCGATTAGATGCGGGTATCGCGCATGCCATGATGGGCATCAATGCAGTCAAAGGAGTTGAAGTCGGTGCTGGCTTCAACAGCGTTGCCCAGCGTGGTAGCGAACACTCGGATGAGATGACGTCCAAAGGTTTTGTTAGCAATCATGCAGGTGGTGTTTTAGGTGGGATTTCTACCGGACAAGCGATTCGTGTCAATATTGCGCTTAAGCCAACTTCGAGCATTCCGCAAGCGCGTCGCTCTATTGATAAAGAGGGCAATGACACAACGATGCAAACAACAGGTAGGCACGATCCCTGCGTCGGTGTGCGCGCAACGCCGATTGCGGAAGCAATGTTGGCTTTAGTGTTGATGGACCATGCTTTACGTCATCGTGCACAAAATGCAGATGTAACTAGCTCTATTCCTAAGCTCTAATACGACATTAAGTATAGTGCAGTCCTTTGAGCCATACTTTACATAGCAATCTTTCCCGTTTTTATTTCGTTTATTACTTCTTTGTAGGGGCATTTGTACCTTACTGGGGGTTATATTTGCAGTCAGAGAATTTCTCACCTGCAGATATCGGCATCCTCATGTCTATGTTTCAGGTTAGCCGTATCTTCGCCCCTAACTTTTGGGGCTGGCTAGCTGACCACACATCGAAACGAACGGTTTGGATTCAACTGAATACAGTATTAGGTGTCTTAGGTTTTATTGCTGTATTTTGGGCGCATGGTTTTTGGCCAATGTTATTCGTCATGGCAGCGCTGAGTTTGTTTACTAGCTCTACGATGCCGTTATCAGAATCATTAACGCTTGCGCATTTGGCTAATACTAAAGGTCATTACAGCCGTATCCGCATGTGGGGCTCAGTTGGTTTTATCGCCGCCTCCGTAGTATTGGGTTTTGTCATCGATTGGGCTGGTATCTCTAGTTTACTTTGGGCAATATTGACGGTGCAAGTCATATTGTTTCTACTGACATTTACCCTACCAGAAGTCAAAGTAGCACCGCATCATACGGATAATGCTTCTGTCTGGAACATTATCCGCAACCCTGCCGTCATCGCCTTACTAGTTGGTTGTGCGCTCATGGTAACGGCGCATGGGGTGCTGTATAACTTTTATTCGATTTACCTCGCAGAACACGGTTATAGCAAGGCGATGATTGGCTTGCTATGGTCGGTGGGTGTTGTTTGTGAAATTCTTGTATTTATGATGATGCCAAAAATTATGCGTAGGCTTAGTTTAAAGAATATTTTATTAATTAGTTTGGCCTTGGCAGTAATCCGATTCGCCATGATAGGCGTTGCTGTAGATAACCTTGTTTTATTGCTTATTGCACAAAGTTTGCATGCGGCCACCTTTGGTAGTTTTCATGCCGCATCGGTGGAAGTGGTTGCACAGTTCTTCAATGGGCGGCATCAAGCGAAAGGCCAGGCTATTTATAATAGCGTAACTTACGGTGTGGGTGGTGCAATAGGCGGTATCACTGGCGGCTATGCGCTTCAGTATTTAGGCGGGCAGACAACATTCCTCTTGGCTGCCGCATTTCCGCTAATGGGCTTTGCTGTGGTAGCATTTGGTTTGAAATTGGCAAAAACACACGGTGAAGAAGGCATGTTTGGTTAATGCTAATTAAAAAGGTAAATGAAAATGAAACAATTTAGAAGCGTGTTAATGATTACAGCTTTATGCACCACGTTGCAAGCGTTTGCTGACACACAAGTTAATGTAGTGGGGTTGTTTAGTAATAAAGCGCTACTCATGATTAATGGCAGTGGCCCACATAGTATGAGAGCAGGACAAACTAAAAACGGTGTTAAATTAGTCTCAGCCAATAGTAATGCAGCGACGCTAGTAATAGAAGGTAAGCGCCAAGTGTTGAAAATGGGGCAAGCGGCCTCTGTCGGCGGTAGCAGCTCTGCATCTGGTGGCGGTGTTAATAGCCCGGTGAGTCTGTATGCAGATAGGGCTGGCCATTTTTATGGAAAATTAACCATTAATGGCGCATCATTAAAATATGTAGTGGACACAGGTGCAACGACGGTTGCCATGAATAGTGGTGATGCAAAATATGCTAAAATTGATTACACAAAGGGTCAAAAGGTTCGTATGTCCACAGCCAATGGTGTAATACCTGCTTATAATGTGAAGCTTAATACACTCAAGATTGGTACGATCGTGTTAAATAATGTAACAGCCACAATAATAGAGGGGGGCTCTCCACCTGTTGTACTGCTAGGAATGTCTGCTCAAAATAGATTGGATGTTAGGCGCGAAAACTCCATCATGACGCTAACCAAAAAGTATTAGGTGAAAAAATTAACAAATAAAAAAACGGGCTAATGCCCGTTTTTTTATGATGCAAAATTACTTATTTAACAACAAACGTCACTTTCAATACAACACGGTACTTAGTCACTTTTCCATCTTTTACTTTCACACTTTGGTCTTGCACCCAAGCGCTCGTAATTTCCTTGATGGATTCTGATGCTTTTGCTACACCGTTTGAAACCGCATCTTCAAAACTTTTATCACTTGAGGCGATTATTTCAATCACTTTTGCTACTGCCGACATGTTTTTCTCCTTTTGTTGTAAATTAAGAATAATGGAACTTTATTAGCTTAAATATTTGATGGCTAGATTCACTAAGGTTACCACAGTTAATACAAAGATGACGGCACCAATAATGCCAGCAATAATGGCCTGGCTAGGTTTTATTTTGGCCACATCATCTTCATAACCTTTTTGCCCTCTAACACCAATCATGCTCCATAACACAGCCTTGATGACTTGAAATATTGAAGCTGATTCTTTATTAGTAGTTTGTTCTTGCATGGTGATCCTTTTGTAAGTTCTAACGAGTTATATTATTAACTTCTTTTGTCATGTTCAATTAGCGCGTAAGCAGAGTGGTTATGAATCGATTCAAAATTCTCGCTTTCTACGACGTAGGCATCAATACGTTTTTCATCGTTTAGTGCAGAGGCTACATCGCGCACCATATCTTCAACAAATTTAGGATTGTCGTAAGCGCGTTCAGTCACATATTTTTCATCTGGGCGTTTTAATAAACCATATAGTTCGCAAGATGCTTGTTTCTCAACTAAAGCAATAATATCTTCTATCCAAATAAAGTCATTGATGCGAGCAGTAATCGTCACATGTGAGCGTTGGTTATGTGCGCCGTAGTCAGATATTTTTTTGCTACAAGGGCATAAACTAGTCACAGGGACTAGTACCTTTACCGTGATGCTAAATTCATCGTCTTTAATCTCGCCGATAAAGGTCACATCGTAATCTAGTAAGCTATTAACCCCTGATACCGGTGCAGATTTATTGACAAAGTAGGGAAAACGCATTTCCACATGGCCAGACTTCGCTTCTAGCCGCTGCACCATTTCTCGTAGTATTGTTTCAAAAGACTCGACTGATATTGCACGCTCATTCATTTCGAGAATCTCAACAAACCGAGACATATGTGTGCCTTTGAAATTATGTGGTAAGTGCACATACATATCAAAAACAGCAACTGTGTTCTGCTCACCACCATTTTTATCCTTTACAACGACAGGGTGGCGAATGGATTTAATACCAACCTTGTCGATGTCTAAGTGACGCACATCTGGTGTGTTCTGGACATCTTCAAGTTTGTTTTTAGGCTGGGTCATAACAGAGATTGTTCTCCAAAATTTAAAGTTATTCAATACAATTATTAATGGTTTACTTGTTTATAGCTGGTTTGAAATGGCTATTTTGATTGGCCATTTTTGTTTAGAGTAATGACAATTTTTTTTCAATGGCACGTGTAATCCCTGCACTATCAAGACCACATTCCGCAAGCATAGTTTCATGTACACCATGCTCGATGAAGGTATCAGGCAAGCCTAGGCATAGCATTGGCTTTGAAAGATTAAGCGCCTGCATCGCCTCCATTACCGCGGAGCCTGCACCACCCATCAAGCTATTTTCTTCCACTGTGACAATTAAATCATGCGTGTTAGACATTTCTGTAATCAGTTCAACATCTAAGGGTTTGATAAAACGCATGTTTGCTACAGACGCGTTAACTGTATCTGCAGCCTCTAAGCTTGGTGCAAGCATGCTACCAAAAGCTAAAATAGCTACTTTTTTGTCTTTTTTAATTGATGTTTGCCGAACTATTTCACCTTTGCCGATGGGTAGGGTCTCTAGTGCAGAAGAGATTGGTGCGCCTGTGCCTGTGCCGCGCGGATAGCGTACTGCTGCAGTGCCTTGGTAGTGGTGACCAGTTGTTAGCATCTGTCTACATTCATTTTCATTGCTAGGCGCCATAATGACGATGTTTGGGATGCAACGTAGATAAGATAAATCAAAACTGCCAGCATGAGTAGGGCCATCTGCCCCGACTAAACCCGCGCGATCTATGGCAAAAAGTACGTTTAAGTTTTGTAATGCAATGTCATGAATCAGTTGGTCGTAAGCCCGTTGTAAAAACGTACTGTAAATCGCAATAACAGGTTTTAACCCATCGCAAGCCATACCGCCAGCGAAAGTCAGTGCGTGCTGTTCTGCGATACCAACATCAAAATAACGATCTGGGTACTTTTGCTCAAAAGCGTTTAAGCCACTCCCATCACACATCGCGGGCGTAATGGCCACTAATTGATTGTCAATATCGGCCATATCGATGAGCCAGTCTGAAAACACTTGGGTGTAAGTTTTTTGTTCATTACCGGCATGTGCAACACCATTGCAAGGGTCAAATTTGCTGACACCATGATATTTGTTTGGGTCGTCTTCAGCGGGTTCAAAACCTTTACCTTTTTGCGTCACAATATGTAAAAATTGCATGCCGTTTAGTTCACGTATGTTATGTAACGTATCTAAAAGCGTATCCATATTGTGCCCGTCTATTGGCCCAATATAATTAAAGCCAAACTCTTCAAAGAGTGTTCCGCCAGGGGTAACCATGCCTTTAGCATGTTCTTCTGCACGCCTAGCAAACTCTTTAACTGGCGGCACAATATCCAGCATGTGCTTGCCCGTTTTACGCACACGGTCATATAAACGGCCTGATAGCAGTTTGGCGAGGTAGTTGTTCAATGCGCCAACATTTTTAGAAATGCTCATGTCATTGTCATTTAAGATAACGAGTAGGTTGGCATTTGTTTCGCCAGCATTATTTAGCGCTTCAAATGCCATGCCCGCAGTCATGGCGCCATCGCCGATAATCGCAACGCTATGGCGATCAGAGTTTTCTTGTTTTGCAGCAACAGCCATACCTAACGCCGCAGAAATAGAAGTGCTAGAGTGACCTGTACCAAACGTATCGTATTCACTTTCAGACTTTCTTGGAAAACCAGCAATGCCATTTTGTTTACGTAGATTGGCCATTTCTTCACGACGACCCGTTAGGATTTTGTGTGGGTAAGTTTGATGCCCAACATCCCACACAAGTTTATCGTCAGGTGTGTTGAATACATAATGTAAGGCAATGGTAAGCTCTACAACACCGAGGTTTGATGCTAAATGACCGCCCGTTTTTGAAACGCTATTAATCAAAAAGCTACGTAGTTCAGTAGCCAGTGTTTCTAATTGATTACGTTCTAAGTGTCGCAACTCAACAGGGGAGTTAATAGTATGCAATAAGGAGGGCATAGATTAAGTGGTCGCTTCTCTTTTAGAAGCTACGCTGCGTGATGAAGTTGGCTAAGTGCCTCAAAAGGTCTGCTTCAGGGCCATAAAAAGACAAGGCTGCCATTGCATTGGCATGTAATTCATTGGCGAGCTCTTTTGCTTCATCTAAGCCTAAGATTGTGACATAGGTTGATTTGTTACTTTCAGCATCTTTGCCAGCTGTTTTGCCTAACGTTTCTGTGTCGGCTTCAGTATCTAAAATGTCATCGACAACTTGGAAAGCTAGGCCAATTGACTTTGAAAAATGATCAGCTGCAGAAATTTTCTCTTCATTTTGACGGTATGCACTATAAGTGCCCATTAACGTTGCCGCACGAATTAATGCACCTGTTTTATGAATATGCATTGTTTCTAGTTCGATCTTTGTTAAGGGAATGCCGACACTATCGATGTCTATCGCCTGACCCCCTGCCATACCACTGGAACCTGTTGCCAAGGCCAATATATGTAGCATTTTAATTTTTTGCGGGCTTCTAATATTAAGATCTTGAGAAATTAATTGAAAAGCTAAACTTTGAAGCGAGTCACCAACCAATAGCGCGATGGCATCCCCATATTTTTTATGCGTAGAAGCTTTGCCACGGCGTAAATCATCATCGTCCATGCACGGCATATCATCATGTACCAGTGAGTATGCGTGGATGAGCTCTACTGCAGCGGCAGCAGAGTCAACTTTTTCAGTATCTGCACCGCAAAACTCGCCTGCCGCATAAGCGAGCAATGCGCGTACACGTTTGCCACCACCTAGCGTTGCATATCGCATTGCCTCATGTAAGCGGGTTGGCTGGGTGTCTGTAGCTGGTAGGTGTTGATCTAAAACGCCCTCAATATGCAATTGCATACTGTCAACCCAAGTATTAAACGCTTGCGTTTGATTTTCTACTGTGGCTTCGGTAGCACTTGGCATCTAGGTTTATTCTTTATCTTGACTAAACGTATTTAGCTGGTTTGTTTCAGAAACAATACGCACTTGCTGCTCGGCTTCAGTGAGTGATTGCTGGCATATTTTTAAGAGCTCTGCACCACGCTTGTAAGCAGTTAACGATTGCTCTAGTGGAAGATTTTCAGATTCCATTTGATTGACAATCGTTTCCAGCTCGGCAATAGCAGCTTCGTAGTTAGGCGGTGTTGCTAGGTTTTTATTTGGCATACTTGGTATTTTGCATGTTAGCGCGTCAAATTAACGTTGTCGTTAGTAGTGCTATTTTAACAAAAATTTCCAGCTGCTTGCGTGCTAAAAAACAATCATTCAGTAATGGCACATAAAAACTTGCCAATTTCGCTAATCTCATCGATCGAGACACTATGTGCGATTGGGTATTCATGCCATTGCACTTGATATTGCTCTGCTTGTAATTGTGCTAGCGAAACATGGCAGGTTTCCATGCTAATCACTTCATCATGCGTACCGTGTGCCATCATGATTGGGGTGTGTTGGTTGTCTGGAGATTTTTCAGCTGAAAATGCTGATTTAAGTGGCAGATAAGTGGAGAGTGCTACCACACCTGCTAAGGTTTTTTGATAGCGCAGCGCAGTATGTAAGGCAATCGCACCGCCTTGAGAAAAGCCTGCCAGTACGATTTTATCGCTAGGAATACCTTTAGCAAGCTCATTGCCTATTAAACGTTCAATATAAGCCTGAGATTCACGAATACTTGCTTCATCCTCAAGACTATCAAGCGTACGCCCCAAAACATCATACCAAGCGCGCATTTCGACGCCATTGTTAATGGTGACTTTTCGGTAAGGCGCATGGGGTAGAATGAAGCGAAGGTGCGGTAGTTTTAACATTTCCACCACAGGAACGAAGTCATTACCATCTGCACCTAAGCCATGTAGCCAGATAACGCTGCCAGAAGGGTCGATGATATTTCCTATTTCAATTGGACTGTCGGCCATCTCGTGTCTTTTTAATTGATTCAATCATGACGTTATTTTAGGTGATAATGAATCAATTTAATCAAAATTGTAATGATAAATTAACAAAGCCAATTGGCAGCCTGTGCAAGATGACGAAACCACCATATTAATTGCTTTAATTTAATGGTGGTTAACTTATACATTCACCATCTGAATATTGGCCATCTCAAATGTAGGTAGGGATGATAAAATGTTGATTGAAAGTGTTACAAACTACGCAACAGCTTACTGTCTCAGTAAGTATTAGGACTTTAACTTTTAAAAAGATAATTAATTCATGGAACAACCAGTTGATGCTAACAAGCCCTTGATGGCGGGAAGAAAGCTGTTGGCGACTTTGTCGCCAATGAATAAGCTATCCACTAGCCGATTGGATGAATTAGCAGAAGTCGCCATTGTTGAGGAGGTTAGTAAAGATTTAGATCCAACGCGCCTAAGCGACCAAGTGCTGGAATCCCTTTACTTGGTTAAAGGTGATTTAGGTATTCGCTATGAAAATGGTAAAAAAATTGTATTACGTGGCGGTACGCCAGCGGCAAAACATCCTATCGCTTCAGAGCGCCTTAAGATTAAAGATACCATCGCCATTTCACCGATTGAGATCACCCGTATCGATTTGGACTTGTTAGATATTATGCTGACATGGGATCAGATTTCTGGCGGCGCTCAAGCATCCAAAGAAAACGTGCCGCAAAGTGGTTTTAAAATAGATGGTGAACGCTTCAAAGCCTTTAAGCTTAAAAATAGCGTATTCGATAAAATTCCAGCGGCTAATATAGAGCGTTTATTTAGTTGCTTAACCAGTGTGGATGTTAAAGCAGGACAAACAATTATTACTCAAGGGCAAGAAGGAGATTATTACTACCTCATTCACCAGGGCACCGCTGTAGTAAGCCGCATTATAGATGTCAGCCAGCCGCCAGTCTTGTTGGCTGAGATTACAGATAATGATACCTTTGGCGAAGAAGCCTTAGCATCAGATACGAAACGTAATGCAACCATTAAAATGAAAACAGATGGCCAGTTGCTACGTTTGAAAAAAGAAGATTTTATTGAACTGTTGAAAACACCAGTGGTGAATATGGTGAATATGGAACAAGCAAAACAGCGTGTAGAAAATGGCGCAGTATGGATGGATGTTCGCTTTGAATCGGAATTTGAATATCACCATATTAATGGTGCGATTAATGCACCAATCCATGAGCTGCGTAATAAAGTAGATTGGCTAGATCAAGATAAAGAATACATTGTTTATTGCCAAACAGGGCGACGCAGCTCAGCCGCCGCGTTTATATTAGCGCAGTTTGGAATAAGTGCAGTTGTATTAAAGGGTGGCACCAGATCAAGCAGTTAGATATACGCCAAATTTAATAGCTTAGTTTCGTTGTGGGTTTTCAACACGCCTTTTCTGCATCCAAATACGTGGGATAATATTGCTTGAGGGTAGCGAGAAGGCTCTTTCATTTACTCTTATATGTCTTTGATTACTGGTTAAACCACGGTTCAATTCAGGAAATGTAGACCATACCATTGCGACTAATACGACAATAGCAAAAACAGGTCTAAATCTTAGTTTGTTTTTTGGTGCTATATTTCTAAGCTTATACCAATCACCTTCTGTATATTGACCAATCATTAACCCAATGACAGTAAACATTAGCACTTGGCTGATTGGCATAACAATAACGCCTTCTACCAATGAGTATGCGCCATTGGCAATGATGGTAAAGAATAAGATGATTGAGAAGTTTGAATTTAATTTAGATGTGCCTTGCAGTTTATTCTTATTAAAGCGTTTAAACCAATAGCGGAAGCTCAAAGCCACAATTGTGAGCATAATAAAAGTGGCAGGTAAGCCAAATTCAGCAGCAAGTTGAAGGATGCTGTTATGAGGGTGTGTTCCAAATTGGTTGTACCAATAATAGTGCATAGGACCTACACCTAGTAATGGGAAGTTATCTATCATGACAAGCGATACTTTCCATAAATCAATACGATCCGAAGTCATTGTTCTAAACACAGTGCTTGTAGTGATGGCGGTAGATTGCATTGATGCAGCTGATGCTGCGATCCAAACTGGGATCATTTTGAACAAAACATAATATGCAGTTAGCCCTGTTACTGCGCTAATTAGTTGAATGCGTAAAAATGGCCAAGCGGCATTTTTGTAGATAATAGCAGTTGTAACCATAGCAACCAACCAGCCTAATACAACGCCGCGAGATGCTGCGTAATATAGCAATACCCACCAGCTGGTAAGTGCAAAATAAAGCCACATGCGCGTTTTTTGCTTAAGGTTAAAAGCTAGTAGTGGCAAGCAAATAAGCCCTAAACTCCAGAGCTGGTATTGTTGGAATAAACGGACGTTAGTAAATCCGTCAAGCGGGTCCGGCCAAGCCAATGGTTTTTTGACCACCATAGCTGTGATATAGCCTACATAAAATGACAACATATATAGCAGAATGCTTGCCCATAGTGCATAGATTAGTCGCCTTATGAATTGATCTTTATCCGCCCGGTAACAGTGGGCCACAAATAAAGCAAGATAACACAATGCCGCAAATACACAGGTTTCTATAATTGCTTGCCTGGGAGATATTGCGTTAAAAGATGAAGTTATTGCCAGTACTAAGACCGCATAAAGCCCGATGCGGATATTTTTATTGATGGACAATAAATGTTGTGGGTTGGTGCTAGCATTACTTGCATTGATTAGTACTAAACTGAGTAAAATTAATTGTAATACACGTTTGCAGTCATGAAATTCAATATACTGTATAAAATGTATACTAGGCGATAATACAATTGTTGTTACGAAAGCTATAAAAATTAAGTGCTTCGTAGCAGATTGGAAAGTTAAAGGTTTTATCATGATTTATTTGTGGTCTCTATTATTGCTATTGCAGTGCGCCGAAAATACTAACATGGATTCTTAGTTGTTACTTGAGTTGAACGTGTCTTTAAAGTATGAGTGGATAACAAAAAAGAGGCTTAAAGCCTCTTTTTTGTTAGTGCTAATATTACAGCTAATAAATAATTATAAGCTTATAGCGAACAACTACCGTCAGCGTAATCACAAGTTACCGTACCTGTACCACGAGCTGCATTGCTGAATGTACCTGTACCAGTAGATAAAGTTGTTGGTAGAGTGCCAGTATCGCAAGCACTTAGTGCACTAGTTGACAATAGGCTAGTGTCGTTATTTGCATTTGCTGCAGCCATGCCACGAGCGATTGCAGTTCCTTCAGCTAAGCAAGCTGTGTCTGCAGATTTCTCTGTATAGCTTGCATATTGTGGTAATGCTACCGCAGCCAGAATACCGATAATCGCAATAACGATCATCAACTCGATTAAGGTAAAACCTTGTTGTACTTTTTTCATGTTCATTATAATTTCCTTTATTAAAAATAATTTAGTATTACTAGTTAAGTTAAAACACACTAGAAGTAGTTAATACCAGTGCTTGCATAGTAATTAGCAATGGCTGTGCCAACTTTTAGTTTTAGTTAGTTTTAGTTATTAAGATACTGAAAGTAAAGGAAAATATATTATTTTGTTGGGATTTTTGTAAGTATTTTAGGTGTTTTGAGTGACAAAAAAGCGGAGATAATCTCCGCTTTTTTACATAGTGTGACATTTTCTGTCACTGTTTGCCAATTTACTTTACCAAAATTTCCACCATGGTTTTTTTACTACTGTTTTTTTACTTGCGCTGGCTTTTTCATCTGAAGCATTGGAAGTTGCGCTTGCCTCCGAGCTAGTTACTTTGAGCTATTAAGTACCTTTTTAAGATTCTCTAAGCCTGGCTCGTAAGTTTCCGTTACAAACTTAATCGCTGCTGCATCATCTTGGCCTTCAGGGATAGGTGGGTTGTTAACGAAATAGCGATAGTAGCGCTGGAAGAATCTAATGGTGCTTTCGCCTTTCTTTGGCCCCGCCTTAACAGAAATATAAGCGTTGTAATTGGAAAGTGGCGCACCAGTGACGAATTCCCACTTGATTTTCATGTCTTCATCATTAATGCTTTTTAGACGCTCGGTTACTTTGCCGCCGTTTTTTAGTGATATCACTCTTAATGTATCTTTACCTTTTTTTGTTACCTTTGTACTTGCAACCGTTGGCATCCACGCATGTACATTGCCAAAGTCTTTAACCATGGCCCAAGCCTTGGCTGGTTCAGCTTTAACAACAATAGATTGGTCACTCTTGTACGGTGTTGGACCGTGAGCAAATGCGGTCATTGAGAATGCTGCCAGTGCGATTAATGCTAGAAACTTCTTCATGTATGGTCTCCCAAAAAATATTATAAATATATCTAAAACTAGATAGCCACTAGTGATATTTGAAGCGGACTTCTTATATTATAGATGACTTCATCATTAAAGACTACGCCAACAATAACGTATTGCAACAGCCTTAGGTTGACTTGCCGTGTTAATTGCCGCTTAGAATGAACTGTCCGAATGCGCGAGGTCTATCGCCAACGGCAATCGTGTTGATGACTTTGTTGCTATTAGTATCAATGACGGTGACATTGTTACTGCCCCAGTTTGCGATAAGTATTTCTTTGGTAATGGCATCGTAGCTAATGCCTTCTGGGGTTTCCCCCACTTCTAGTGTGGCAATGATTTTCTGGCTAGCAACATCAATAATAGAGACGCTCTCATCTAACGTATTGGTCACATATAGGGTTTTATTGTCTGGGCTTGCTACAGCACAATAGGGATGGTCGCCGACTTCTACAGTACTTTGTTGCCATGTTTTGGTGCTGATAATAGAAACCGTATTATCAAATACATTGACACTATATAAGGTGCTGCCATCCTTGCTAAGTGAAATGCCAAAAGGGTGCTCGCCAACAGCAATGCGTTTATCAATACTGAGCACTTTAGCATTGAGGACGACAATTTCATTTGAATCACGTACAGCGATGTATACCATTTGGCTATCGGGGCTAACGACAATGCCAGCAGGGGCTTTCTCGACAGTGACTTCATTCAGTATGCTATAGGTGTTTGGGTCTATGACGATGATGCGATTGCCATACCAATCTGCAACGTAAAGTTTTTTATCATCCGGTGCTAGGGCAATGCCTACAGGTGAGCCTTTGACAGGAATAGTGTGAATGACTTGATGTGATTGCATGTCGATGACAGAAATATTTGCGCTCTCAACATTGGTGATGAAAACGCGCTGCAATTTTTTTGACCCAGCGATACCGACAGGCGCCTTACCTACAGCGGTGGTGTGAATGATTTTTTGCTGATGGATATCAATAATAGAAACGGTGTTATCACCTTGATTGGTGACGTATGCAAAGCTGTTATTTGTGGCAGTGCCAGCACATGCACTTAGCATGAAGCATAGTGCCAAGCTTAACCCTGTCATTATTAACCTTAGCCGATTTGTAGCAAGCATACAGACTCCTTTTGAAAGGGTATTATAGATTAAATTGAAGTGCTCCTTTCATTCGTGTCTAAAGTATGAAAAAATCATGGTAAATATTAGTTGGCAGTACAAATATGTTAGATCGTGACGGCTATCGTCCGAATGTGGGCATTATTCTGTGTAATGCCCAAAATAAGGTGTTTTGGGGTAAGCGCATTAAGGAGCATGCGTGGCAGTTTCCACAGGGTGGCATTAATTTTAAAGAAAGCCCTGAAGAGGCGATGCATCGTGAGTTAATGGAAGAGGTCGGTTTGCGCCCTGAGCACGTGGAAATTTTGGGTCGCACCCGAGATTGGCTGCGTTATGAGGTGCCAACCAACTGGGTAAAGAGAGACCTACGCAATAGCTATAAGGGTCAGAAACAAATTTGGTTCTTATTGCGCTTGGTCGGGCGAGACACCGATGTTTCATTAAGAGCAACTGAACATCCTGAGTTTGATGCTTGGCGCTGGAGTGATTATTGGGTGCCGTTAGAAGACGTGGTCGATTTTAAGCGAGACGTTTATAAGACCGCCCTAAATGAACTCGCTGTTTATTTGCATAGTAAACCTAAAGCCTCACACAAAAAGCAACATTGAGGTAAGCAAAGCCTGCACGGGCAGAAGAGTAGGGTTAAGTTAAAGACCTTTATTACCCATTGCTTCGCCAAGTATGATTTTTTTAGCGGCTTGCCAAGTGGTATTAAAGCTTAAAGCATCTTTCTCAAAAAGCATGACCACGGTAGAGCCAAGTAAGAACTTACCCATTTCCTCACCTTGTTTCAAGGTAATGTTTTGATCAGCATATGTCCACTTTTGCATAGACTTACTACGTGGTGGGTTGATGATGCCGTTTTTGGTTTTATGCCAAACGGTTGCCATGCTGCCTACTATCGTAGCGCCGACTAACACCATCACAAAAGTCCCATGTGTTTCTGAACTAAACTCGCATACCACACGCTCATTACGTGCAAATAAATTTGGTACATTTGCAGCCGTAGTGGGGTTAACTGAAAATAGGTCGCCTGGCACATAGGCCATACTCACTAGCCTGCCATCACAAGGCATATGGATACGATGATAATCTTTAGGGCTTAGGTATAAACATGCAAAACTGCCATTTTCAAATTTGTTGGCTAAAGGTTCGTTACCAGCTACTAGTGTTAGGGTGGCGTAGTCATGACCTTTGGCTTGAAAGATTTGATCCTTTTTGATGTTGCCAAACTGGCTGATGGCGCCATCTACTGGGCAAATGAAGTCAGCTTTTGCAAGAGGTCTTGCGCCAGGTTTGAGTAGGCGTGTGAAAAAGTCATTAAAGGTTTTATAGCTGCTAATGTCTGAATTAGCAGCTTCTTGCATATTCACTTGATAGCGCTTTACAAACCATGCAATGACTTTTGGCGTGAGTGATTTGCATTCTAAACTGGCAAGTTTGCCAGCAATAATCGTTATGAGTTGCTTGGGTGCAATGTGTTGTAAAAAGATAGCGAGTTTCAATGTCTGCTTTCGTTGCTAATGATTTCTGAGATGTATTTTACTTGAATGAGACGTTAAAAAAATACAAAAAAAGCATAGACCAAAACGGACTATGCTTTTTATCAGTAATACTTAAATTATTAAATTAGTTTTTTTCTTTATCAATAATCTTGTTGGCTTTAATTGACGGTATCATTGAGCGAAGTTTTGCACCTGTAACTTCAATTGGGTGTGCCGCGTTGTTACGACGACGTGCTGTCATTGATGGGTAGTTGGTTGCCCCTTCAGTGATAAACATTTTCGCATATTCGCCAGACTGAATGCGTTTAAGCGCATTACGCATGGCTTCACGTGATTGCTCATTAATCACTTCAGGGCCTGTTACGTATTCGCCGTACTCGGCATTATTAGAAATGGAGTAGTTCATGTCAGCAATGCCACCTTCGAACATCAAGTCAACAATCAGTTTAAGCTCATGCAAACACTCAAAGTATGCCATTTCTGGCGCATAGCCAGCTTCAGTCAATGTTTCAAAACCCATTTTAACTAGTTCAACAGCACCGCCGCATAATACAGCTTGCTCGCCGAATAAATCAGTTTCTGTTTCGTCTTTGAATGTTGTTTCGATAATGCCAGTACGGCCGCCACCAACGCCCATTGCGTAAGAAAGTGCTAGTTCTTTTGCTTTGCCAGATGCGTCTTGATGAACAGCGATCAAATCAGGGATGCCGCTACCACGAACAAATTCTGAACGTACTGTGTGGCCAGGTGCTTTTGGCGCAATCATGATGACGTCTAAGTCAGCACGTGGCACAACTTGGTTGTAGTGAATGGCAAAGCCGTGTGCAAATGCCAATGTGCCACCTTTTTTAAGGTTTGGCTCGACAACCTCTTTGTAAAGGCCACTTTGGAATTCGTCAGGGGTTAAGATCATTACAACGTCTGCCGCTTTAATTGCATCACCTGTTTCAGAAACTTTTAAGCCTTCGTTCTCAGCTTTTTTCCAAGAAGCAGAACCTGCACGAAGACCAACCGTCACGTCTACGCCAGAGTCTTTAAGATTAAGCGCGTGTGCGTGACCTTGTGAACCATAACCAATGATGGCTACTTTTTTGCTCTTGATAATGCTGAGGTCAGCGTCTTTGTCGTAATATACTTTCATTTCATTTACCTTTCAATACAAATGCTTATATTAATTTTGATTATAGTTTGAGAATTCTGTCGCCACGTCCAATACCTGATGCGCCAGTTCGTACTGTTTCTAATATTGCGGCTTTGTCCAAGCTTTCTATAAAGGCGTCTAGTTTATGACCAGAGCCGGTTAGCTCGATAGTGAAGTTTCCGTCGGATACGTCGATAATGCGTCCGCGGAAAATGTCACACATGCGTTTCATTTCTTCCCTGTGCGCGTTTGAGGCTTTTACTTTAATGAGCATGAGTTCACGCTCAATATGTTTGCCGTCGTTTAAATCCAGCACTTTCACCACATCAATCAGTTTGTTTAACTGTTTAATAATTTGCTCAATGACTGCATCATTGCCGCGGGTGACAATCGTCATGCGTGACAGGGTTGGATCTTCTGTTGTCGCTACCGTCAGTGACTCGATATTGTAACCACGTGCTGAGAATAAGCCTGCTACGCGTGAAAGTGCGCCAGATTCATTTTCCATTAATATTGAAATAATATGGCGCATTATGACTCCTTACCTGTAATCATTTCAGATAAGCCTTTACCATTTGGCACCATTGGGAATACATTTTCAGTTTGGTCTGTAATAAAGTCCATAAACACGAGGCGGTCTTTCAGTTTAGGGCTGAATGCTTCTTTTAATGCACCTTCAACATCTGCAGGATCGGTAATGCGCATACCAACATGGCCGTAAGCCTCTGCTAATTTAACAAAATCAGGCAATGCTTCCATATAAGATTCTGAATAACGGTTCTCATAGAAGAACTCTTGCCACTGGCGGACCATACCCATATAGCGATTATTTAACGTAATTACTTTCAATGGCAGGTTGTACTGCTGACAAGTTGATAGCTCTTGGATGCACATTTGTATCGATGCTTCACCAGTAATGCAGGCAACTTGCGCATCTGGGTGTGCTAGTTGTGTGCCCATTGCGTATGGCAAGCCAACCCCCATCGTGCCTAAGCCGCCAGAATTAATCCAGCGACGTGGTTGATCAAATGGATAGTATTGCGCAGTCCACATTTGATGTTGACCAACGTCAGAAGTAACAAACGCCTCACCTTTGGTCACTTCATAAAGCGTTTTAACCACCTGCTGCGGTTTAATGAGTTTGTCATCTAATGTAAATTCGGAGAATTTCTTCGCACGCCAAGCTTCAATCTGTTTCATCCAGTCTGCTAAGACTGCTGTATTCTGTGTTGGCTTCTCTGTTTTGACCAAATCATTTAAGTCAGATAGGACTGATTTGACATCACCGACAATTGGTACATCAATCTTAACGCGTTTAGAAATAGATGACGGGTCAATATCAATATGAATAATGGTGCGTGGACGGCTCAAGAAGTGTTCTGGATTTCCAATAACACGATCATCAAAGCGCGCACCCACTGCTAGCAATACATCACACTCTTGCATTGCCATATTAGCTTCGTAAGTGCCGTGCATGCCAAGCATGCCTAGCGACTGCTTATCTGTAGCAGGGTAGCCACCTAGGCCCATTAAAGTGCTGGTGGTTGGTATGCCTAGCGATTGAATGAATTGTGTTAGTTCTGGTGCGGCGTTACCCAATACCACACCGCCACCGCTATAGACCATTGGGCGTTCCGCTTCAGCAAGTAGCTTAAGTGCTTTTTTGATTTGCCCAGCATGCCCTTTGGTCACTGGGTTGTATGAGCGCATCTCTATCGTCTTAGGATACTCAAACTTATTCAGTGTCGCGGTAATATCTTTAGGAATGTCCACTAAAACAGGGCCAGGCCTGCCTGTTGCCGCTACATGAAAAGCCTTTTTCATGACAGGTGCTATATCGTTGATGTTTTTAATCAAGAAGTTATGTTTGACGCATGGGCGTGTTATACCAACCGTGTCGCATTCTTGGAATGCGTCTTCGCCAATGGCGTATGTAGGTACTTGGCCGCTAATCACCACCATTGGAACGGAATCCATATAAGCTGTTGCAATGCCAGTTACAGCATTGGTTGCACCAGGACCAGAAGTAACCAATGCAACGCCCACTCTACCAGTAGAGCGCGAATACGCATCCGCAGCGTGTAACGCTGCTTGCTCATGACGCACTAGAATATGTTTGAATTTATCTTGTTGATAAATGGCATCGTAAATGTTAAGCACAGCGCCTCCAGGATAGCCAAATACAAATTCGACTTTTTCCTCGTGTAGGCACTTAATCAGAATCTCTGCCCCAGTAAATTGAGGTGTCGTTTCTTGCTTATCGGTAGGGGTGGAAATCTGAGTCATAAATCTTATCGTTATAGGTGTTTTGTACGAACCCTAAACAATAACGGTTTGAGCATATTTGGTCAAGATTACAAACCAATTTAATGATTAAAACAACTTAAAGGTTCAATATCATTAATAGAGTAAAAGAGATGAGAGGTCACTCATCTAAATGAGGAGCAATTTTAAGCACTTCTTCAATCGTTGTTGTGCCTGCAGCAACTTTTTCTAAACCGTTTAACATCATTGGTTGCATGCCTTCTTGATAAGCCAGCTTCTTAATTTCAGCTAACTCCGTGTCGGGCTTAATAAGCTTACGCAGTTTAGGAGAGATAGTCAGCATTTCATAAATGCCGCTACGGCCTTTAAAACCGGTGTTTCGGCATTCTAAACAACCAACAGCTTTCTTGGCGGTTGTCGGCTTAGCTGCTTTAAATGGGCTTGTAGCTGCATTCCACTCTGCATCAGAGATTTCAGTTGCGGTTTTACAGGCAGGGCACAGTGTGCGTACTAACCGTTGCCCCATGATGCCCAGCACAGTTGAATGGATTAAGTAAGAAGCAACGCCTAAATCCAATAAGCGCGTTACTGCGGACGGCGCATCATTCGTATGGAGTGTAGAAAGCACTAAATGCCCAGTAAGTGCAGCTTGGATCGCCATATCAGCAGTTTCCATATCACGTATTTCACCAATCATGATGATGTCAGGGTCTTGCCGCATCAGTGTGCGAATGCCTTGTGAAAAGTCAAGGCCAATGTTGGATGTGACTTGCATTTGATTGAATGCAGGTTCAATCATCTCGATTGGGTCTTCAACGGTACTCACATTGACTTCATCTGTCGCAAGCTGCTTAAGCGTAGAGTATAAGGTGGTCGTTTTACCTGAGCCTGTAGGGCCGGTGACCAAAATAATGCCGTTGGGGTGCTTAGTCCACTCTTTCCATAGCACGGCTTGTTTTTTTGAGAAGCCAAGCTTCACAAAGTCCTGCACAATGATATCAGGTGTAAACACACGCATGACAAGCTTTTCACCAAAGGCGGTTGGCATGGTGGATAAACGTAATTCAATCTCGGCACCGTCAGTATTCACTGTTTTAATACGACCGTCTTGGGGACGTCTTTTTTCAACCATATCCATACGACCAAGCAATTTAATTCTGCTGGTAATCGCATTCATGATGTTGGATGGTAATTGGTAGACCTGGTGTAATACGCCGTCAATTCTAAAGCGCATGACCCCCATGCCTCGACGTGGCTCTAAATGAATGTCACTAGCACGTTGTTCAAATGCGTAATTAAACAACCAGTCCACAATGTTGACGACATGCTGTTCGTTAGCGTCTAAATTTTTATCTTTTCCTAGCTCAACAAGCTGTTCGAAATTTTGAACACCAACGACCTGTCCTGCTTTTGATAAGTTTGCTTGATTGATAGAAGAGGCTAAGTTGTAGATTTCAGGAAGGTAGCGGCTTATTTCAAGCGGGTTAGCAACCACTAATTTAATGCTCTTGTCTAGAATACGTTCTAAATCGGGAATCCATTCCTTGTGGTATGGGTCAGCTGTAGCAACAACGGCCTCACCACCTTTGATGGAAATCGGCATTATCTTTAATCGCTGAGCATATGCTTTTGAGACCATCTGTGATGCTGCGGTGAAATCTAACTTCAGTGGGTCAATATGATAAAAATCTAGGCCTGCTTCTTTGGCTAACCAGCGTGAAAGAAAGTCAGCATTTAAGACTTTATTAGGTGACTGCAAGTCCTTCCATTTTTTTTCGCCAATAATGATAATCGGGTGTAGATTAGAGCTGTCTAACTTGCGGTCTTTATAGAGTTTTTCGGCTTTTTCTTTTTCAATTTTCCCGGCATTGACTAGCATGCGCAGAAACTCGCCTAGGTTAAGCTTATTTTTATTACTTACATTGCTTTGTTTTGCCATAAATTATACTGATTACTGTAATTGAGGTTTAGTTCAATGCTATTTGATTCTCATCGACAAATCAATGGCTTGAATGTTTTTTGTTAAAGCGCCAATTGAAATGCGATCGACACCAGTTTCAGCAATGTTGCGTATCGTTGCTAAATTGACATTCCCCGATGCTTCTAACAGCGCCTTTCCTTGCGTCGATTGTACTGCTGACCGCATGTCCTCTAAACTAAAATCATCTAGTAATACGCTGGTTGCTCCCGCAGTTAAGGCTTCGGATAGTTCTGTTAGGTCTTCTACTTCAATTTGTATGCCTGCTTTAGTATTAAGTGCAAAAGCTTGTTGCAATGCAGCTGAAACACTGCCCGCTGCAGTAATATGATTCTCTTTGATTAAGATACCATCATATAGTGCGATACGCTGATTGAACCCTCCGCCGACAGTCACAGCATACTTTTGTGCTAATCGTAAACTAGGTATCGTTTTGCGTGTATCTAATACTTTTGCTTTAGTGCCTTCAATTGCTTTTACATATTGATGCGTATGTGTAGCGACAGCAGATAGGGTTTGTAAGAAATTAAGAGCGCAACGCTCAACACTTAATAGTGCGCGGCTATTGCCTTTGATCTCACATAAGGTTTGATTTGGGCTTACTTGATCACCTTCTTCAATTTTCCAGTCGATGACGACGTCGGCATCTATCTGTTGAAAGCATGCATTTACCCAATCAATCCCACAAATGACCGCCTCTTCACGCGAGATAATCGTTGCGTGTGTTTCATGATTTTCAGCAATTAGTGATGCAGTTAAATCGCCAGAACCAATGTCTTCAGCTAGTGCTTGCTCGACTTGCGCGTCTATTAACGCGTTAAATTGCTGGCTGCCGCGAGGGTATTGTTTTGCCAATAGAGGTAAGTTCATAATTGCATTATAATGCAGTTGCAATTTAAAAACTTGGTAGTCATATAGTATGAAACTCTTATACACCCCTAATAGCCCTTATGCCCGCAAGGTTCGTATTGTTGCGATGGAAAAGCACATCGACATTCAGCTTGAAGAAGTCGTGTTAGGTGCGCCAGATTCCCCCATTCTAAAATACAATCCGTTAGGTAAAGTACCCGTTCTGGTTTTAGATGATAACGAAGGCCTATATGACTCTCGTGTCATTATTGAATATTTGGATGCACGTACACCAGTTTCTAGACTTATGCCTAGTGAGTCCCGGTTAAGAATATCTGTAATACGCTGGTGTGCACTTGCAGATGGCATTTGTGATGCCTCGGTTGCCGTGATGCTAGAGCAGCGTAAGCAAGATGGTCAACAATCTGAAGCGTTTGTCGAAAAACAAATGACTAAGGTTAAAAATGGCTTAGCGACTTTAAATACAGATATCAACAAAAAGAAATGGTGCGTTAATGAGACCTTTAGTTTAGCGGATATCGCGGTAGGCTGTATGCTAGGCTATATCGACTTGCGCTTTAAAAGCATGGGTTGGCAAAAAGCCTATCCAAACCTAGCAAAACATTACACCATACTCAGTAAGCGTCCAAGCTTTAAAGCGACTGAACCAATTCCATCATGATTGAGTGTTAGCATCACTTGACGAAGACATTGCTGCATCGAGTTTTCTGAACGTGTCACGATGCATATTGCGAGAGTGCTTATTCCAACGTTTCCAATCTTTATCAAGATCATTTTTTAGACGTTCAGCAGTCATCATATCTCCTGTATTAGCAGCCCAAAGTGCATATTGTGCACGGACTTCGGCACTGCCAAACGTTTGGTATGCGTAAACAAACTCTTTTTGCGCACTGTCCTCATCATTATTTTCTGCGTAACATTGCGCTAATAAAATACTTAATTGCTCAGGCCTAAACTCGGCATTTTTGTTTCTAATGTTTTGGAGCAGCTGTATTGCCTGCTGCGCTTCTTGGATATGAAATTTTGCTTTGGCCGCACCAAAGCAGACTTCCGAATCGCTAGCAAATGGCCCTTCTAAGCACGCATCAAATTCACTAGCTGCTTCTGCGTATTCCCCAGCATTATCCAGTGCAGCTGCCAAGCGCATTCTATTTTGAATGGTTGGGGTTAAGTCAAACGCCTGCCTTGCAGCTCGGAGTTCTTTTGTTGGGTCTATTAGTTGAATTGCTTTACTAGAAGCCTGTTTGACTCCGCGTTCCAGTTTCGAAGATGGTAGATATTCAGCAAAAAAATAGACAATGCTACCCAGTAAAGGAAATGAGAAAAGGATGATTATCCAATACATTTGACGGCCATTTTTTAATGCATGCACTGCAAAAAATATGGCGATTAAAAAATGTAAACCAAGTCCAACAAATGGCATGCTAACTCCTTATCTTAGATTGCTTGCGTAATAATTCCACCGCCAAGGCACACATTGCTTTCATAAACAACAGCAGATTGGCCAGGCGTGATTGCCCATTGTTTTTGACCGAAGCGAATGTCTACCTCACTAGTATTGACTGCATCAATTTCACATGGTGCATCCGGCTGGCGGTAACGCGTTTTGGCTGCATATACCCAGTTTGTTTGTGGATCTTCTTCACTTATCCAATGTAATTGACTCGCCTTCAGGCCGTCATTGCGTAATAGCGGGTGTTCATGCCCTTGAACAACGATTAACTCGTTGTTTACCATGTCTTTGGCTGCAACAAACCAAGGCTCACCGGTACTATCTCGGCTACCGCCAATTTTTAAGCCCTGGCGTTGCCCAAGTGTGTAATACATCAAGCCATCGTGCTGGCCGATGGCTTTGCCTTCCGGTGTTTTAATGACCCCTGGATTTTTAGGTAGGTAACGTGATAAGAATTCCTGAAAAGGCCGTTCGCCAATAAAGCAGATGCCAGTAGAGTCTTTTTTCTCTGCATTAGCTAACCCTGCTTTACGCGCCATCTCGCGCACTTCACGTTTTAAATATGTTCCCAATGGAAATAGTGTTTTACTCAGCTGCGCTTGATTTAATCGGTATAAGAAGTAACTTTGATCTTTGCTGCCATCATCCGCTTTCATTAATTGATAGCTGCCTTGTTTCAATGGATTTTCACGCACTTGTGCGTAGTGACCGGTCGCAATTAAATCTGCACCCATGTCCATCGCGTGATCTAAAAATGCCTTAAATTTAATCTCAGCATTACACAAAATATCTGGATTAGGCGTGCGGCCAGCTTTGTATTCGGATAAGAAATTTGTAAAGACTTTATCTTTGTATTCTTTGCTGAAATTGACGGCTTCAATATCAATGCCTAGCTTGTCCGCAACTGATACGGCATCAATTAAATCTTGCTTGCTCGCGCAGTATTCATCATCGTCATCATCTTCCCAATTTTTCATGAAAAGACCAGTGACATCATAGCCTTGCTGCTTTAATAACATAGCCGTGACTGAAGAATCAACGCCGCCAGATAAGCCGACAATTACTTTTTGTTTACTCATAAGTGTGTAATCGTTTCTAATGGATATTGTTTGCCAGCAAGATAGTCTTCAAAGCAAGTCAGCACTTGGGAACTCCGCATAACAGCTTGTTTATCACGAATCTCATCTATGCTCATCCAGGTGGCCCTGAGAATACCATCATCTAGCGCTTGATCAGGGTAATGCGCACCGACATTCCCAATAAATGCAAAACGCAAGTAGGTTGTGTCATTGTGGTCATGTTTCCAATGGTAAATACCTAGCAATGCGTCAGGGCTGAAGTCGTATGCGGTTTCTTCTAACGTTTCTCTAATCACAGCTTGTATGATGGTTTCATTATCTTCTAAATGGCCTGCTGGTTGATTGTAACGATTGCCACGACTGGTTGTTTCTTCTACTAATAAAAACTTTCCGTTTTTTTCAACAATCGCTGCGACAGTCGCATTCGGTTTCCACTGTTCTTTTTTAAAGGGCTCTTTTTTTAGGCGTTCTGTTTTCACATTGTGTGCTTTTGATGGATTCATTGTTATTTTACGCTAAGCTGAACTTTGCGGATATATCAATCATGACATGCACCGGAAGAGTTGGCAGTACAAGAAGTGTTTGGTAATAATCACAGAGTCAATTAAAGTGTTGTCATGGTCGCTAAAAAGAATACACAAATGGTCATTTTGGCCTCTAGAAGTCCTCGCCGTATAGAATTGCTAAAACAAGTTGGTATTGACTGTATTGTCTTACCATCAGATGTAGATGAGTCCGTTCTTCAAGATGAATCGCCAGTAGATTACGTCAAACGCCTCGCTCACAAAAAAGTGTTGGTGACTGCAAACAGCATGAAGCGCGAATATTCGCATTTATGTGTGTTGGCTGCAGATACGACAGTCAGCCTGCAAGGTGAAATTTTAGGTAAGCCTGAGAACGATGCAGATGCATTTGAAATGTTAAAAAAACTATCAGCTAAAAAGCATGAGGTACATACCGCTGTGGCAGTCAGTTTCCATGGCAATACAAAAGTGATGTTGAGTTCCACAAATGTCGAGATGATGCGACTGACTGAGGATATGATTAATACCTACATCACATCTGCAGAGCATAGAGATAAGGCGGGTAGTTATGGTATTCAGGGCAGGGCTGCCGCATGGGTGAAACATATTGAAGGTAGTTATTCAGGTGTCATGGGACTACCTTTATTTGAGACCGTACAACTGATCAATAAAATCACATCTACATAAATTACATTTTAAAAGAGTAAACATTGGGACAAGAAATACTAATTAATGTAACACCGCAAGAAACACGAGTGGCGGTGTTAGAGCAAGGCGTTGCACAAGAACTACATATTGAGCGAAGTTCATCACTTGGTATTGTTGGTAACATCTATTTTGGAAAAGTGTGCCGTGTATTGCCAGGTATGCAATCTGCCTTTGTTGAAGTGGGCTTGCAGCGCGCAGCTTTTTTGCATTCTGCAGATGTCAAAGGCTGCCAAAACGAAGATGAAACACAAACAGGAAAGCCGATACAAGAAGTGCTGCATGAAGGTCAATCGATCATTGTGCAAGTCATTAAAGAGCCTATTGGTACTA
Organism: Methylophilaceae bacterium; assembly: GCA_048595445.1. Lineage (GTDB taxonomy): Bacteria > Pseudomonadota > Gammaproteobacteria > Burkholderiales > Methylophilaceae. The sequence continues at coordinate 77,486 of JBJPGD010000021.1, forward strand.
AAGGTGCTCGCCTGACAACGGAGATCAGTATAGCTGGACGCTTCTTAGTGTATTTGCCTCATCAAGAACATATTGGCGTATCACAACGAATAGAAGATGAAGCGGAGCGTGAATTGTTACGTAATCGTTTATTAGGCTTATTACCCGAAGATAGAAAAGGCGGCTATATTATTCGCACCATGTCTGAAACTGCAACAGATGAAGAGCTGTTGTCAGATATCGAATATTTACAAAAAGTTTGGGCAAAGATCCAAAAGGATAGTCAAACAGCCGGTGAACGCTCGCTAATTTTCTATGATTTAAGTTTACCTAGGCGTGTTTTAAGAGATATCGTCAATACAAACACTAGCTGTATTCGCGTTGATTCAAAAGAGACTTATACGCTCATGAAAGAGTTTGCTGAGTTGTATGTCGTTAATGCACTCAAACCATTAAGTCACTATCAAGGTCAGCGGCCTATTTTTGATTTCTACAATATTGAAAAAGAATTTGAACTGGCTTTCCTACGTAAAGTGGGCCTCAACTCAGGCGGTTATTTAATTTTTGATCAAACAGAAGCGTTGACGACTGTTGATGTTAATACAGGTAGTTTTGTCAGTGGAAAAAACCTTTCCGATACTATTTTTAAAACCAATTTGGAGGCGGCGCAAAGCATAGCGCAGCAATTAAGATTGCGCAATTTAGGCGGTATTATCATTATCGACTTTATCGATATGGATGAGGATGCACAGCGTGAAAAAGTACTCGAAGAACTGGAAAAGGCGGTCAGTATTGACCGGGCACGTACGAATGTGAATGGTTTTACACAGCTAGGCCTAGTAGAAATGACGCGTAAGCGTACACGTGAAAGTCTGGCGCATTTGTTATGTGAGCCATGTGAAGTATGTCAGGGGCGAGGGGAATATAAGACCGCACAAACGATTGCGTATGAAATTATGCGCGAGTTGTTACGTGAGTCGAAGCAATTCGAAGCTAAAGAGTTTAAGGTGATTGCATCACCATGTGTCATTGATTTGCTTCAAGATGAGGAGTCACAAAGCTTGGCTAATCTATCTGACTTTATTGGGAAACGCGTCGTGCTACAAGTTGATAGTCAATACTCACGCGAAGTGTTTAATATTGTTTGGAGTTAACAAACAGGGCGTTTCGAAAGGGTTATTAGAAAATAGCTACAAGACTTCTTTCTAATGTTGCAATAACGGATATGTTAAGCATCTGCAACAAAATAATGGCAACAAAAGGTGAGAAATCAATGCCACTCACAGTGGGAATGATTTTTTGAATAGGTCCAAGTATCGGTCGCGTTAGACTATTCAATACGGGTGCAATCGGGGTGTTTGGGTTTACCCAGCTTAAAATAACTTGAATGAAAATAGCGTAGAAAAATATATCGAATACGGTGCGTACTAACCCAAGCACGCTTAAGCCCAATACACTAGGCCAAACAGGTACATCAGCAACCGTTATCGGGAAGTCGCGCAACCAAAGTAAAGCCAGTTGCAGTAGAAGCTGTGTGATAAATGCGAGCACCAGTGTCGATAAGTCTGTTTTCTTCCAGCTAGGGATAAATCTACGTGCAGGTTTTACAGCAAAGTCGGTAAGTGCCATTACTATCTGACCGACAGGATTGTGGAATGAAGTTTTAAATGCTTGCATTAAAAATCGTATTAAAAACATCATCGTTAAAATGTTTAGAATGGTACTCAGTAAAAAATGTGTAGCGGTTGAAATCATATTGCCTGTTCTTTAATTGATTTAGTAGTTGGTATAGTTTTTTAGTTAATGTTGGCTAACTCATCGCCTAATGTAATGGCGCGATGGTGTGCTTTCTCAGCAGCCAATTTAATGGCTGCTTTGACTTTCGAATTCTCTAAACTCATCAGACCTTGTTCAGTCGTGCCTTTTTTGGAGGTCACCTGTTCTCGTAATGTAGAAACTGGATTTTTGCTTGCATCAGCCAGTAAGCTAGCTCCTTTAAAAGTAGCAATGCTGAGTTGTTTTGCATCTTCTGCATTTAAGCCTAATGAAAGTGCTGCTTCTTCTAATGCTTCTATTAAGTAAAACACATAGGCAGGGCCACTGCCAGATATTGCTGTAACAGCATCTAGCTTATCTTCAGTATCTAACCATAAGGTTACGCCGGCAGCACTTAATACCTGGTCCGCCATTGATCTTTGTTGTTTTGAAACTTGTGGTAAAGCGTACAAGCCGGTGATGCCTGCTTGAATCTGGGCTGGCGTGTTTGGCATAGCACGTACGATGGTTTGATAGTTGTTTAGCCAAAAGCTTAAATCCTTAAGCCGCACGCCAGCCGCAATAGAAACGACTAGCTGTTTGCTTAATAATGGCGCAAGTGCTTTTGCTAATGTGGGTAATTGCTGAGGCTTAATGGCTAACACGATGGTTTCGCAATTGACAGTGTCAGCGAGATTGGTTGTGGTCAGTACGCCAAACTTTTCTTGCAGTGCATCCCTTTTGTTATCGTCAAGTTCTACGATAGTGATATCAGACATGATGAAGTTTTGGCTTTTAAGCCCTGCCAGCAGAGCTTGCGCCATATTGCCGCCGCCAATAAATGCTAATTTCATGACTGTTTTCAATTCATTCTTTAAAGGTTTAAGTTTTAGTCCGTTCGCCAAAGATTGCGGAACCAATACGCACAATAGTAGCACCTTCTGCGATGGCTGCCACGTAGTCATTTGACATGCCAATCGACAATGTGTCGATTTCAAAGCCGTTTTGCTGTAAGGCTGTATAGGCGTCTTTTACTATTTTAAATTGCATGCGTTGTTTTGCAATATCTTCTGTAAAAGCTGGGATAGACATTAACCCTCTGAATTTTATATTGGGCAGCATAGTGATCTCGCGCGCTAAGTCTTTTAATTCTTGCGTTTGAATACCGCTTTTAGACGACTCCTCACTACTATTGACTTGAATGCAAATGTTCAAAGGAGGTAATGTGGGTGACCTTGCAATTGATAAGCGCTGTGCAATTTTTAACCTGTCTACAGAATGTACCCAGCTGAAGTGTTGTGCAATGAGTTGCGTTTTATTACTTTGTATTGGGCCAATAAAGTGCCATTCGATGTTGCAATCACCCAACAAACTTTTTTTGTTAATGGCTTCTTGCAAATAGTTTTCTCCAAATGCAGTTTGACCTGCCAGGTAAGCTTCTCTAAGCTTTTCAGCGCTTTGCGCCTTACTGACAGCGAGCAATTTAACGTTATCTTGGCGTTTCGCGCTTAATCTTGCTTGAAGAATATTTGCTTGAATAACTTGCAAGGAGTTAGCAATTATGGTCATAATTCAAGTATCTTAAAGAATATACTTTATGTAAAGTCTTAAGTATAAAATGACAACAGGAGTTAAAAGTGGATATTTCAGATTTGCTTGCCTTTTCAGTAAAAAATAAAGCTTCAGACTTGCATCTGTCTGCTGGTCTGCCACCGATGATTCGTGTGCATGGAGATGTCCGCAAAATTAATGTGCCGACTATGGACCATACGCAAGTACATGACATGGTGTATGACATTATGAATGATGGGCAGCGCAAGGTATATGAAGAAACGTTAGAATGCGATTTCTCATTTGAGATCCCTAATCTTGCGCGTTTTCGTGTGAATGCATTTAATCATAACCGTGGCTCAGGTGCCGTTTTCCGTACCATTCCATCCAAAATTTTGACGTTAGAAGAACTTAATTGCCCAGCAATTTTTAAAGATATTGCAGATACGCCACGCGGAATTGTGTTAGTAACCGGACCAACAGGTTCTGGTAAGTCAACAACGCTAGCAGCAATGGTTGATTATGTTAATGAAAATGAGATGGGGCATATCTTAACAGTAGAAGATCCGATTGAATTTGTACATATATCGAAAAAATCACTCATTAACCAGCGTGAAGTTGGGCCCCATACCTTATCATTCCAGAATGCTTTGCGCTCAGCATTACGTGAAGACCCTGATGTCATTCTAGTGGGTGAGATGCGAGATCTCGAAACGATTCGCTTAGCGCTTAGCGCCGCTGAAACAGGTCATTTGGTTTTTGGCACATTGCATACGAGTTCCGCAGCAAAAACAGTGGATCGTATTATTGACGTATTTCCTGCGGCAGAAAAAGAAATGGTGCGCTCAATGCTATCTGAATCCTTACGTGCGGTGATTTCACAAACACTATGTAAGACAAAAGATGAGCAAGGTCGCTGTGCAGCCCATGAAATTATGATTGGTACACCAGCTATTCGTAATTTGATACGAGAAAATAAAGTCGCACAAATGTATTCAGCCATTCAAACAGGGCAAAATATTGGCATGCAGACCTTAGATCAAAACTTGCAAGATTTGGTTAGAAGAAACGTCATATCTGTAGCAGAAGCGCGTGGTAAAGCTGCAAATAAAGACTCTATTAATGGTTAATCGTTAGGAATTAGAAATGGAACAAGGTCAAGCTGAGAAGTTTGTATTTGATTTGCTTAGAATGATGATAAGCAAAAAAGCATCAGATTTGTTTATCACAGCGGGTTTCCCACCTGCGATGAAAGTAGACGGGAAAATGACACCTGTCAACTCTCAAGCGTTGTCACCACAGCAAGCGCGTGAAATATCTCGCTCGATTATGAATGATAAGCAAGCTGCAGAGTTTGAAGAAAGTAACGAATGTAATTTTGCTATTGGCCTTCCGAATGTAGCACGATTTCGTGTGAATGCATTTGTACAACGTGGATCTGTAGGATTGGTATTTAGGACAATTACTTCTAAAATTCCGGATATGGATGAACTCGGTTTGCCAGCAGTGCTTAAAGATGTTGCGATGACTAAACGCGGCTTGGTTATATTAGTTGGTGGCACAGGTTCTGGTAAGTCAACTACTTTGGCGGCAATGGTCGGTTACCGTAATAAAAATAGCTACGGCCATATTATTACGATTGAAGACCCCATTGAGTTTGTGCATGACCATCAGAATTGTGTGATTACACAGCGTGAAGTCGGTGTTGATACGGATAGCTGGCATATTGCACTTAAGAATACTTTGCGACAAGCACCAGATGTTATTCTGATTGGTGAAATACGTGATAGAGAGACAATGGATTATGCCGTAGCCTTTGCTGAAACGGGTCATTTATGCATGTCTACGCTGCATGCTAATAGTACTAACCAAGCATTAGATAGGATCATTAATTTCTTCCCTGAGGAACGTCGGCATCAATTGTTGATGGACTTGTCTTTAAATGTTCGTGCGTTTATTTCGCAGCGACTTGTTCCTAAGATTGATGGTATTGGTCGTGTGGCCGCAATTGAAGTTATGCTGAACTCACCTTTGATCGCAGATTTAATTTTCAAAGGTGATGTGCATGAAATTAAATCAATTATTAGCAAGTCGAGAGAGATTGGTATGCAGACGTTTGACCAAGCATTGTTTGATTTGTATGAAGATGGAAAGGTTAGCTACGAAGATGCCTTGCGCAATGCAGATTCTGTGAATGATTTAAGGCTAAAATTCAAGTTGGAAGGTAAGGCATCTAAAGATAAAGATATCTCTTCTGGCCTGGATCATATGGGGATGGTTTAAACATTCAATTCAATGTAATGTGAACTAACTAAAAAAGCCGATATTGCTATCGGCTTTTTTGTTGGCGCAAGAGTTGTTAATCTAGAACTTATTCTATAGAAACTTCTACTCTTCTAGCTTCGTTTAAATCACCAGTACCCTCTACGCTTGCTGGCTTACGCATTTCAACTCTGTCTGCTTCAATACCAGCGCCTAAAATAGCATCATAAACTGATTGGGCGCGTTTTTTTGCTAACTGGATGTTTCTACTAAGACTGCCAGTGGGGTCATGGTAGCCAGAAACAACTGCTTTTGCACTTGGGTTGTTATTAAGCCAAGTGGTGATAGGGCCAAGCGTTGCTTGGCTATCAGCAGGTAATCTGTGTACACCGGTATCAAAATACAATTTTGCAGCAGCAGGAGCCATCGCTACAGGCGCTGCCATTCCCACAGTTATTTGATTGTCTACAGAAACATATGGGCCGAAAAACGCTTGTGCATCAGAACCTTTTTGCTGTTTAACTTCTTCAGAGTCAGCACTGCCAGTAAGGACAACAGAAGCGTCATCACCCTCGGCTTTAATACCACCACTCAGAAGTGCTTTAAGTGAATCTATGTTATCACCAGCCCAAGTGACCGTACTTGCATCACCCGTGCTTGTAAAATCATATTCACTAGCTGAAAAATTAAATACTTCAGTCACGATGCTAGTTTCTTCTATTGGCATTACTTCTGCTGCTGGCGCTGTTTCTACTGGAGCACTACAACAAGTGTTGCTTGCGCCGTTGCCTGTGAGGTGCATCCAAAGCAGGATTAAGGCAAGTAGTAACGCAATAATCCAACTCCAGCGAGAATAACTCGATTGATTGTTATGCATATTTAGTCACCCTTAATTATTTTTTAATGCCACCAGAAAGATCATCTTGTAACTTTTTGAGTTCTTTCCATTGGTTGTTAGCAGCAAGCTTTGCTTGTTTTGCCCAAGTGCTTGGGTTTGCCATACGGTAGCGCGAACCACCTTTATCCAAAATGGCACGCATCCGGGAAACTGGTGCAGTAGAAACCTGTGTGAACGTTTTAAGACTATTGTTTTTAAATAGCTCATTAATCTTCGGCCCGATACCTTCGATTACAGTTAAATCATCAGCACTTTTGATTTTAATACCTGCGGCTCTAGCTGCTTTTAAGTCGATAGCAGCTTTTTTCGGCGCAGCTTTTGGTTTGGGCTTAGCCTTCGCTGGTGCAGCAGCTTTTTTAACGGGTGCTTTTTTAGGGGCGGGTGTAACGGCTTTTTTCATGACAGGAGCAGCCGCGACAGGGGTGCTAGCTACTTTGGCAGCTGGCGCTGGAGGTGGTGTTTGCTGGCTCACCGGTTCGACTTTTTTATTTTTACAGCATTTGCATAGCCAATAGTTAAGAAGCCATCCTAGTAATGCGCCAAGTAATAGCCACCATATACAACATCCGAAAAAACTCATTTTTACTCCCCAGTGAAATGAAAAATTCTAAAATAAATATTAAAACTTTAAGATTAGTACTATTACTGTCTTTTCATGGTACGTCAAGCCCATATTCTGGTAAAAAGTCTAATAATTGATTGAATTTACAATTCTTAATCTGGCTGGTTTTCGTAAGTAAGCTGACCGTTCAGGAGTGTGTAATGGACTTTACCAGTCACGTCCATATTAAAGAAAGGAGTATTTTTACCTTGGCTTTTTAGGTTGTTGGCACTTACCTTCCAGTCCGCATCAAGGCTAAAAATGGCAATGTCTGCGTTTGCCCCTAAACTAAGATGCCCACTGTTAATACTTAATATTTCTGCGGGTTGGATTGTAATTCTAGCAATGGCATCATGCAGCTTCATCTTACTGTTATTTGACCATTTAAGTGTTAACGGTAATAGCAATTCTAAGCCTGTTGCGCCGGCTTCAGCTTCGGCAAAAGGGACTAACTTCGCATCATCATCGACAGGCGCGTGATCGGAGCAGATGGCATCAATGACACCTTCTTTTAAGCCTTGGCATAAAGCTTCTTTGTCTCGCGCTGTGCGTAAAGGTGGTTTGAGGTGTGCCAGTGTATTGAAGTAACCTATGTCGTGCTCTGTTAAGTGTAAATGATGCGCGCTGACATCAGCCGTTATTGAGACGCCATTCCTTTTAGCTTCTTTTACTAGTGCCACGCCCTCAGCTGTGGATAGGCGGCAAAAGTGGATCTTAGTTTTAGTTTCTGCAGCGATGCGTAGGACGGATGCAATCGTTAAAGATTCTGCCGCACTGGGGATTCCTTTTAGGCCAAGTCGGCCAGCGACTTCCCCATCGTGAGCAATGCCATCTTTTGCAAGAAATGGCTCTTCTGGACGTAAAAAAATGGTGTAACCAAAAGTGGCAGCGTATTCAAAAGCACGCCACAGCACCTGTGTGTCTACAATGGGGCTATTTGCTTGCGTGAAACCAACGCAGCCAGCCTCTGCTAGTTCACACATTTCGGTGAGTGTTTTTCCTTCTAGTTTCTGCGTAAGTGCACCGATTGGGTAGATGCGGGCTAAGTTGTGCTTCCTTGCTCTATGTTTTAGCATTTCTACTAAGCCAGGTTCGTCTAGCACTGGGTCAGTGTCAGGTGGACATGCTAGGCTAGTGACGCCACCTGCTGCTGCTGCATGCAATTCACTTTCGAGTGTCGCTTTGTACTCATCACCTGGTTCACGTAGTCTGGCGCTCAAATCAACAAAGCCTGGTGCAACCATTAATCCTGTCGCATCAATGGTTTGATTTGCAGAAAACCCTTTAGGCGCTTCACCAATACCGACAACTTGCCCCGCAGCAATATAAACATCTAGTTTTGCATCAACTTTATTTTTAGGGTCTATTAGATGACCATTTTTAATCAGTATTTTCATGCTGCGCCTCCTGCAAGAATCGCCATGACAGCCATTCTGATGGCGATGCCATAGGTGACTTGCGGCAAAATAACAGATTGCTTTCCATCTGCTACACGAGAATCTATTTCTACACCTCTATTCATAGGGCCCGGGTGCATCACAATAGCATCAGGCTTGGCAAAGCTTAGTTTTTCTGGCGTAAGGCCATAGGTTTTAAAATACTCTTGTTCGCTTGGTAGCATGGCCCCAGTCATACGCTCTTTTTGTAAGCGCAACATCATCACGACATCAACATCTTTAAGACCAGCTTTCATATCATGGAACACCTTAACCCCTAGTTTCTCAACTTCTTTTGGTAACAATGTTTTTGGTGCAATTACCCGAACTTCTGGCACGCCTAACGTTGTTAACGCGTGTATTTCGCTACGCGCAACACGTGAATGTAGCACGTCTCCAACTAAAGCAACGCGCAAGTTATGCAATTCTGGTTTATAGCGACGTATTGTAAATACATCTAATAAGCCTTGAGTAGGGTGCGAGTGTCGACCATCTCCAGCATTCACGACGCTAATATTTTCTGGCACATGCTGAGCGATTAAGTGCGCCGCGCCACTTTGATTATGTCGCACGACAAACATATCGGCATGCATGGCAATTAAATTATTAACCGTATCTAAAATAGCCTCGCCTTTAGATTGTGATGATGTGCCAACATTCAGGTTGATAACATCAGCTGATAAGCGTTTAGCTGCAATTTCAAAAGTAGTGCGGGTTCGTGTGCTATTTTCAAAGAAAATATTACAAACAGTTTTGCCTCTTAATAAAGGCACTTTTTTCACATCTCGCTCTGCTACACCAACAAATGATTCTGCAGTATCTAATATTTGTAGCAAAATATTTTTCGGTAAGCCTTCAATGCTGAGTAAGTGCTTAAGTGCGCCATCACTGGTGAGTTGTGGGTTATACATGGCTAACATCCCGGTCTTTTTCCAAAGCAAGGTTTAGCTTGCCTTGTGCATTTTGTGAAAGCTGGAAGCGTTGGTCGGGCTTAAGAAAAATATTTGCACCGACAATGTGTGGCTGAATAGGTAGTTGTGCACCGCCGCGGTTAATCAACACAGCTAGTGTAATGCTAGCAGGGCGACCATAATCAAATAACTCATTGATGGCTGCCCGCGTGGTGCGCCCGGTGTAAAAAATATCGTCTATTAAAATAATATGTTTATCTTTTACATCAAAAGGAATGTTTGCAGGCTGCAGCTCATCTTTTAATCCACGTTTGGCAAAGTCGTCTCTATATAAAGCGGCATCTAATGTGCCGTAGGGCAGCTCTTGTTTGATATTGTCCAGCACGCGCTCCATTATCCAAACACCACCGCTATGGATACCAATGACAGCAGTATCCGGCTGAATTAAATCGGCTATCTTGGCTGTTGTTTCTTCTAACAGCGTTTCTGGGTTTGGTAGTTGCATCATTTATGTTGCCTGTTAGCGATCAAAATAAGATTGTAATATGACTTGTGCGGCTACTGCATCAATTAATGTTTTCTGTTCGCGCCCTTTTATCCCAATTTCTGATAATTGTTGGGAAGCCTCTACCGAACTAAGTCGCTCATCCATCATCATCACTGGTATGTCGAAACGGCCTTCCAGCCGTTGTGCAAACTTTTTCGCTAAGTGTGTTATTTGATGTTCAGTACCATCCAAATAGGTTGGCAAACCAACAATCAGTAGTTTTGGTTGCCATTCAGCTAATAGTGCAGCGATTTCTGCAAAGCGTACGTCGTTGAGTTCAGAGTCGATAGTGGTCAGTGCGTTGGCTGTTTTGATCAAGGTTTCACCGGCGGCTACACCGATACGTTTTTCACCAAAGTCAAATGCGAGTACTGTGCCTTCTATATCTGCGTAGCTGCGTTCCAGTATCGGTAAGTGGCTTTGCGATAACATCATGCGTGTCCTGCGACATCAGATAAGTTGCTTAAGTTTAACCCCATCATTTCCATGGCGAGGTTGAATCTGTTTCCGGCAGGTGCGTCGAAAATAATTTGGTGTAGCGCTTCTGTTTTGCTTGTTTCTAGGTTTAGCCAAGCATTCAGCCCCATCTCTTCTTCAAGCTGCCCAGCTGACCAACCAGCATAGCCGATGGCGACCAACATTTTTTCTGGCGCTTCATTACTGGCAGCCGCATTCAAAATATCTTTAGAAGTGGTAAGCGCGACAGAGTCATTAATGGCAATAGTAGAGTCGTACTCTACATTGGTTGGGTTGTGCAGTATAAAACCACGATCTTGTTGTACAGGGCCGCCGACATAGAGGTCATCACCTAATATTGAAGAGGGCTGTGCTGTTAATTTAAACTGTTCAAATAAGCTAGATACTTGATGCTCAGAAGGTCTGTTGACGATGATGCCCATGGCGCCATCTTCATTATGTGTACAGATCAAAGTGATTGTTTGAGAAAATTGCGGGTCAGTCATGCTAGGCATTGCAATGAGAAACTGACCTGTAAGATTTAAATTTTCCAATGTTCGCATTCTAGCATATTTTCAATAAACACAGACCAATCATGGTGTTAGGTTTATACCTTTAGCGTTCAAACTGTTGTTTTTAGGTTACAGTTTTTCGGCTTCAAGATACCCTGTGATTTCTAAACCAAAGCCATCCATACTTGGCATTTTGCGTGGTGTTGCCATAAGTTTCATCTTGCGCACACCCAAATCTAGTAAAATCTGCGAGCCAATACCGTAAGTGCGTAGCTCTTGGTTGTAGCGTATTGGTTCATCTGCATTTTCGATGCGTTCAATTAAATCCGTACTAGATTCACTATGATAAAGCAGCACCATGACGCCACTCTCAGCTTTCGAGATGGCTTGCATCGCATTTAAAGTGCTCCAGCTATGCGTTAAGCTACTGCTGTCTAAAAGGTCAAATACCGACAGTGGTTCATGTACACGTACCAGTGTCTCTTTATCAGGGTTAGGCTCACCTTTAATAAGCGCCAAGTGTGTTTCTTTAGAAATTTTATCGCGATAAGCGATTAAATGCATTTTGCCGTACGGTGTTGTTATTTCACGCTCTATTGCGCGCTCGATAAGTTTTTCATTTTCACTGCGGTAACGAATTAGATCGGCAATCGTCCCAATTTTAATTTGATGTTGTGCGGCTATTTCAACTAAGTCAGGCAAGCGCGCCATTTCACCATCATCTTTTAGAATCTCACAAATCACACTGGAGGGATCTAGACCAGCGAGCGCAGCTAAGTCCGAGCCTGCTTCTGTATGGCCCGCACGCACCAGTACGCCACCATTCATTGCTTTGAGTGGGAACACGTGACCAGGGCTGACGATACTTTTTGCATTAGCATCTTTTGCTACCGCTGCTTGAATTGTTTTTGCACGGTCAGCAGCAGAAATGCCTGTGGTGACTCCATTCGATGCTTCTATTGAAACCGTAAAGTTAGTGCCGAGACGTGTGCCGTTGTTATCCACCATTGGTGGCAGGTCTAGTTGATGACATCTTTTTTCATCAAGCGTTAAGCAAATTAAACCACGTCCATATTTCGCCATAAAGTTGATATTTTCAGCAGTAGCAAACTCAGCGGCAATGACAAAGTCACCTTCGTTCTCACGATTTTCATCATCCACTAAGATAACCATCTTGCCGCTTTTAATATCGGCAATAATTTCTGAAACAGGGCTGATTCTTTTTATTGGCATTTATTAACTTTCACTTTCCCACTGCTGTAAGCGTTCTACATAGCGTGCAATTTGATCTATTTCTAAATTCACCTGGCTACTGACATTGAGTTTACCAAGCGTTGTTTTTTCGATTGTGTGCGGAATGATGTTGACGGTAAATACATCTTTTTCAATCGTGTTAACCGTTAAACTGACGCCATTGATGCAAATAGAGCCTTTGCGTGCAATGTATTTTGAAATGGCATGCGGTGTTTTAATCGCGAGTAGCCAGCAATCATTAACCGGCTCGAGTCTCTCTACTAGCCCTACACCATCTATGTGACCACTAACTAGGTGGCCACCTAAGCTGTCATTTAGGCATAGTGCTTTTTCTAAATTGACATGGCTTTTAGTATCTAGCCCTACCGTTACGCTTAATGTCTCTTTAGAAACATTCGCTTCAAAGTGTGTTGCGCTAAGTTGAGTGGCCGTTAAGCAAACACCATTCACAGCAATGCTATCGCCTTCTTTCAGGTCGGTTAGCTGTAAACCTGCTGCATTAATGCTGATTTTAATATCACCATTAGTAGATTGAATGGATTCAATTTGACCTAAGGCTTGAATAATTCCTGTAAACATACCGCAATTTTAACAGTAGTAAGCGTTTTTTATTTAAGTATTCAATATTAGAAAGAGAGGCTTATTTAAAAGTTGGCATGGAGATTGCTGCTTATGACTTAAGCAAGATGATTTAAAAGGAAAAGTAAGATGTTAGCTAACGTATTAGAAACTGCAAGAAAAACAATCAAACATGGCGTTTTTACTCAAGACATTGAGTGGTTAGATACGCTGTCTGGGATGACAGAATTAGAATCGTTAATTACGATTAAAGATGAGTTGTCCAAAATTGATTTTCTTGACCTTAAGCGTTTGGAAAGCAAGGTAGATTTTGTGTTAGAGGTTGACAAATCTACTTATAAAAAAGTTAAACATATAACACATAACTATTTGATTGAATTAAAAAATAATAAAGAGTTAAAAAAAGACATTCAAGTTGTAGCATATGAATATCATAGACAGTTGTATGCAGCTTATTCGCAAATCCTAGATGCCTATCAGGCGCAGGAAAAAGTAAAACTTAGTGCAAAGAAAACAAATTTACTATTAGCGCGTTATTTAAATGCAACATTCATGATGTCAAAATGGCGTTATTTTGACGATCAGTCTGCCCCTATAGGTGTTTGGGAAAATGTGCACAAAGTCATCAAGCTTGCCGAAGAATTGGCAATGATCAACCAACATATATTTTTATATGATTTCCAGATTAAAGAGACAAGTATTGCGACTATTTTAAAACGCGGGTTTATGGTTGATACCTTACATAAAGGAAATTATAGCCAATTAGAAATCGAGTTGACTGATCGCATATTAAAAATATGGGCGTCAAACCCATTGATCGTCAATACTTATAAAGCGGATCGTTATCATTTCTTTATACAGTTAGAAGGTGATAAAGGGCCGGACAGAATGCGGATGAAAGAAAAGTTCAGCAACTGTCGTTACTGGAAGACCACACGGCTAATCGATTTAATGGAGGCATACTTATGTGCTGTCGATATGCAAAAACCGTTAAGAGAATTTGGCTTAGAAAAAATAGCGCCTAGTTCTGTTGTCTTAAAATTATTTAAGAAGTTAAGAGTGGATTGGTGTGTAGAAGGGTATTCACGTCAACGCAGAGTCGAAGAAAGAAATCAAAAGAACAGCTTATTAAATGTTAGTCATGGCCTCGATTCTATTCATCAGCGCTTAATGCGTATACAAGTGCAGCAGCAAAAAGAAGCCGCGAAAGACGCAGGATTTACTTTTGAGTTAAATGCGACGCAACAAAATAACGATGCACCACCAGCTCAGCCTGCAAGAGTGCTAGGGTCTGAAAACTGGTGGATGGTAGATGAAAGCAAAAGTGGCTTTGCCGTTGATTTTGGTAAAGAACCTGCAGATTGGGTTGAAACTGGCGGCTTGATCGGTTATAGCGAAATGGGCTATCAGAAAACTTTTAATATTGCAGAAATTAGAAGTGTCAGAAAACTGCCCAATGGCGCATACAGAGCCGGGTTTAAAAAAATCTCTCACAATGTTATAGCGGTGAAAGTTAGTCGTGTAGAAAAAACATCGATTGCGCAACCAGTATCAGGTTTTTATGTAGACGAAGGCGAAGAGAGCATCAACTATTCTGATGAATTCACAGGGTTGCTGGTTGACGATGATGGCAATAATTTCTCTAAGCTACTGATGCCAAGAAAACGATTTAAGCGTGGTGGTACCTTTAATGTCAATATTGATGGAGAAAATCAATTTATAACGGCAGGGAAAGTCATTACAAAACATAATGACTGGATACTTTTTGACACGCTTATTTAGCATTGTTACGCCATTCTACTTTTTTGTAAGAACCACTTCTAGGTGGTGCGAAATTCACAATAAGCGTCATATATCATTAAATGAGAAAGCTTCTTCACCATGTTAAATAATGTAATGCATCAGGTTAATCAAGTATTCAGCCATCAGGCTTTACAACCCGAGGTTAATTGGGATGATGATTTTTCTGGAATGACAGAATTAGAGGCTTTGATTAAAGTTAAAGATAGCTTGTCAACAATTAACTTGCTGCAGAAGGCGAGTCTAAAAGATAACGTGCAATATATCTTAGACCTAGATGAAAAGACCTACCGAAAGCTTCAGAATATTACACATAACTATTTAACTTCTGTGAAAGGCAATAAAAAGCTAAGAACGATGATTGAGGTGGCGGTATTTGAATACCTTAGGCAGCTGTATGCAGTATATACATGGGTTGTTTCAGATTGCCAGTATCAGAATCAATTAAATTTTGATGTGGAAAGAATCAACCTTATTTTGGCGCGTTATTTAAACACTATATTCATGATGTCGAAATGGAATTACTTTGATGGCCGACCTGCTCCTCTCGGTACATGGAGCAATGTGCATAGTGCCATTAAAGAAGCTGAAAATTTATCAGTCGTGAATAAGAATTTATTTTTATACAACTTTCAAAAGAAAGAGATCAGTATTGCAACAATATTAGAGCGAGGTTTCATGCTCGATACCTTGCAAAAAGAAAGCTACACCCCGCTACAATTAGAACTTGCCGATAGAGTATTAAAGACTTGGTCATCTAACCCAGTCATATCAAAAGAGTTTCACAAAGATGAGTATCAGTTTTTTATTCATTTAGATGAAGATAACAAGCCGCAAAGACTACGCAATGCAAAGCAACACCCTAACTTTCGTTATTGGAAAACAGCTGCTACTGTTGATTTGATTGAAACATACTTATGTGCCGTTGATACAAGAAAATCGCTAGATGAATTTAATCTCGTCACAATGGCAGCAACTGAAGATATCGTAAATTTATTTAAAAAGTTACGTGTAGATTGGTGTGTAAAAGGATATAAGCGTCAGCGTAGAAAAGAACAAAGGGTTGCTAAACAAAATGTGATTCGAGTAAGTTTAGGTATTGATCAAATTTGTGCGATGAATAAAAAAAGTGTGCAAATTAATACTAATCTAACAGTTTCAGAAACACAGCATTACGATTCAAGCTTAACGTTAGCGAAAGGGAATACGCTGAAACAGCCCAGTGGCAATCAATTTGATCTGTCTGGGTTGCAGAGATGGACGATGTTAGAAGAAAGTGATAGTGGTTTCTCTGTGGAATTAGATGAGGGTATGAGCATTCTAATTCGGGCTGGCTCTTTGGTTGGTTATAACGCAATTGGAAATAAGAGCAGAATAGCGGTTGCCGAAATTAAAAATGTTAAGAAAAATAAGAATGGCACCTATAGGGTGGGGTTAAATAAAGTAGCGAGCAGCGTTATAGCGACAAAACTTTCGCGCGTGCAAAAAAATTATAAACAAGAAGCCACCCCAGATTATTACGTTGACGACGGAGAAGGCAATTTAACCTTTTCCACCGAGTTTGCAGGGTTGTTAGTTAATGATGATATTGCAGGAAAACTTAGAGTAATAACTCCGCAAATGCAATACAAGCGTGCACAACGCTATCAAGTCAATATGTATGGTGAAAATCATGTGGTACTCGCAGGAGAAGTGGTTAAGCGCAACCGTGATTGGGTGTGCTTTGAAATAATCGCTTAAGATTTATATTAAAAAAATTCATATTGGTTGAAATCTTAACGGTATATGCTGTTAAGATTTCGCAATGTCATTTTTCAGCAATTTTTTCTCAAAACTCCAGCTGCCTTATGAGCTGTTTGTCGGCTTCCGCTATACCCGCGCAAAACGTAAAAATCACTTTATTTCCTTTATCTCATTAACCAGTATGGTCGGTATTGCGCTAGGCGTTGCCGCATTAATCATTGTACTTTCTGTGATGAATGGCTTTCAATCAGAATTGCGCAGCCGTATTCTTGGTGTTGCTTCTCATATTGAAATTACTGAAAACAGTAACCGACTCGAAAACTGGCAAGACCTAGCCAATCAAGTTGATGCACTGCCTAACACGCAAGCAAATGCGCCATATGTAATGGCGCAAGGTATGCTGAGTTATGGTCAGGCTGTGCAAGGTGCATTAGTCCGGGGTATCTTACCAAGTGAAGAGGATAAAGTTGCTGATTTAGGTAAAAACATGCAGGTTGGACAACTTGCCGACTTGCGGGCAGGTGAGTTTAATATCATCCTCGGTGCAGATTTGGCGCGCTCATTAGGTGTCAATATTGGTGAAAAACTAGTATTGATGGCCCCGCAAGGTCAATTTACGCCTACTGGTGTTGTGCCACGTATTAAACAATTTAATGTAGTCGGCTTGTTTCAAATCGGCATGTATGAATATGATGCAGGTTTGGCGCTTATTCACATGAGTGATGCGGCTAAGCTCTACCGTATGGGTGATAAAGTTTCAGGGCTGCGTTTGAAAATTAATGACTTGTTTGATGCGCCAGCCATGACGGCCGAGTTAGGCAAAACGCTTACGCCATTAGGTGCGTACTATATTACCGATTGGACACAGCAACACGCGAACTTTTTTAAAGCGGTGCAGCTAGAAAAGCGCGTGATGTTTATTATCCTTACCTTAATTGTGGCAGTCGCAGCGTTTAATATTGTTTCAACCCTAGTGATGGCGGTAACCGATAAGCGGGCAGATATTGCCATTATGCGTACGCTAGGTGCTAGCCCACGTAGCATTATGCAAATTTTCATTGTTCAAGGAGCACTCATCGGGATTATAGGCACATTTTTCGGCGCACTTTTCGGGGTTGTGATCGCACTGAATATTGACACCATCATCCCATTTATTGAGAACTTATTCCAAGTGCAGTTCCTAGCAAAAGATGTGTATTATATTAGCGAGTTACCTTCAAAATTAGAGTTGAATGATGCGGTTACAGTGATTCTTACTTCTATTGTATTAAGCTTATTTGCCACGCTGTACCCAAGCTATAAAGCCTCTCAAATCAACCCAGCGGAGGCTTTGCGTTATGAGTAGCATTATCCGTTGTGAAGACTTAAAGAAAACCTATACCGGTTTAGATGTTGCCGTATTAAATGGTATTGATTTCAATGTAAATAAAGGCGAGCAAATCGCTATTGTCGGCGCTTCTGGTTCAGGCAAAAGCACATTGCTCCACTTGCTAGGTGGCCTAGATACACCAACGAACGGCACAGTCGAGCTGCTTGGCAACAACTTAAGCAATATGTCTGAAGCGAGAAAAGGTCAAATCCGCAACGACTCCCTTGGCTTTGTATACCAGTTCCATCATCTGCTACCAGAATTTACCGCCATAGAAAATGTCGCCATGCCATTATTGATTCGCCGTATGGAGCGTGAGCAAGCATTGGCCATGGCTAAATCTATGTTGGATAAAGTCGGCATGTCGCATCGTGTAGAACATATGCCAAGTGAGCTTTCTGGCGGTGAGCGCCAACGTGTCGCTTTAGCGCGTGC
This sequence comes from Methylophilaceae bacterium, assembly GCA_048595445.1. GTDB lineage: Bacteria > Pseudomonadota > Gammaproteobacteria > Burkholderiales > Methylophilaceae. Next base: position 95,574 of record JBJPGD010000021.1, read on the forward strand.
ATTAGTAACTGAGCCAGCTGCTATATTGGCCGACGAGCCAACAGGCAACTTGGATAGAGTGACAGCAGACCAAGTGTTTGACTTGTTGATTGAAATTAACGCAGTGTTGAATACTAGCCTAATCGTTGTGACACATGACCTGACCTTGGCGAGTAAAATGCAAAGGCAATATAGATTAGAGGATGGTAAATTAGTGGCTTTTTCTTAGCTTATCTAAAAACGTAATTAAAAAAGGACAAGTGACACTTGTCCTTTTTTTAATGGCTTGCTTAGATGAAGTGTTTGATAAAAGTATAGCAGCCAGCTGCAGCAATGACTAAGCCAAACCATTCCATTGGTATCCAAAATAATGTGTGTTTGTTTTTTAGCTCTACTTCTTGGTTGGTTTCAGGGTCAACTAATACTTTACCTGGCTTACTGTTTAATTTTCTACCTACAAGATAAACTACAATTGCAGAAATAATTAATGCCGCTTCAGTTCCATAAGTCATTTCAGTACCGCCCATATCAAACAAGACCAGTAAAATAATGGGAATAAGCGCAGCTAAAAATCCAAACCCTTGCCAAACGATCATACTTCTCTCCTCTTAACATGTAACATCATTATAGCTTTTTTGAACCAATCATTATGATGGTTAAATGGCACTTCAAATACCAAAATTACTATACATTAATACACCTTATGCGTAAAACGTCACTAGAAAATAGAGACTGTTATTGGTTGGTTAAATAGCTCGTACCATTTTACGATTTTTGCTTAGCGGGTGGTGCTTTTTTAGCCACCTTTAAGTATTAGTCATCACAAAATAACTGATGACGATATAGCGCATTAACTTACCTACCGTCACCAATATTAAAAACCAATGTAACCGAACACGAAAAATACCAGCAATCACGGTGAGAGGGTCGCCGATGATTGGCACCCAAGCAAAACATAAAATAAACAAGCCGTATTGTTCAAAACGTCGCTTTGCATCTGTAAGATCATCCTCTGAAATGCGCAACCATTTTTTGATGACGCCTAAGCTAGCCCAGTAGCCTAAAGCATAATTGGTCAGAGATCCCAACACATTGCCAATGGTCGCAATTGTAATGAGTGCAATCGGCGATAAACCATTTAACAATAGCGCGCCTAAAACAACTTCAGAACTCAAAGGCAAAATGGTTGCTGCTAAAAATGCAGAAACGAAAAGGCCGAAATAGCCGAATTCTATAAAACATTCCATGCTGATCAGTATTGACCGCTGGAATAATTTATTAGGTTATTTTCTAACATGAATTTATATATTTCTACGATACAATGCAACAAGAATTAACACCAAACAAGCGAACCCCATTACTGCTGGAAATAAAATTGTCGTTAATGAACAAACACTAAGCGCCGATACTACAACAAAATTACGCACCATAAAAATACCAAAAAAAGTTAAGTCTTCATCAAATGGGTGAGAATATACTTTTCTAATCGTCGGCATAAAGCCAATCGCATCAACGGCCGTTAGGATAACAATTGCCCATAGTGGATTGTTAGTTAAATACCAAAGTGGCAGAGATAACATTCCAGAAAGAAAGAATAGCCAATCCCACCTAGAGATAATAATTTCTGATTTTTTTACCCAAGCTACAAATGCAATGTAAATAGAAATAATGCCAGATAGGCCAATCGCTAAAACGCCAATCCCGCCACCACCTTCAACTTGTGCCAAAAATGCAATAAAAGTTGTTGAGCCCCAAATAATCCAAGAAAACACATGAGGTTTGGTTTTGCCTTTATTAATTGAAATGATGTAAGGGACAAAAGCCAATAGCGTTAAAGTGATAGCTAAAACACTCAAAAATTGTTGATACATAACACCCTAAAATTAGTTGCTTAACGCCCGCTTAAACGGTGGAGCATATTGGCGCGGATTTTTGCAAAAATCGCGACAGTATGCGGAATCTGATTTGAGGCATTTGTTATATAGTGTCTATTTAAATGGTCCGCAAACCAATGCTCGTTTTACTCCAGGTGTTAAAGTATCTATGCCTTCGATTAATTTTTCTCTTCTAATTAGAACATCTGTAATTTGACTTGAATATTTTATAGCACTCTCTCTCATCATTCCCAACATTGGCCAGCCCCACAATGCTGAAACTGTAACTTCCTCTTTAATAAAATGAGGCTCAGTTAAAAATGTGCAACTAAGTACAGATTCAACAGCACTTCTATTTGTCTCACTTCCGCCTACAAGATCAATCACAACTGAGCCTTTGGGAATTACTCTTTTTAGATGGTCATTACTTACAAGATAGGTTATACCTCTTAGTTCTCGCGGTAGTTCTGCACCATTTACAACCAAATCAACATCTTTTAACCAAAAATCTATCTTATCTTTAGCTGTTTGGGTGCGACCTAAAATATTGATATTTTTGAAGCCTTGATTATATATTTCATGCATTGCGCCTTTTGCTACATTACCATAACCCAATACAACAACTTTTGCTTCACAGATATCTAATTGAGGTTTATTTTCTTTAAGTAGTTTAATCCCATACCTTGCACCTGCTTGTCCTGTTTCATGAAGGCACTGAATTCTTCGCAAGCCAAATTCAGAAGGTGTATGTGTTTTTCTATAATCAGCAATTGCCATATCCCCACTTTTTAATACAAATTCATGAAGGTCAAAAATGTTAGAATTAGCCTCTTTTAATTTTTCAATTAATCTATTTAAATCGTTAAAATCTTCACTGTCATAAAAATACAGAGTTTCACTACCTGTCTCTTTTAACTCTTCAAACTTTACATCTCTATGTAAAATATTTAGTGAATGGGGATTACGATTTCCTGCTCTTCTTACAGCGCCCGCTAATCTTTCATTTCGACCTATAATAAATATCTTTAGATTTCCAATTGTTTCATTATCAATAAAGCTTTTTAATGCTTCAGCCATCGCAGTTCGCGCTAATATTTGCTCATCGGTTTGGGCTTTAGGAGATTCAAGAATCTCTTCCATAGCGATAACATTTATTTGATTATCCTCAAGCATTTTTGCCCTATCTGGGAATGAATGAAAATGCGCCATACAAAACAGAGCGCAACCTTTTTTCATCTTAGATATAGACTCCAAAGATGGGCCTTTGAATTTAATAATCATATCCTTACCTTTGTATATCTCATCTGCTTTTTGCATCACAGCACCATTTTTAAGATATTCTTCATCTTCAAAGTCCACACCTAGGCCAGCACCATATTCAACAAATACGTTAACCCCAACAGCTGTTAACTGTCCAACATCTTCTGGGGTTAAAGCAACTCTTTTTTCTAATCCACCTGGGTTTTCAGGAGATTCAATCTCTTTGACTAAAGCAATGTTTTTGAATGCTATTGATAATATTTTCACAATAATTCTTTTTCTATTTTATTATTGAATGCTGGGTTATTGGTTTCGTTATGTTTTTTATACATTGCCGAAGATTCTTGCAACGCACCGATTACAGCCCATTAAAGACACTATTAATGCCAAGGTGAAAAGCATAGCTAACAATATGAAAAGTATGATTGTAATTCGTTCTTGTAATGATTTATTGCTTGAAAAATAAAATAACCCTGCGCTACCAACTAATTCACAAAGCGATAGCGTAAACAATACAGGGCGCTTCCATTTCTTTTCAAGTATGTCACCCCAAAAACAGATAATATTTATAGTTTTGCAGGCTTGGCATGTTGAATTAATTTTTCTCATGCTTCTATTTTATAAACATAACGCCTGCTTCACCGGAAAAAGAAAGTTGCGTAGCGGAAGCAAAGCAGCTTTATTTTTTCCGCGTGTAAGTACTTGTTAGGCATCTGGCTCAATATGGCCCTTGGCTCCAGTATCCCGCTAGCAACCTCTCTGTCGTCGTCACGCATGCGTCCAGGTGACCTCTCCATCCCAGTCGCCCCAGCTGTGAATGGGACGAAGCCGTGTGAACGAGGTGCGGTCCGACAGGAGCCCCGCCTTATCTTCGTCTATACGAGTGCGGTGCGCACCGGGATGATAGGCCGCCTGCCGCATCCCCTCGTCCGAGTGCCAGAGCGACAGCGTGAAGCCGTCACGTCCATCGAAACCTCCGCGAAACGCGGACCGGCGTAGGTTTGATGCTTGCGCCCCGAAGGAATCCAACACCTCGACAACGCCCGCCACAAATCGCTTGATGCGCGGAAGGGTTGCAGCGTCGCGCGACGCGAACCCCGCGAGGTAAGGACGATCAGCGGCCCGCCCGGATCGACGGGGGCGGCACGGACGGCATCGCCATTCTGGAGATGCCCGCGCCAGTTGACCTCGCCGCGATGAGAGACCGGAACGCTAAGGCAATGCCAAGCGGCTACGGTCTCTCCGAGCCAGGGCATAGCGTCACCCGGCGCGTCTACCATCGCCTCCGCGGCATCACGGCTGTGCCAGATGCCCACGCCGCCCCAGATGTCGCTCACGCCGGTGATCATCCCGTCCGGGCCGACGGCGTAATGCGGCCCGAACAGCCAGCAATCAGGCCCGGCAACGGGCGGAAAGACCCGTTCGATGGACGAGACCGGCTCGGGAAAACGCAGGCGATGAAATGTAACCCAGTCGTGGTCATTCGTATCTGTCATTGAATTAGCCTTAAATAGCGACATTGTGAAGTCTCCTTTGCAGGTAGTCTGTGATGTCTAACAGGGTTTATCAAACAGCGTGTCTGATAATGTTTTATATAAATTGGAAGTAGACATAGCAGAAACTCCTTTTTATTCATTGTTTTATATTCACTTTACTTGATAATTTTTTATTTATCAAGCATGTCTACTTTGCTTTTCTATTATCAATATGTGGTGATGTCTGTTAATTGGGTAGTTGTTAAAATTAGGCTTATATTTATATATATATCAATGGTTTATTTATTTTCTTATAAATCGCGATATCAGACAATTATTGAGGTGATAGAGGCAGTCTATACATCCCTAATTCAGTTATTCCTTTTTCTCCAGTTACTTTATAAACTTGTGCTTCTATGTACGGATGCGCTTCCATTTGTCAGATTGCTATCTTTACAAGATAATGTTTTCTTGAAGTATAAAAATAATAAATTAACTAAATGATAGTCTTTGCACTAGGCTTTGTCTTTGGCGCTTGGCTGTTACAACAGCAAGTGGCATTGCCTTCACTTTATTGGCTGCCGGTTATTGCGATTAGCCTTTTCCTGTTTGTTTTACTACGTCATTTTAGAGCACCCCAATATTGTCGATTGCCAGCTGTGTTTATATCAGCAGGTTTGGTTGGTTTTTTCTATGCAGCATTATTTGCTACTTTGCGTTTAAATGATGAGCTGCCCAAAGCATGGGAACAGAAAAACATTGAGATAGTCGGTGTGGTTGCTACCATGTCAGAAGTCACCGCGCGTGGTGAACGTTTTCGATTTGATGTAGAGCAAGTGCTAACAGGTGATGCACAAGTGCCTAAGCATATTGGGCTAAGTTATTACAAACCTGGCGCTTGGTATCAATCGGCAGATACAGTCGATGAAATGGCATTGCTGGCACCCGCAAAGTTCAAGGCAGGGGAACGTTGGCGGTTCACCGTAAGGCTTAAGCGGCCACATACCACAGTCAACCCACACGGCTATGATTTTGAGGCATGGGCGCTGGCACAGAATATCCGCGCCATGGGTTCCATACGTAGTAAAAGCGGCATGCACAAGATTTCAGGTTTTGTTTGGCGACCAAGTTATATGGTTGAGTATTGCCGTGAGAAAGTTGGCAACCGCATTAGCCAGGTACTTGCCAATAAACCCTATGCTGGTGTTGTTCGTGGTTTGGTCGTGGGTGATGATAGTCAAATTACGACCAAAGATTGGGACGTGTATTTACGTACAGGCACCAATCATCTAATGAGCATTTCTGGCCTGCACATCACAATGTTGGCAGGTCTGGCATTTAGTGTGATTGCCTTTTTATGGCGTCGCAACCCGCGACTGGCACTGCGTATGCCTACAAGACAAGCGGCAACGATAGGGGGTGCTTTGGTCGCCTTGCTCTATGCTTGTTTAGCTGGTTTATCCGTCCCCACACAGCGTACGCTCTATATGCTGATGACGTTTGCGGTCGCGTTATTGCTGAGTCGACGTGTGCCACTATCACGCGTACTGGCAATTGCTTTGATGGTGGTCGTGCTATTGGATCCCTGGGCAGTCATCGCTCCCGGCTTTTGGTTGTCATTCTCTGCGGTAGCAGTGATTGCTTATGCCACCGTTAATCGATTAAAAATTAGACATTGGCTATTAGAGGCAATCAATACGCAATGGTCAGTGACGTTGGGCTTATTGCCATTTTTAATTTTAATGTTTGGGCAAGCGTCAGTTGTGTCACCGATTGCCAATGCGCTGGCTATTCCCATCATTAGTTTATTGGTCGTGCCTTTAGCTATTTTAGGTGCTTTATTACCACTAGATTTTATTTTGCATACATCACAAACAATACTTGAAATCTGTATGCATGTGCTCAATTGGTTAGCCAGTTCACCCTTCGCCACATGGCAGCAGGCTGCTGCACCAATGTGGGCAATTGGGTTGGCCATGCTGGGCGTACTTTGGTTGTTGTTGCCACGCGGAATGCCACAACGTTGGCTGGGTTTAGTACTCATGCTACCAATGTTGTTTGTCGCTTTACCTAGGTTGGAAGAAGGGGAAATGAAAGTCACTGTATTAGATGTTGGCCAAGGCTTATCCGTCGTTGTGCAAACAGCAACGCATGCAATGGTGTATGACACAGGCCGACAATATAATGAGGAAAGTGATGCTGGCAGTAAAATTGTCGTACCTTATCTACGCAGTCAAGGCATTAAACAGCTAGATGCGATGGTGATTAGTCACGATGATAATGATCATAGTGGAGGGGCGGCATCAATGCTGTCACAAGTGCCGATTAATTGGCTAGCCAGCTCGTATGAGATGCCAGCCACTAAAGAGCTGATGCCCAGACAATTAAAGTGCTATGCTGGCCAAAAGTGGCGCTGGGATGCGATTAGGTTTGAAGTGCTGCATCCGAGCGTGCAAAGCTATCAGGACATTAATATTAAAGATAACAATCGAAGTTGCGTCATTAAAGTCACTAGCCGTTACGGCAGCATATTATTGACTGGGGATGTGGAAAAAGAATCTGAGCAACTGTTATTGAAAACACACAAATATAAACTAGCTAGTGATGTGATAGTAGCGCCACATCACGGCAGTAAAACTTCCTCAACGGAAAGTTTTATTAAAGCGGTTAATGCCAAGCATGTTATTTTTACCGTAGGCTATTTAAATCGTTTCAAGCATCCTAAATCCACCATCATTGCACGCTTCGCTAGCCGCGGGTCACAGGACTATCGATCAGACCATCATGGCGCAATTACATTAGATTTTATGCGTGACAACACGCTTAAAGTGAGTGCGGAACGTATAGTTAATAAAAAATACTGGTATGACAAATATTTATAAAGTCTAACTTGCCGAATAGGGCGCTTGTAAGCTAAAGTAACGTTAGTTTAGATTTGTACGATTTAATTAAGGAGTTACCACTGTGTGGGAAATTATTATAGCTGCGGGCTGGCCGATTTGGCCGCTAATTTTTGCTTCAATTATCGCGTTAGCGATTATTGTTGAGCGTTTTTGGGCATTACGAACTGAAGTCGTTACGCCGAGTGGGTTGTTGTCAGAAATACAAAAATGGACTCAGCAAGAAGGTGTCATTAACAAAGAAAGCCTTAGCAAGCTCGAAGGGCACTCATTGTTAGGCAGAATATTTTCTAGTGCATTAGCCAATGAGAAAAACTCAAGAGAAGTGACCAAAGAGGCGATTGAAGAAACAGGTCGTGCAGTTGCTCACAATTTAGAAAAGTATCTTTCTACGTTAGGCACAATTGCTACTGTAGCACCATTGCTCGGGTTGTTAGGTACGGTCATTGGGATGGTGGAGCTGTTTGGTGCGTTTACAAACTCTGGGCACGATGTTGCTCAATTTGCGCGTGGTATTTCAATAGCACTATATAACACTGCCGCAGGTATTATTGTGGCTGTACCCGCGATGATTGCATACCGTTATTTCCGCAGCAAAGTAGATGCGCTATTAATCGATATGGAACAGCAGGCGATTAAACTAGTTGAAATTCTACATGGTGAACGCTAGTCCTAGAGATTATAAAGACTAGCTTGCTAAGTTAAAGGAACAGTAAAATGAATTTTCAACGTGGAAGAAATCACGAAGAGCTAGAAATTAACTTTATTCCGTTAATTGATGTTTTGTTGGTGATTATTATCTTTTTAATCGTAAACGCGACTTTCTCTCGTACGAGCGAGTTGCAAATTAACTTGCCGACAGCCGAGGCTAATACACCGGAAGATAAGCCAGCTGTGATTACTGTCGACATTGACGCGCAAGGCCGTTATATGGTTGATGCGAAAGAGGCAGGGTCTAGCGTGGAAGAAATTAGTAATGCGCTGAGAGCCGCCGTAGGTGATGCGAAAGACCCAACAATCGTGATTAATGCGGATGCTAAAACAACGCATCAGACTGTTGTTAATGTCATGGAAGCTGCTCGTATTGCTGAATACACGCACATTACTTTTGCGACACAATTAGGGTCTAGTAATTAAACACACTATTTTCTTGATCTGTTTCTACAAGGTTTCTGATGTCGAAACGCTCGCGTAAGAAACACGAACTCCCGCAGATACATAACGCTAAAGCTTTGTTTTTGCGTGTCTTCAGCTATGCCTGGCAGCATAAATATATCTTTGCAATCACCATTACTGCTACCACAGTTTTAGCCCTAAGCAATACGGCGTTTTTAGCACTAATAAAAAAAATAACGGATGAGGGCTTTGTCAGCCAGGCTTCATCACAAACTTTCTTATTACCAATGATGCTGTTTAGTTTGATGGTGGTGCGTGGCCTGATGGGATTTGTTTCGATGTACAGCATCCGTTGGATAGCGAGACGTGTTGTGGAAACACTCAGGAGGCAAGCATTTGGGCGGCTGATGCAAATGCCAGTGAGCTTTTTTGATGCACAGTCTACAGGGATCATGGTTTCTAAACTGACCTACGATGCCGAGCGGCTTTCCAGTGTTTGTACGCGTACTGCAATGAATGTGTTGAGAGATGTACTAACGGTGATTGGTCTAGTCGCTTATATGCTTTATCTCGATTGGAGATTAACGCTAATTTTTGCGGTAGTCGCACCTTTTATGGTTCTATATTTAAGAAAAACAACACCAAAGTTACGTGCTAATGCCAAAAAAGTGCAATTAGCTGTCGGGGAAATGACTAAAGTTTCTGAAGAAGCTATTTCTGGTCAAAGAATCGTTAAAATTTTTGGCGCACAAAATTATGAACACGAACGTTTTTCAAACGTTGTGATTAATAATAGAAATTTAGAATTACGCTCAGCCCGTATCACGGGCTTAAATAGTTTTGTGATTGAGGTTTTAGCTGCGTTGGCATTGGGGCTGGTTGTTTATTACGCTTTAGGTCGTTTTTCTGTTGGAGAGTTTGCCGCTTTTATTGGTGCTCTATTGATGATGATTTCTCCAATCAAACATATCACTGCTGCGAATGAAGACCTTCAAATTGGCTTAGCAGCGGCGCAAAGTGTATTTGAAGTGATTGATTCACCAGTTGAAGCTGATGAAGGTGAGACCTCAATTGACGCTGTTAAGGGTGAAATAGAGTTTAAAAATGTCAGCCTACGTTATGAAGATGCGAAACGCTTAGCCTTAGATGATTTGAGTTTCACGGTAAAGCCAGGTGAGAAAGTTGCCTTGGTTGGGCGATCAGGCGGCGGTAAAACATCCTTAGTTAACTTGTTGCCACGCTTTTATGAGTTACAACAAGGCTTGATTTTATTAGATGGGTTGGACGTGCGTGCATTATCACTTAAAGATCTACGTGCGCAATTTTCATTGGTAAGCCAAGATATTATTTTATTCAATGACACTGTTTTTAATAATATTGCTTACGGCACGCTTAGAGACACCAGTGAAGAAGAAGTGATTAATGCGGCAAAGGCCGCTAATGCTTGGGAATTTATTCAACAACTGCCACAAGGCCTGCAAAATGAAATAGGGGATAGAGGTGTTCGCCTTTCTGGTGGTCAGCGTCAGCGCATTGCCATTGCACGTGCTATTTTAAAAAATGCACCTATTCTGTTATTAGATGAAGCAACTTCAGCATTAGATACGGAATCTGAACAGCATGTACAGGCAGCTTTAGATGTGCTGATGCAGAACCGTACGAGTTTAGTTATTGCCCATCGACTCAGTACGATTGAAAATGCCGATAGAATATTAGTGATGGATAAAGGAAAAATTGTTGAATCAGGCACACATAAACAGCTTTTAAAAGCAAAAGGCTATTATGCAAAACTGTACCAAAAAGAGTTCAGCGAATAGGCGCTAAGGGGTCAACGAATGCATGACCTAATCTTACGCGCATGGCACCATAAAAACGCTTTTTACTATCTGGTTCTTATTCCGCTTTCTTGGATATTCTCTATTCTTGCATCGCTAAGACGATGCGGCTACAAAATTGGCCTACTAAAGTCACATAAACTAGCTGTACCAGTTGTTATTGTAGGTAACATTAATATGGGTGGTAGTGGTAAGACACCTGTTGTGATGTGGCTAGCCGACCAGCTGAAAAAAGAGGGTTATCATCCGGGCGTGATTAGTCGTGGTTACGGTGTGAAAAATGGCCAGCCTGTTAGTGTGCAACAAGCTAGTTTGGCTGCGGAAGTTGGTGATGAACCGCTATTAATTGCAAGACGCTGTGATTGCCCGGTTTGGGTCGGGATTAGCCGAGTTGAGGTGGGCAAAGCGCTAATTAAGGCGCATCCAGAGTGTGATGTCATTATTAGCGATGATGGTTTACAGCACTACCGTTTACAACGCAATATCGAGATAGTGGTAGTGGACCAGCAGACAGCAGCCGGACAGCGGCTATTACCCGCAGGGCCTTTGCGTGAGCCTTTAAGCCGCTTGCAAACAGTGGATGCGATTATTTGTCATGGTGAAAAAACAATATCTGGTGCATTTGAGATGCAACTCGAAGGCCAAACGTTTTATAATTTAAGTAACCCAGCATCAAAGGTGACGTTAGCGCATTTTAAGAATAAAGTGGTTGCTGCATTGGCGGGCATCGGAAAGCCAGAACGTTTTTTTGATTATTTAAGCGGTTTAGGTTTGAATTTTAAAAGCTTAAGCTTTGATGATCATCATGCATTTACCGCTCAAGATCTAAACGACATAGAATGCGAAGCGTTAATCATGACGGAAAAAGATGCCGTAAAATGCGAGGCTTTTGCTAAGTCGCATCATTGGGTATTGCCAGTAGAGGCTAAAATGGATGTTGGGTTATTACCTTTATTGCTTAAAAAACTAAAGGCGGCTCAACATTAAAGAAGTGATGAAAAATGGAGGTGCATGATAATGGATGCTAAGTTATTAGCAATACTTGTTTGTCCTGTTACTAAAGGACCATTGATTTACAAGAAAGCTGAAAACGAGCTGATCTCAAAATCAGCACGTTTAGCTTACCCTATACGTGATGGCATTCCTGTACTGCTAGAGGATGAAGCGCGAAAACTTGATGCAGACGAGAAGGTGGAATAGTGTCTTTTAGAGTGGTTATTCCAGCGCGTTATGCCAGTGCGCGTTTGCCAGGAAAACCTTTGCTTGATATAGCTGGAAAGCCAATGGTCATACGAGTGGCAGAACAAGCGAATAAAAGCGGAGCAGAAAGTGTAGTCATCGCTACCGACTTTGAAAAAATCATGCAAACCGCGCAAGAAAATAATGTTGATGCTGTACTCACGCGTGTTGATCATCAGTCAGGTACCGATAGAATAGCCGAAGTTGCACAAAAGCTAAATTGGGATGACGATGAAATTGTGGTCAATGTACAGGGTGATGAACCACTGATAGACCCGCTTTTGATCCAAGAGGTCGCACTAACGCTGGCGCATAGCAAAGATGCTGTGATGGCAACTGCTTGTCATGCAATTAATGATGAGGCTTTGATACTAAACCCTAATGTCGTGAAGGTAGTGATGGATACAAATGGTAATGCTTTGTATTTCAGTCGTTCACCAATTCCGTATCCACGTGATGAGGAATGTAAACAGAATATTCAAGCACACCGCCATATTGGCATTTATGCTTATCGTGTTGGTTTCTTAAAACAGTATGCTAAGTTGAGTGTGACTGAGCTAGAAAAAATTGAGAGCTTAGAGCAGCTCAGAGTTTTGTATCACGGTTATAAAATTGCTGTATCAGTAACAGATAATGCGCCTGCTAGTGGCGTCGATACGCAAGAAGATTTGGATTATGTGCGGAGTGTTTTTACTGAGTAAGTGACAGTAGTGGTCTAAGTACCACGCCGACCACTATAATTTTTAGGAAGCGTTATACGGCTTCTTCACCTGTTTCGCCAGTCCTAATGCGCAGCACTTGCTCTACATTCGTCACAAAAATCTTACCGTCACCAATCTTGCCAGTATGTGCGGATTTAGTGATTGCTTCCATTGCGGAGTCTACCAAGTCGTTTGCAACAACAAGCTCCAGTTTTACTTTAGGTAAAAAATCGATGGTATATTCTGCACCACGGTACAGCTCTGTATGGCCTTTTTGGCGACCAAAGCCTTTAACTTCTGTCACCGTTAAACCGTTAATGCCAATTTCAGAAAGGGCTTCACGGACTTCTTCTAATTTAAATGGTTTAATGACGGCTTCTATCTTTTTCATTTCATTCTCCTGAATACTTTATTAAATTGTACTACTAATTGAAGTTTAATTTACATGTAATTGGATAGCGCCGGTCTTTACCAAAGCCACGTTGTGTAATTCTGACGCCTATTGGTGCTTGTCGGCGCTTATATTCGTTCCTATCAATCAAACTTGTCACTCGCTTGATATCAGCTTCACTATAACCAAGCTGCTCGATTGCCTTAAGGCTTAGGTCATCTTCAACATAAGCTTGCATAATGCCATCTAGAATTTCGTAAGGTGGCAAACTGTCTTGGTCAGTTTGGTCATCGCGCAACTCAGCACTAGGAGGGCGTGTAATAATGCGTTCTGGAATTACACGTGAGATGTTGTTTCGATAATTGGCTAGCTTATAGACCAATGTTTTTGGTACATCTTTAAGCAGCGAGAAGCCGCCAGCCATATCGCCATACAAAGTGCTATAGCCTACTGCCACCTCTGATTTGTTGCCAGTTGTTAAGACAATGCCGCCAAACTTGTTAGACAGTGCCATGAGTAATATGCCGCGAATACGGGCTTGTAGGTTTTCTTCTGTTGTATCTTCTGGTTTGCCTTCAAACTCTTCTGATAGCGCGTCTTTAAATCCTTCGAACAGAGACTTGATAGGGATGAGGCTGTAGTCAACATCGACTAGTTTAGCCATTTCTACCGCATCATCGACACTCATGCTAGCAGTGTATTGCGATGACATCATCAACACTTTTACACGGTCTGCGCCGAGTGCATCAACAGCGATTGCAAGTGTTAATGCAGAGTCAATGCCGCCTGACAGACCAAGCACAACACTAGGAAAGCCATTTTTGTTGACGTAGTCAGTAAGGCCTAGTTTAAGCGCATTGTAAACCATCGCTTCTAAACTTAATGGCGAAATCAGCTTGGTTGCCAGTGGTTGTTTATCTTTTACTTCCACATAGCTTAGTGATTCTACAAATGAAGGTAGTTGATGCGTGACCTCGGCTTGAGAATTCAATACAAAAGAAGCTCCGTCAAACACAAGTTCGTCTTGACCACCGACAAGATTGGTGTAAATGATAGGCAGCCTAGTTTCTTTCACACGGTCACTGAACACTTCGTAGCGGGTACTGAGCTTATCCATGCGGTAGGGAGAAGCGTTTAGTGCGATTAAAAATTCTGCGCCAGCCAGCTTGGCTTGTTCTGCTGGTCCAGGCTCCCAGCCATCAGCACAGACCATGACGCCATACCGTGTATCCTCTAAATCAAACACTAATGGCTGATTGCCAGGCTCGAAATAACGCTCTTCATCAAATACGCTGTAATTAGGCAGCACCTGTTTATGGTAAGTGGATACAATTTCCCCATCTTGCAAAATGCTGGCGGCATTAAATAGCTGCTTATTTACTTGGTGAATATGGCCAATAATTACAGTCATATCAGGTAGCGTCTTAGCGATACGCGTTAATATTTTTTGATTGGCATCAATAAAATCTTGTCGGAATAACAAATCCTCTGGCGGGTAACCACACAATGCAAGCTCTGGAGTAATGAGTAAACTAGCTCCGTGTTGTTTTGCTTCTGTAGCAAATTGAATAATTTTATCGGCATTGCCTGAGATGTCACCAACAACAGCATTAAGTTGAGCAATGGCGATTTTCATAAATTAATATTTGCCACCAGCATCTTTGATGAGTTTGACAATTTCAGGATTACCTTTTTTAAGCGCATATACATAAGCAGTAAGCCCGTATTTGTCACGCGCTTTTAAATTGGCTTTGTTGGCAAGTAACAGTTTCACCAGTTCAACAGAATTGTTATCAACTGCTAGTTGTAATATAGGCGTACCTTCAGCGTCTTTATGATTGATATTAGCACCATTCTCAATCAGGACTTTAGCTGGTGCTGGTTGTGTTTTCTTGATAGCCCAAGTCAATGCCGTCCATTCTGCATTATCCTCAGTATTAGCATTTGCGCCTTGGTCAATGAGATGTTTCACTACTGATGCGTGACCTTTACGTGCGGCATAAATCATCGCTGTAGCACCTTGGCGGTCTCTTAGATTGCTGTCCGCACCACTTTTTATCAGCACTTTAACGGTTGCCAAGTCACCACTTTTAGCTGCATACATAAGTGCTGTTTTGCCAGCATCACTACTACTGTTGGCATCAACGCCATGATTAAGCATTAGTTCAACTGAATCACTGTGTCCCGAAGTGGCGGCCATACCAAAAGCACTCCAACCACTCGGGTCGCGAACTTTTGGATCCGCGTCATTTTTTAATAGGATTCTCATGGTTTCAATATGATCTCTTTTTGCAGCGAACATCAATGGCGTCCAACCACCATTATCTTTTGCGTTAACTTCGGCGCCTTTGCTAATTAATAATGCTACAACTGCTGCTTCATCTTTGCGTGCAGCGTACATTAAGGCTGTGATGCCGTCTTGATCTTTAGTATTAGGATTGACGCCACTTTGTAGCATAGCCTTAACGGTAGAGATGTCACCCTTAGAGGAGGCTGTTAGTAAGTAAGCAATGTCTTCAGCCCAACTAATCTGACTGAATAGCGATAAACACAATAAAACTAATAAAGTATATTTTTTCAAAGTTTAACTTCCTTTATTTTTATCGCTTTCATCACTGCCTCCCCCAACCCCGCTGGCGATTTAGCGACCACAGCACCTGCACTTTCAAGTGCAGAAATTTTATCTTCTGCGTGTCCAGAACCGCCAGAAATAATTGCGCCAGCATGACCCATGCGCTTGCCTTTTGGTGCGGTTAGGCCGGCGATATAAGCGGCGACAGGTTTAGTAACATGATGTTTAATATAGTCAGCAGCCGCCTCTTCATCGCCACCACCAATTTCCCCCACCATAATAATGGCTTCAGTTTCTGGGTCGGCTTCAAACAGTTGTAGGCATTCAATAAAGTTCAGCCCTTTAATTGGATCGCCGCCAATGCCGACGCAGGTTGTTTGGCCTAGCCCAAGCGCAGTTGTTTGATGTACCGCTTCGTAAGTTAATGTGCCTGAGCGTGATACCACGCCAACTTTACCTCTTAAGTGAATGTTGCCCGGCATAATGCCAATTTTACATTCATCTGGTGTGATAATGCCTGGGCAGTTTGGCCCAATTAATTTTGTACCATTGGCTTCTAATGCTATTTTAACTTTCAGCATATCTAGCACTGGAATACCTTCTGTAATACACACCACTAACGCAATGCCCGCATCACTCGCTTCCAAAATAGAATCTGCAGCGAAAGGTGGCGGCACGTAAATGACGCTCGCGTTTGCTTGCGTTTCTTTTACTGCTTCACGCACAGTATTGAATACTGGTAAATCAAGGTGCTGCTGACCGCCTTTTTTTGGGGTCACGCCTCCGACCATTTGCGTGCCATAAGCAATGGCTTGTTCAGAATGAAAGGTGCCTTGTTTGCCAGTAAAACCTTGGCATAACACTTTTGTGTTTTTGTCGACTAAAATACTCATGCTACCGCCTTTACAGCTTGTTCAGCAGCATCAGTTAAGTGTTCAGCAGAGATGATATTTAGCCCGCTTTCCCGCAACATTTTCTTACCTAATTCAACATTTGTGCCTTCTAAACGGACGACAACAGGAATCGTCATTTCGACCTCTTTTACTGCAGTGATAATGCCTGTCGCAATGATATCGCAACGCATAATACCACCAAATATATTCACTAAAATGGCTTGTACGTTTTGGTCAGCTAAAATAATTTTAAAGGCTTTGGTTACGGTTTCAGCGGTAGCGCCACCACCAACATCTAGGAAGTTAGCCGGTTTGCCCCCGTGTAACTTAATCAAATCCATCGTTGCCATGGCAAGGCCTGCACCATTCACCATGCAACCAATATTGCCATTTAGCGCAATGTAGTTGAGGCCTGAGTGATGAGCTTCCGCTTCTTTTGCATCATCTTGTGACCAATCGCGTAACCCGGCTAAGGTTTTTTGACGATAAAGCGCATTGTCATCCACCGTCATTTTACAATCTAGGGCAACTAAACCACCATCAGCAGTCACAATCAGTGGGTTAATTTCTAGTAATGCTAAATCATTTTCTGTGAAAAGCTTGTATAGGCCTTTCGCTAATTGAGTAAACGCAGCAATTTGGTCGCCTCC
Organism: Methylophilaceae bacterium; assembly: GCA_048595445.1. Classification (GTDB taxonomy): domain Bacteria; phylum Pseudomonadota; class Gammaproteobacteria; order Burkholderiales; family Methylophilaceae. The sequence goes on from JBJPGD010000021.1 coordinate 112,459, forward strand.
CAAACCTAATGCAAATCCGATATTGCGTGCTTGAAAATCAACTAAGCCGTTTAATGGATCACAGACTTCTTGTAATATTTTTTCAGGTTGTGTTGCAGCAATTTCTTCAATATCCATGCCACCAGCGGATGATGCAATCATTATTACGCGTTCCAGCGTACGGTCGACTAGCAATGATAAATAGAGCTCACGTGCAATCGGTAATGTTTGTTCAACAAGTACGCGATGCACTGGTTGGCCATCGGGAGCATTTTGGACGGTCACTAAGGATTTTCCTAGTAAACCGCCTGCAACGCCTTGTGCTTCTGATGCTGATGACACGACTTTAACGCCACCTGCTTTACCGCGACCGCCTGCATGTACTTGTGCTTTGACAACCCAAGTATCGCCAGGAATTTGTTTGGTGGCTGCTGCCGCTGATTTTTCAGACTGTACTACTTCGCCAGTTGGTATGGCTATGCCGTAGCGTTGCAGTAGTTGCTTGGATTGATATTCATGTAAATTCATTGTTTAGATGGGTTTGTTGATTGGTTATACCAAGTGGTATTTTCTCGCAAAAGCGGGGCTGAGGCTAGTAAAAAGCGCGTAAACAAAAAAGCCACAGTGTTTAAACTGCGGCTTTTATAGTTTGAAAGTAGTTAGACTATAAATCCTGCTCCCAAGCATTGCCATATACTTTGCCATTTCTTGACAAAATAAACATTTGATACATGCTGGTAACCCACATAAAAGTAGAGGCGATGCTATAACCGATGCCGCCGATGATTGTCAAATAAGCAAAGCCGGGTGCTAGCTTAGTGAGCCACCATGACAAGATGTCTAAAATTAGGAACCCGAATGGAAAAGCAATCGCCAGTATTTTAAGTTTTTTTGGTACACCAACTGCAAAGCTGAAAATAAGGCCAATAAAGAAGAAGATAAAGCTAATACCAAATAAGTGAATGTGTGAAATGCGCGTTAAGCTTTGGAAGCTTGCGCCATCGCCTGTCGCAGCCGCTTTTTGCACTTCTTCAAAGTTTGTAAAGTTAGGGATATTTGGCATGTTGCTGTGACAAACGACGCAGTTTTGTTCAAACACGCTTTTAAAGTGCGCATCCCAATCATCTTTTGGTGCACCTTTACGTACCCATTGAATAATATCTTCGCGTACTTCGTCGGGCGCATTGGCTTTCATCGATCCGTTTAGCTTGCTTTCTAATGTGCTGTTTGCACGGTCGCCATAATAGCTATACACAATATCGTTCTTTGATAAGCCTACTTCGCCATCTGCCATGCCGTGCGTCATCATGATTTGTAAGCCAGCCATGAGTAAACCGACGCCAACCACTAGCAAATAGCCCGTAAAAAGCACTTTTACTGGGAGGGGCATGTTGGGGAGGTTTAACCATGTCATATTTGAAGGCGTAAATTTCATTATTTATTCTCGTTTAATGTTGTATGAAAAATGATAGCACTCAAGGCTACAATCCACCAAGTCAAAGAACAGCTTAATACTGATAACGGTGATGCGTTTGTGCTAACTGCTATAATTGCTTTTTATTCATTCTAATTGTTAATTCCATGCGTTTAGTTGTTCAAGGCCGCGCCATTACTGTTGCGCATCTTACCCATATTCATCGTTTAATCGGCGGTAGTACACAGTTTATGCAGATAGGTGAGTATGCTTATTACCTACCCATTCATTCATCTGAAATAGAGGAAGTGAAAAACTTTTGTGTTGCACAACAGGTAGATTGCGCACTAGTGTCAGATAAGCAGCGATTAAGTGGTTTTGGTTTGTGTGTCATGGACATGGACTCTACCTTAATTGCGATTGAATGTATTGATGAAATTGCCGATATGATGCATATCAAGCCGCAAGTAGCAGCAATTACAGGAGCTGCCATGCGAGGTGAGTTAGATTTTTCTGAAAGTTTACGTAAGCGGGTAGCTTTGCTGAAAGGGTTAGAAGAAAGCGCACTTCAACGTGTAATAGATGAGCGTTTAAAGTTCAATCCAGGTGCGCAGGAATGGGTAGCAGCTTGCAAAGCCAATAATATCAAAACCATGGTGGTCTCTGGTGGTTTCACCTTCTTTGCGAATCATGTGAAAGAAACCTTAGGTTTGGATTACGCTGTGTCTAATGTGTTGGATATTGTCGATGGGAAATTAACTGGTAGTGTTGTCGGCGATATTGTTGATGCAGAACGCAAAGCACAAGAGCTTGAGAAGTTGCGTGATGAGCTAGGTTTAAAAACAGAACAAACCATTGCCATTGGCGATGGTGCGAATGATTTGAAAATGATGGATGTCGCAGGAGCAGGGGTGGCTTATCATGCAAAACCTATTGTGCAAGAACAAGCGATGTATGCATTAAACTTTAACGGCTTAGATGGCATTATTCATTTATTTAATGCTTAACGCCCAACATTCAAAGCAACGCTAATTCTTCGTCAGTAAATCCAGCTTTTCTTCTGGCCTCCATATTAAAAGGCGGACGCATTTTTGGTGCAGCATATTCCACACGTAATGCCTCAAACGTTTTAATGGGGTCTAGTTTGCGTTGCTCGCAAATCCAGTTGTACCAGTGATTACCAATGGCGACATGGCCAATTTCATCACGTAAGATAATATCTAATATTTCTGCAGCGGCTATGTCTCCAGCTTGCGCTAGTTTGTTGCGTAAAGCTGGGCTAGCATCTAGCCCGCGCGCTTCCATCGTCCGGGGTACTAATGCCATGCGAGCAAGCACATCGCCTTTTGTCTTTTCTACCATTTCCCATAAAGCGTTATGCCCACTAAAACTGCCGTAAGCATAGCCCAGTGTTTGTAAGTGATTGCTCAATAGCGAGAAATGGTAAGCCTCTTCAGCGGCCACTTTCAACCAGTCAATATAGTATTGATCTGGCATATGTTCAAAACGCCAAATGGCATCTAACGCTAAGTTTATAGCATTAAATTCTATATGTGCTAAGGCATGAACAAGAGAAGCGCGACCTTCGTCAGTACGCATTGAGCGTTTTTTTACTTCTAGTGGAGATACTAATTCAGGCTTATCAGGTCTACCAGGGATTTTTTTATTGGCCGAAATACTAATTTTAGTGCTACGACTCAGTTTGATTTGTTTTGCTGAGAAGGCTTTTTGTAGGGCAGAAACACCTTCGGTTTTGCGGATATGGTTGTCAGAGAGCAGCCAATTCAGTGCGCTCTGACGAAGTTCAATTGGTTCTAAATAGCAGGTTTCCACTAGGCTGATTCTAAAGCTATTTTAGCTTCATGAACTCTAGTGCGCCTGCTTTCATCACAGGGATTAATATGTATTTTCCATCTTTGCTTAATGCAATGTCAGCGGGACTTTTGAAATCACCTTTAACAATACGTGCGCTCCCTGCAGCTGAAAGGTAGATATAACCATTTTCCCAATCGCTGACATAAATTTTACCTTTTTTTGTTTTGATGATGCCATCACCACCACCAAAGCCCTCTGCTATTTGCGTCATTTTCCCGGTACCAATATTCACTCGATATAAAATGCCAGAAGCAAAATCAACAGATAATAAATTATTTCGGCCTTCAAATAATAAACCGTTAGGTGCTAGCACTTCTGGTTTGCTGCTATCAACGATGACGCTCACGACACCATCTTTTGCGATTTTATAGATGGCACCACCAGAACTCAAATCACCACTATCACTCACATATAAATTGCCATATTTGTCTGCTTCCAGGTCATTTAGAAATTGCGGCGTAAAAGGAAATGCCGTTTCTGCAGCATATACTTGCCAGTTACCATCAGGCATTACTTCTAGAATGCGCGTTTTGTCGGCGACATAAAGCTTGCTGTTAATGAGTGCTAAGCCTTTAGGGTCGTCGAAGCCCTTAGCAAATACGGATACTTTTCCATTCGCGCTTATTTTTTTAATTTGACCATCGCCATCTATATTAAACTCGTTAATTTCAGAAACGTACAGATCACCATTCTCGGCTTGTACGACAGATTCTGGCGTTAATAGCCCTGTAATTGTTTTTGAGTATAGTGATTTGGCTTCCAAGTTTGCGATATTTAACATGGCCAGCAGTATGAATAGTTTTTTCATTTTTTTTGGTTCTCTATTTTTTAATAGTACAGCTTATCTAGCGGCAAGTTGTCTAAACTATTGCATATCGTGCCCGCTTTAATTTGACTATTTTTATCTAAAGCCGCCAAAAAAGCTTGGTCAACGACTAATTTATCGATGACTTTATCTATCGCTTTTGTATAGCTTTTGTCCATGTAAAAGTTTGGCGCCAACCCTAAGCTTCCATTTTGCCGTGCTTGTTTTTTAATGCGTGTGATGGGCTCTCCATTACTCGTATATGCTCGTGCGATATACTCAGCGTGAAACACTCGCATTTGAGGGTTGTAAAACATATGCGGCTCTAGCAATAATACAACATCTGCCTCACTATTTTCTGTACACTCTTCCACCTTAGCAAAGCGCTTCTGCAATGATGCGATAGCTGCCTTTTCTGCTAAAGGCCCTTTCATATGCCAAACATCTAGGTATGGGTGTAATAGGTGTACAGGGTGTAGGTAGTGGGTTTTGGCAATGTGTAGCGCAACATTACCAGGCAATTGCGCTGCAAAAGTGAATGTGATGCAGCTAAAAAATATCAATACTGATTTAACAAGTAATTTTGACATGGCGTTCCCCTTAAAAGGTTAAATGTTTTTATAAGCAATTCGGACAATATAACCGGTTCTATCATCCGTCACGTACAGCGCGCCATCTGGGCCAACTGCAGCATCTACAGGCCGTCCCCATGCGCGATTATTTTTAAGCCAGCCCGTTACAAAATCAACTGCTTCTATTGGCTTGCCGGCACTAAACTTGATGCGGACTAGTTTATAACCACTCAGTTGCTCACGATTCCAAGATCCATGCAATGAGACAATGGCATCCTGTTTAAATTCACTTGGAAAGTGACTTTTGTCTAAAAAAGTAATGCCAATCGGCGTCGAGTGTGACGTTAAGGTGATAGCAGGCGGGGTTGTTGTTTTACAAAAACCATCTGGCCCAGGGAAGTTAGGGTCGGTGAACATGACGTTAGGGTTGTCTAAAGATTCCCAGCAGTGTGGCCAGCCATAATGGTTGCCACGCGTAATTAGATTGATATGTTCAGGCGGCAACTCATCATCGACCTTACCGCCTTTAGTGCTTGAGCGCATATCTGAACCATTATTAGTCGCGAACATTTCATTGGTGGTAGGGTGCCAAGCAAAACCTTGAGCGTTTCTTAATCCTCTAGCCCAAATTGGTGGTAGCGCATGTCTGCCAACAACAGGGATCGCGCCAGCTGGCTTTCCTTCTAATGTGTAACGTAAAATAGTGGCGCGTGTAGGACCACTTTCATTACATACGTTGCAGCTGGAGCCAACATTGATATAAAGGTGATTATCGGGCCCAACCTTGATCGTTTTGACGCTATGCCCACCCGTAGCTAAGTTGCTAATGAATGGTTGAGGAGCAGACCATTTGTCATTTTTTTTGGTAATTTTTACGACACCGTTTTGATTGGCTACCAATAAACTATCGCCTATAAACACTAAGCCATTGGGTCTGTCGAGACTACTGGAAACCAAAACAGAAGTCTCAGCGACACCGTCTTTATTAGCGTCCGGCACCATGAGGACTTGATTGTTTTTGACAGAGGAGACAAATAAATTACCTTTAGGGCCAAAGGCCATCATACGTGGTAGCACGTCTAATTTTGCAAAAATAGTGGCTTCAAAGCCGACAGGCAAGTTTAAATTGAGTTGTTTTGGAGGCTCTGCACTAGTAGCACAGCCGATAGATGGCATCACACTGCATACGGCCAACATGAAGTAGCTTTTTATTTTGTAAATCATGACTTCTAACATGCTTTTTCCTACGTTAATAATGTTTAGGTTAGTACATCAGACCAAATATTAGTTGCCCATGCATTGGCATATTTCCCTTCTTGCTCTGAGGGGCTGGCAGAAAGGCCGCCACCGTTAGCTGATACCATAATCTTTTTACCCGCGTCATAACGATAAACGTTGGCAACATGTATGGCACGTTTACCGTCGACAAAACTATAGCAAGTGTTAGCAAATACAGGACTTTGATCAGGTAGTCGACCATACATCAACTCTACAATGGCGCTCGCACATACACGTGCTTGTGATGTTGCCATATGCGCAGACTTTGGTAAGCCTGCCGCAACACTGTCGCCAATCACGTGCACATTCGGTACGCGTTTCGATTCGTAGCTTAAAAAGCTCACTTCACACCATGGGTAGTCAGGCTCCAGAAGGTTGGCCATTTGAGCAGGTTTTCCTGCACGCTGCGGGGGGATGATATTGAGTACATCCGCCTTCACTTTTTCAAAATCAGTCGTCACTGTTTTGCTAGCCAAGTCGATTTTGGAAATTTCGTTGTTGGGTCTGTAATCGATGATGCCTTTATATTCATTAGCCCAGACTTTAGAAAACAAGCCTTTTTTTGACACAATACCTGGGTTGGCATCCAATACGATGATTTTACTTTTTGCTTTGTGTGTTTTGAAGTAACTAGCCACTTGGCAAACGCGTTCATATGGACCTGGTGGGCAGCGAAATGGTACTTTCGGCACAGACATCACAAATACACCGCCGTCAGGCATCGCTTCTAGTTGCTTGCGTAAGTTAACGGTTTGCCAGCCAGCCTTCCAAGCATGCGGCACTTGTTCTTGTGCAGCTTCAGATTGTAAGTTTGGTAATGTTTCGTAAGTAAAATCAACACCTGGTGCGACGATTAATCTGTCGTAGCTAATTTCACCACGTTTCATATTGACTTTTTTAGTATCGGTATTAATCCCAGTGACTGTATCTTGCACCCAGTTAATATCGTGATTTTTTTGCACGGCATCATAGCCAAAGGTTAACTCATTAATACTTTTGCTACCGCCCAACACTAGGTTGCTGAGTGGGCAAGAGACAAATTGTGACGATTGTTCAATGACGGTGACCGCAATAGCATTGTTGCTCCACATGCGGATGTATTTTGCAGCTGTAGTGCCTGCGTATCCACCACCAATTACAACAACATGGCCAAGGGGTGGTTTTTTGCCCCTAGCAAGTGCATTGTTAGAAAGCAAACAACTGGTTGCACTTAATCCTACCGCCTTAATGAATGCACGACGATTGAAGTTTCCAGAGCCTTCTTTGGAAAACTTATTCATGTGTTGCTTTCAGCATTTGTGGTTTTAACGGGTCTTTTGAAGTGCGTTTTTGCTGAGAAAAGTATTGGCCGAGCTGATAAATTTCATCAGTGTTTAAGCCTGTGGCATGGTGATGCATAACCGTACTTGTTCTAGAGTGCTCACCGTTTTTATATGCAATCATTTGTGTGGAGAAGTATGCTGCGTCTAAACCAGCTAAAACGGGGGTAATGCTAAGGCTATTTCCTTGTGTGCCATGACAAGCGGCGCAGGATGCGGCTAGTGTACGGATGTGAATTTTTTCTTGATGACTTGGTGCATTGATTTCAGCCGCAATAGATGCTGAGATGGGGAGTAAAACGAATGCCGTAAAACTAAAATACCGTAAAACTGAAATGGATTTGTTTAGTGGCATGGTGTTTTAATCCTAATTGAATATTTTGATTAAAACACCATTCTAAACATAAATGTGAGACTTGTGTGTGTGCTAAGTCACTTTAGATGATTAGCAATACTCGCCTTTACAGCCATCATCTTTAACACCTAAACTCGTCAAGTGCTTCATCATTTCTGGATCACCTTCTTCACGGAAGAATTGGATTAAAGAAAAATTATTTCTGAGTTTAATATTCACATCTGCACCGGCTTTTGCTAACAGTGTTGTCATATCAGTCATTCTGTTGAAAGCAGCTAAGTGAAAAGACGTGTGTAGCGCATTTGGCTGAAGATAATCAAGTTCAGCACCATTGTCGATGAGGTACTTAACAGTTGCAAGCTGATTGGTGTTGGCAGCCATTTGTAGCGGGCTCCAGCCAAATATTTTATCATTAACAACGCCAGGATCTGCTTTGACGAACTTTTGAACGGTTTCCATTTCGCCATTGATTACGGCCTCTCTCCAGATTTCTTCATCAACATCAGTCATTGCTGACGCGTTAAAAGGTAAGCATAAAGCCATTGCTAGTAATGCTGTTTTAATCCATTGCATGTTTGTAAATCTCCAAATTATATTGATATAAATTGCTACTATACTATTCAGTATAACACCTTGCGTTACGGAACATCCGCATCCAAGGCCCATCTTCTTGCCATTCATCGGGATGCCATGAATGTTGTACTGCTCTAAATACACGTTCTGGGTGTGGCATCATAATGCTAAAACGCCCGTCTGTGCTAGTAAATCCAGTTAACCCTTGTGGCGATCCGTTAGGGTTAAACGGATAAGCCTCAGTTGGCGTTGACGCGCTGTCAATATAGCGTGCCGTCGCCAATTGCTTATCTAACACTAGTTTGACAGCATTTGCATCATGAAATTCCGTAAATCCTTCTCCATGTGCGACGGCAATTGGCATGCGGCTACCTGCCATACCGCTAAAGAAGAGAGAAGGGGACTCTAAAATTTCGACCATGGCAAAGCGCGCTTCGAACTGCTCTGATTTGTTACGCACGAAATGTGGCCAATGCTCAGCACCAGGAATAATACTTTGTAAGTTGCTCATCATCTGGCAACCATTACATACGCCAAGGGCAAATGAATCTTTGCGATCAAAAAAGGCGCTGAATTCATCGCGTGCACGTGCATTAAACAAGATTGATTTTGCCCAACCTTCACCCGCACCCAAAACATCACCATATGAGAAACCACCACAAGCGACTAAACCTGAGAATGCCGACAGTGATACCTTGCCACCAATCACATCGCTCATGTGTACATCGATACTATTAAAGCCAGCACGGTCAAATGCCGCAGCCATTTCTGTTTGGCCATTAACACCTTGTTCACGCAAAACAGCCATATTAGGACGTGCACCAGTGTTGATATAAGGCAGAGCAATATTGTTGTTAATATCGAAAATGAGGTGTGGCTGTATGCCAGCATCGGCATCATTTAGAATACGGTCGTATTCTTGTTGCGCGCAGGAGGGGTTGTCGCGCAAGCTTTGCATGTGATACGTTGTTTCAGACCAGATGCGGTGTAAGTTGACACGGCTATCACTAAAGGAGTCATCACCTTTTTTGATGGTAACTTCATTGGTATCAGTCACTTGGCCGATGTGATGTACACAACCAGCCAAGGCTTTATTTAATTGTGCAAATACAGTCTCAACGTCGCTACTGCGCACTTGAATCACTGCGCCCAACTCTTCATTAAATAATGCGCTAGCAAAGTCACCGCTTAGTGAGTTGATGTCGACCTGTAACCCGCAATGACCTGCAAATGCCATTTCAGTTAAGGTTGAGAATAAGCCGCCGTCACTGCGGTCATGGTAAGCCAGTAGCTTGTCAGCACTGTTAAAAGCTTGAATTTGCTCAAAGAAGGCTTTTAATTGTGCTGGGTTATCTACGTCAGGCGCATCGTCGCCAATTTGGCCATAAACTTGCGCCAAAGCTGAACCACCCATACGGTTCTTACCTTTACCTAAGTCAATGAGTAATAACTCGGTATCGCCTAAATCAGTTCTTAGTTGTGGTGTTAATGTTTTGCGCACATCTAGCGTATTGGCAAAAGAAGTCACGACTAATGAGATGGGTGAGGTCACAGCCTTTTTCTCTCCACCATCTTCCCATACGGTTTTCATGCTCATCGAGTCTTTACCGACAGGGATGCTAATGCCGAGTGCAGGACAGAGTTCCATACCAACGGCTTTTACCGTTTCAAATAGCGCGGCATCTTCACCTTCGTGGCCTGCTGGCGCCATCCAGTTAGCAGATAGTTTTAAATTGCTAAGATCACTAATCAAGCTAGCAGCAATATTGGTAATCGATTCAGCAATCGCCATACGGCCAGAGGCTGGTGCATCGATTAAAGCGAGCGGCGCGCGTTCGCCAATAGCAAAAGCTTCACCTTCGTTAGTCTCAAACCCGGCACAAGTGACCGCAACGTCAGCTACTGGCACTTGCCAAGGGCCAACCATTTGGTCGCGTGCAATGAGGCCTGTTACAGAACGGTCACCTATGGTGATGAGGAATGTTTTGTCCGCCACACCCGGTAAACGCAATACGCGTGATGTTGCTTCTTTTAAATCAATTCTACTGGTATCAAATGCGATTAATTGCTTGCTAATACTTTGCACATCACGTGTCATTTTAGGTGGTTTACCTAACAACACGCTTAAGTCCATATCTACTGGCTTGTTATTAAAGTGTGCATCTTCTACCGTTAGGTGACGTTCTTCTGTTGCCACGCCAACGACGGCAAACGGGCAGCGTTCACGCGCGCAAAGCGCTTCAAATAGTGGTAAGTCTTTTTGTTCTACTGCTAGTACATAGCGTTCTTGCGCTTCGTTACTCCACAATTCGCGTGGACTCATGCCTGGCTCTTCGTTATGCACATCACGTAATTGAAAAATAGCGCCGACTTCAGCATCATTGACCAACTCTGGAAATGCATTAGAAATGCCACCCGCACCGACATCATGCAGGCTCACAATTGGGTTGTCGTAACCCATCTGCCAACAACGATCAATCACCTCTTGCGCACGACGTTGTAACTCTGGGTTACCACGTTGAACAGAGTCAAAGTCTAAATTCTCAGTGTTAGCACCCGTATCCATGCTCGATGCGGCACTGCCGCCCAAGCCAATTAACATCGCAGGCCCGCCTAGTTGAATCAATGCTGCACCATCTGGAATTTTGTCTTTAAATGAATGGCTATCAGCAATATTACCAACACCACCGGCCAACATGATTGGCTTGTGGTAACCGCGGACTTCGGTATTACCTTTGCTATCTGGCGCTTTTAATTCAAACGTACGAAAGTACCCGGCAATGTTAGGGCGACCAAATTCATTGTTATAGGCCGCGCCACCTAAAGGCGCTTCAATCATGATTTGCAATGCGTCAGCAATGCGGCTTGGCTTGCCGTAAGGCGTTTCCCAAGGCTGCTTAAAATTAGGCAAGTTAAGGTTAGATACAGAAAAGCCAGTTAAGCCTGCTTTTGGTTTAGAGCCTATTCCAGTCGCACCTTCATCGCGGATTTCACCGCCAGCGCCTGTTGCGGCACCTGCGAAAGGTGAAATAGCCGTAGGGTGGTTATGCGTTTCTACTTTCATTAAGTAGTTCATATCATCTTCTACAGAACCGTAAACGTTATCTACAGTAGGGTAGAAGCGTTTTGTTTTTTGGCCGGCAACAATAGAAGAGTTATCGGAGTAAGCAACAACGGTATGGCCTGGGTTGAGCTTGTGCGTATTGCGAATCATCCCAAACAGTGAAATTTCTTGCTGCACGCCATCTATCACCCAATCTGCATTGAAGATTTTATGGCGGCAATGCTCTGAGTTGGCTTGCGCAAACATCATCAATTCAACGTCAGTTGGGTTGCGGTCCATTTTAATGTAGTTTTCAACCAGGTAATCAACTTCATCTGGTGATAGCGCTAAGCCCATGTCGTTATTGGCGGCTTCAAGTGCTGCTTTGCCGCCGCCTAAAATATCAATGCTACTTAGTGGCTTAGGATCTGCATGGTGATAGAGCTTTTCAGCATCTTCTAATGTTGAAATCACCGTTTCAGTCATGCGGTCTTGTATCGCTGCTGTAAAGGTTATTTTTTCAGCCTTATTTAAGGCTTTGCCATTTTTGGTTTTTACATAGTAAGCAACACCACGCTCTAGGCGTAACAGGCTATTCAATCCGCAATTGTTCGCAATGTCTGTCGCGCGTGATGCCCAAGGCGAAATCGTACCGATACGCGGAATGACTAAAAACAATTCACCATCAGGTGATTCTGTTTGGCTGCTTGGGCCGTAGGTTAGGATTTGTGCTAGTGTTTTTTGTTCGTTAGCTTTTAGCGCTGCTTGGCTAAAAGAGAGGTGCACAAATTCAGCATAAACATGCTGAATGCTAGGGGCTGCAGATTTGAGCGTTGCGTAAAGCTTATCTAAACGAAATTGAGATAGTGCAGGACTACCGCGAAGGCTTAAAAAATGTGCTTGATTTGACATCTGGATTTGATCTTAAAATGCGGTTGGATTTTAGTTGAAATGCAAAGCGTTATTTTATCAGAACCCGAGCAGTCTTGCTCCTTGATAAAACACAAAACTTACCACCCAAGCGAGTAATAGTGACCAAACGATGGATAGCCACATGAACCCACTGCTTTTAGATTCACTTTTAATAGTAGCAATGGTTGATAGGCATGGGGTGTAAATGAGGCTGAATAGCATAAAGCTCATACCTTGTACCCAATCTAAGTTTTGCGCCATTTGCGTCATTAGCGCATCGCCTTGCAAGCCATAAATAACCGCAAGCGAACCGATGACAATTTCTTTAGCAACAAAGCCGAAGATTAGCGCAATGGCAAGCTTAGTATCTATACCAATCGGATCTAATACAGGGGCAAAGAATGCGCCAATTTGGCCTGCGTATGTTCCTTCGCTAGCCACTGGCACATTGTTTGGGAAGTTGGTGAGTAGCCAAACCATGACAACACCAAAGATAATGAACTTAGATGCACGGACTAAAAAGTGTTTTACCTCTTGCCAACCGCGTAACCAAATTTGGCGGGCAGTTGGAAAGCGATAAGGTGGCAACTCTAAAATAAATGGTTCTTTATTTTGAAAGTGACCTTTGAATAACAATGCCGTTAAAAAGATGGTGAATAAACTCATCATATAAAGTGAGAACATGACCCAAGCTGCTTGGCTTGGCTTGAATAGTACTGCGATTATAAAAATGAATATTTGTAAGCGTGCTGAGCAGAGTGAAAGAGGGATGGTCAACATGGTTAGTAAGCGCATGCCTTTAGAACGCATAACACGCGTGCCCATCAGTGCTGGTACGTTGCAGCCAAACCCCATCAACACCATGACAAAGCCTCGGCCGTCTAAGCCTAATTTGGCCATGAAAGCATCCATTAGGAAGGCGGCGCGTGAAAGGTAGCCGCTATCTTCAACCATGCTCATGACTAAGAAAAACAAGACGATAATCGGTACAAAAGCGGCGACCGTGCTGACGCCGTTGTAGATACCATCAAGTAGCAAGCCATTTAACCACGACGGTGCGGACGATAAGAGCGGTTCTAGCATGTTGGATCGTGTTGTATCAAATAGCCATGCCATGGCCTCTTGTAGTGGCGCGCCTACGGTAAAAATAAATTGGAACAGTAGAAAAGTAGCCAAAATAAAGATTGGTAAGCCTAGCCATGGATGTAATAACACTTTGTCGATATTATCAGTGGTGTCATTGTTTAGTGTTGCCGGTATTTGTACGGCATTTTGGACAATCGATTGCATTTCCACTTCAATTTGATTATCAGCTTCTAAGCGTTTGGCAACATCTGCGGCAATAACTTTTTCTATATTTTGATCAATCACTTCTGCTGCTTTTTTTAATAAAGCAGGGAAGCCATCGCCATATTTTGCACTTATCTGTAGTGCTGGCATGTTGATTTGCTCAGCCATTTTGTGTGTGTCAATGGTGATGCCAGCGCGTTTCGCCTCGTCTTGCATGTTGAGTAATAGTATTGCTGGGATGCCTAAGCTGCGGATTTGTAATGCTAGCGACAATTGACGGTCAATTTGCGTGGAGTTCAGTACGATGCAAACCAAATCAACTTCGTTGTTACTTAAGAAGTGACGAACAACTTGTTCGTCATCAGAGAATCCGTGTAAATCGTATAGGCCAGGTAAGTCAATTAACTCTGCTATGTGACCGCCGAGTAAAATTTTTGCGCTCATTAAATCAACGGTAATGCCAGGCCAATTTCCCACTCTAGCTGAAGCGCCAGATAGGCGGTTGAATAGAGTGGACTTGCCTGTATTAGGCATGCCAAGTAATGCGATTCTTTTCATGGCAATTAAGTGCTTATGCTAAATGCGCGTGCTGAGCAATGCACTAATGCGAAATTTGAATGAGCTTGGCTTCAGACTCACGTAGGATAATATCGGTTGAACCAATTCTGACATGGAGTGGGCCATTAAAGCTGGCTTTACGCATCACTATAATTTGTTTGCCTACACGGAAACCTAAAGCCATCAGGCGCTGGTAAAGAGACTGCTCAGCGAGCACAGCATTAATGCCACTAATGGTAGCAAAGTCACCAGATTTTAAGTTGTGTAACAGGTTCATGTTTAATTCGATAGATGCGAATAAGAATAGTTCTTATTATTACACAGTTTTTTAAGTGGTGTCTATTAGTTTGCGACTATGATTAAAGCTTGGGTTTAGAGGTGGCAGTGCTAAAAACAAAAAAGCTTGCCGAAGCAAGCTTTTTTAACAAACGAAATAAAGGTTTATTTATTTGCGCCTGGCACCACAATTTTTGCTTTATCTTTTAAACCTAACATCAGTTTTTCAAGTTTTCGTTGCTGTAGTGTACGTTTCAAACCTTCTTTAGCCTTGGCGTAAGTTGGCACTTTAGTCGCACGTGAATCATTGAGCTTAATCACATGCCAGCCAAACTGTGTTTGTACTGGCGCAGCAACCGTTTTACCTTTTTTGAGTGCTTTAACAGCATCACTAAATGGTTTAACCATGCCCGCTGGTGAAAACCAACCTAAATCGCCACCTTTTTTCTTGGAACCTGGATCAAGTGACTTTTCTTTCGCTAGTTTTTTAAAGTCACCACCTTTTTTAACTTGATCGAGCACATCTTTCGCTTCAGCTTCTGTTTTAACCAGGATGTGCTGCGCTTTATACTCCATATTGCCTAGCTCTTTTTTATATTGTTCGTACGCGGCTTTAGTATCTGCATCAGAAACAGGATTTTTCTTCATATAGTCCGCTAAAAAAGCGTTGACAACTAATTTGCGGCGTCCAATTTCAGCAGCGGTTTTGATATCAGTTTTTTTATCAAACCCTTTTTTTGAAGCTGCTTGATAGGCCAGTTCTGAGCCGATAAGCTCATTGATGACGGCGTTTTTTAAACCTTTACCTTTTTGGCCACGTGCTTGCGCATCTTTCATGATGAAGTCTACCCACTCTTGTTTAATGGGTTTACCATTGACCGTGGCGGCATCAGCTGCATGTGCAACTGGTGTCAGTGTCATAGCAGAGAAGGCTGCTATTGCGATTATTAGTTTGTTCATTTTCATGAGCTTCCTTATAAATTTAAAAATTACTACTGTATGCTTTACCTTGGGTCAATCGGTGAAATTGCAATAATGCTTAGCGCATGAATTTGTTGCGGAATTAAGTCATTAAGTGCTTGATAAATTAAACGATGTCGCATTATCTGTGATTTTTCTGAAAAATGCGAGCTTGTCATCTTGATATTGAAATGGCCGCCGCCAGTATTGCCCTTATGCCCTGCGTGGGCAGCGCTATCGTCTTCAATTTCTAAACTAATAGGCTCCAAAGGCGCAAGCCTGTTTTGTATTGTTTCGACTAAACTCATCATAGCCTTAGGGTAGCGTTTTACGAAAAGGTTTCACTGTTACATTAATATAGACACCAGCTGCAACAAATGGATCTGCATTTGCCCATGTTTTCGCTGCTGCTAAATTATCGAATTCCGCAACAATTAAACTGCCTGAAAACCCAGCTGGGCCGGGGTCTTCACTATCAATGGCAGGGAATGGTCCAGCTAACATCAGCTTGCCCTCATTTTTTAGAGCTGTCAGCCTAGCCAAATGTTCAGGCCTTGCAGACATGCGTTTTTCAAGACGATTTGGCGCATCTTCGGCAATAATGGCATACCACATGATTAATCCTTCTTTTTGCCTTCTTGATTTTGATCTGTTTGGTTCTTATCTGTTGGCTGCTCTACCAAGTAGTCTTTTAGTAATAATGTTTGGCCAATCATAAAAACAAACATCATTGAAGTTACACCAAATAGCTTGAAGTTGACCCAAGTGTCTTCACTGTAGTTAAAGGCAATGTATAGATTCAAAAAGCCTAACGCGATTAAAAAGATGACCCATACTAAATTAAGCTTACTCCATGTGCTCGTAGGAGGGTTCAACATTTTGCCCATCATTTGTTGAATTAGATTCTTTTTGAAAAATATATTTGAAATCAGCAATGCGCCTGCAAGCAACCAATAAAGTACGGTCGGTTTCCACATAATGAACGTTTTATCATGTAGTAACAAAGTAATGCCACCCAGTATGGAAATAATGATGCCATTAATCATGAGCATTTTTTCTACTTTGCCATGACGGATTTTACTGTAAATAATGAGGGCTATTGTTGCACCGATGGCGATGGCGGTAGCTGTAAAAATATCGTACAGCTTGAAGCCAATAAAAAACAATATGACGGGGAATAAATCAAAAAATACTTTCATGCATGCTTTCGAATTCTTTTTACCATTAATATCTGAATTAACAATAGTTTAGCTGCGGTATATAAATACTATCATGGTGCATATTTTGTTAGAATGCTGCTAGACGATTATTTAAGTATATACAATACATGCCAGCGACTATTGATCTACATTGCCATTCTACCATTTCTGACGGATTATACCCGCCAGCGCAATTGGTTGCACATGCGCATAAGCAAGGCGTGAAGGTGATGGCGCTAACCGACCATGATGATGTTGGCGGTTTAAGTGTTGCTAGAGAAACGGCAGAATCGCTTGGCATGAAGTTTATTAATGGTGTAGAAATTTCCGTGACTTGGAAAAAACGCACATTACATATTGTCGGGTTGAAAGTGGATCCGGAATATGTGCCATTAAAGACAGCATTAGATGGCGTAAGGCAGAGTCGTTTAGATCGTGCAAAATTAATAGGTCAAGGGTTGGAAGAGGCGGGGATCAAGGGTGCCTTCGAAGGGGCGCAGGCGCTCGCGGAAAATAGCATTATTACCCGTAGCCATTTCGCGCGTTTTTTGGTGGAAGCTGGTCACGTTAGAAACGTCAAAGCCGTCTTCAAAAAATATTTAGTGAAAGGCAAGCCGGGTTTTGTCGATCAGCAGTGGATGAGCTTGGAAGAGGCTGTCACATTGATTAAAGATAGCGGTGGCACAGCTGTGATTGCCCATCCGGGGCGCTATGGTTTGGGCATGGTGAATATGCATTTGTTGATGCATGAGTTTAGAACTGTTGGTGGTGAGGCAATTGAGGTAGTAACAGGTAGCCATACGCCGCCACAATATGATCAGTTTGCCAAAATTGCCCACCGATTTAGCCTCAAATCTTCGTTAGGCTCAGATTTCCACGGCCCTGGTGTTTCGTATATGGAAATGGGTTGTATTCGAGATTTACCTGCAGAGTGTGTGCCGGTTTGGCAGGGCTGGGAAGAAGCCGAGCACCTTAATTAAAAATGGCACAGTACTTTGTTATTCATGCCGAAAATCCACAGGCAAGACTTATCAAGCATGTGGTCGAGAAATTGCGAGACGGTGGTGTGATTGCTTACCCGACTGATTCCAGTTATGCCTTAGGCTGCATGCTTGGTGTAAAAAATGCACAAGATACAATCAGACAGATTCGGCAAGTCAGTGAGTCGCAATTGTTTACCTTAATTTGCCGCAACCTCAGTGAGCTTGCAAATTATGCGAAGGTTGATAACAGTCAGTTTCGCTTGTTGAAGGCTAATACCCCGGGTGCTTATTCTTTTATATTGAATGCCACCAGAGAAGTGCCGCGCCGCTTACAGCATCCTAAGCGCAGTGCAGTTGGTATCCGTGTGCCAGATCACAATGTTGTCCAGGCAATATTAGATGAGCTGGGCGAGCCCATGTTAAGCATGACCTTGCATATTACGGGGGATGAAGAGCCAATGAACATGGCTTGGGAAATTCGTGATAGATTAGAGCATCAGCTCGATTTGGTCATCGATTCAGAAATTCACCATGTTGGCTTAACCACGGTAATTGATCTGACAGGAGATACCCCATTACTGATACGACAAGGCGCTGCAGATGCGTCTCCATTCGGATTATAATGAGCATTAAAACGACTTGCGGAATTGAACCATGGAATTAACTTTAATACAAAAAATTGCAGTTTCTGCGCTACCTATTATATTTGCGATCACTGTGCATGAAGCCGCACATGGGTACGCAGCAAAATATTTCGGCGATTTAACGGCTGAAAAGATGGGGCGCATTACACTTAACCCCATTAAACATATAGATCCAATCGGCACGATTCTATTGCCAGCTATCACCTTGATTGCTGGCGGCGTATTATTTGGTTGGGCCAAACCCGTACCTGTTAATTTTGCCAATTTACGCAACCCCAAAAAAGATATGTTATGGGTAGCTGCCGCAGGCCCCGCATCTAATTTTGTCATGGCTATTTTTTGGGCAATGATACTAAATTTTTCAAGCAGCCTACCTGCAACTGCAGCACAGTTCTTATCTCATATGAGTTGGGTCGGCATTACGATTAACTTGATACTAATGGTATTGAATTTACTACCATTGCCTCCGCTAGATGGTGGGCGCATTGCCGTAAGCTTATTACCAATGAATTTAGCGATGAAGTTATCGCAGGTTGAGCGCTATGGTTTCGTGATATTAATCGCATTATTATTTACTGGCATACTAGGTAAAATTATTTCACCGATTATTAATTTCTTCGCACAAATTATTTTGGGTATTTTCGCCTAATATTTATTTTGTATAATAACTGTATTCATTAAACACACTTACAAACACTAGGTTACTACATGGCGGTCGAACGCGTTTTATCGGGCATGCGCCCAACAGGCAATTTACATCTTGGACATTACAACGGCGTACTCAAAAATTGGTTGCGTTTGCAACATGAGCATGAATGCTTCTTCTTTGTTGCCGATTGGCATGCACTCACCACCCATTACGACACACCTGAAATCATTGAAGAAAGTGTTTGGGAAATGGTCATTGACTGGCTTGCTGCTGGCATAGACCCAGCAAGCGCCACGGTGTTTATTCAATCACGCGTGCCTGAGCATGCAGAGTTACACACATTGCTCTCCATGATTACGCCACTAAGCTGGCTTGAACGTGTGCCAACTTACAAAGATCAGCAAGAAAAGTTATCGAGCAAAGACCTATCCACTTATGGTTTCCTAGGCTATCCGCTACTACAAAGTGCCGATATCTTAATGTATAAGGCAACACAAGTGCCTGTTGGCGAAGATCAAATTCCACATGTTGAATTCACGCGTGAAATTGCACGCCGCTTTAACCATCTCTACGGTAAAGATGTAGGCTTTGAAGAAAAAGCTAAAGCCGCGATTAAAAAACTAGGCAATAAACGTGGTGGACTCTATGAAGAAATGCGTAATGCTTATCAAGAAAGTGGCGATGAAGAGGCGATAGAATCAGCACGTGCGCTAATCGAAGAAGAACAGGGCATGAGCATAGGCGACAAAGAGCGCTTGCTTGGGTACCTTGAAGGTGGCGGTAAGATCATACTGATTGAGCCAGATTACAAGCTGACCCCAGCATCAAAAATGCCAGGCCTAGACGGACAAAAAATGTCTAAGTCTTATAACAACACCATTTCTTTACGTGAGTCCCCAGAAGATATTACGAAGAAGATTAAAACAATGCCGACAGACCCTGCGCGCATTCGCCGTACAGACCCAGGTGATCCTGCGAAATGCCCGGTATGGCAGTTACATGAAATTTATTCGGATAATAGTATTCAAGAATGGGTGCAAACAGGCTGTAAAGCAGGCTCAATTGGCTGTATCGAATGTAAGCAACCAGTGATAGAAGGTGTATTAAAAGAATTGAAGCCGATACAAGAGCGTGCTGCAGAATATGCGGAAGATCCAACATTGGTTAAAAACATTGTGGCAGAAGGTAATGAAAAAGCCCGTAAGCTAGCAAGAGAGACCATGCGTGATGTGCGTGATGTAATGGGCCTAGATTATGGCTAGATTAACGCGCTGCGCGAGCGAATTGCCGCGTTACGCGGTGCTCAAAATCCTCATGTACTAACGTACACTCCGGCTTCTGCGCGCCACGTGCCTTACACTTCATTTCGCTCGCAGCATTAATTGAAAGGAGTTCCTGAAAATGCAAGAAAAAAATGCTGGTTTGTTAGGTTGCAGTGTAGGCAATAACGAAATAAAAGCCATTCTTTAGGGGTGGCTTTTTTATTGCATAAAACAATACATTTAGTGTTTTTGTTTTGTATAAAATGCTATATGATGTGGTTTTAACGATTTAGACTAGTGTCGTTATAGGCACGGAGTATAAGGGTCGAGTTTGTTACCAACATTAGCATTAGACATTAAAATAAAAGGCGAGTCGCTCTTAGAGCTGCCGCAAGATTTATATATTCCGCCTGATGCCTTAGAAGTCTATTTAGAGTCTTTTGAAGGCCCTTTGGATCTACTGCTATACCTCATCCGTAAGAACAATTTAGACATTCTTGATATTCCAATGGCAGAACTGACTGTGCAATACATGCAGTATGTTGAGAAGATGAAGGCGATTAAATTAGAGTTGGCAGCAGACTATTTACTAATGTCGGCGATGCTAATTGAGATTAAGTCGCGCATGCTATTACCTAAGCCCGAAGAGATTGAAGACGAAGATGATCCGCGTGCTGAATTAGTCAGACGCTTGATGGAATACGAAGCGATGAAGCTTGCGGCCAAAAGTTTAGACGAGATGCCTAAGGTCGGTGAAGAGTTTCAAGTGGCACATGCTTATTATCAGCATATTGCAGAGATTAAACCGCCAGAAGTTAGCATGGATGAATTGGTCGAGGCTTGGAAAAATGTGCTGAAACGGGCCAAACTAAACTCACACCATAAACTTGGCAGGTCTCAGCTGTCAGTACGCGAGCATATGAGTGCTATTTTACGTCGACTACAAACAGATGGTATGTGTGAGTTTTCTCAACTGTTTAATTCGGATACGGAGGTTTTGCAAAAATTAGTGGTCAACTTCTTAGCGATTTTAGAATTGGCAAAAGAAGGCTTGGTTAAGATTACACAACAGGCCGAATTTTCAACTATTTATTTACAAGTTAGTCACGCAGAATGAAAGAGCCAGAAAATATCGGTGAAATGAAACAGGTGCTAGAGGCCGCTTTACTCACTGCAGGCCAGCCTCTAAGCTTAGATGAGATGCTGAAGCTGTTTTCTGGCCGGATGGAGCGCACAACATTGAGAATGTTGTTAGATGAACTCAAGCAAGACTGGGAAGAAAAAACCTTAGAATTGGTGCAAGTTGCATCAGGCTACCGTTTTCAAGCCAAACCAGAGCTGAGCAGTTTTATTGCCCGTTTAAACCCTGAGCGTCAGCCTAAGTATTCACGTGCTGTGATGGAAACACTAGCGATTATTGCGTATCGACAACCAGTGACGCGAGGCGATATTGAAGGTATCCGTGGCGTAGCAGCCAACCCAAATATTTTACGCCAGTTAATAGAGCGTGATTGGATTGATATTGTCGGGCAGCGAGAAGTGCCAGGTAGACCATCACTCTATGCGACAACCAAGCATTTCTTGGATGACCTCAACTTACGGTCACTAGCCGAGTTACCAACGATTGAAGATTTTACGCAAAGGGAGATCCCATTAGATAGCTAATCGTTTTACAATTCTAGCGCGAATCCTCTTGCTAGAATTTTTAGTCCAATATGATGTTCTGCTGTAAAATCACACCCTTATAGATTTGAAAATAGATTAAGCAGCTTTCATGGCACGCCCTTTTAAAAAACCACAAGAAAAAAATACGTCTCCACGCAGATCGGATACTAAGCCAGCAGATGGTGATGCGCCGCAAGAACCGACGCAGCGGCTGCATAAGCTGTTAGCTGTTGCTGGCTTGGGCTCACGTCGTGATATGGAGAAATTAATTGAGAGCGAGCGTGTCACTGTTAATGGGCAGGTCGCACAACTAGGTGTTGGCGTGACCAAGTATGATGAGGTGCGTGTTGATAACCGCCCAGTCCGCCTTTCTTTTGAGCCTGAATTACCACAAGTACTGATTTACCATAAGCCGGATGGCGAAATTGTCAGCGCAGATGATCCTCAAGGCCGTGCAAGTGTATTTGACAAGTTGCCGCGTTTAAAAGGGGCTAAATGGATCGCTGTTGGCCGTTTGGATATTAATACGTCTGGTTTACTTATTTTCACCACGTCTGGCGAGCTTGCCAATCATTTTATGCATCCACGTTATGAAGTAGAGCGTGAATATGCAGTGCGTGTCTTTGGTGAGCTAGAAGACGAGCAGATGCAGCAGCTCAGAGAAGGCATTGAGCTGGAGGACGGCCCAGCTGCTTTTGACTCCATTACGGCACAAGGTGGTGAAGGTGCCAACCATTGGTATCAAGTGATTTTACGTGAAGGCCGCAATCGAGAAGTGCGTCGATTGTTTGAAGCTTTTCACATGCCAGTGAGTCGTCTGATGCGTATACGCTTCGGCCCTATCGCTTTGCCGTCTAGGGTAAAACGTGGTGGTATGCTTAAGCTAGAGCAGAAGCAAGTCATCGACTTATTGGAATGGGCTGGTTTACCAATACCGCAAGCACCACCAAGACAGTTAAATCAGCGTGAAAAAGACAAGGCGACGACTGTGTTTACCCCTAAAGTGCGCAAACGTAGAGGTGGTGTTTTAGAACACCCGCCAACTGAGCGAGATGACGAGGGAAAAACCAGGGGTGCAAAAACAGGGGCACGTAAGTCGAGCTCAACGAGAGGTACTGGTACAACTGGTACAAATAGAACCAGTGCAAAAAGAAAGCCAGCTAAAAACCGCCGAATTAGAGGCTAGCTTAGTTTTAAATAGCCTTGTTTTAAACAGTCTTGTTTAGATTGTTTGTAGCTGTGCTTTGCTTAGCAAAAATACAAACTGATTGCCAGCAGCGACTTCTAACCAAGTAAAGGCGACACTAGGGTACGCATCCAATAAGGTATCTCGGTTATGGCCAATTTCCACAATCAATACACCTTCATCCGTTAAATAATTAGCGGCTTCACGCAATAGGGTGTGCGTATGATCTAAACCATCTTTGCCGCTACCTAATGCTAGCTGTGGTTCGTTACGATACTCAGTTGGCAGTTGCGCCATACTTGGCGCATCTACGTAAGGTGGATTGCTAATAATAAGGTCGTAGGTTTTGCCTTTTAAGGCAGTAAATAGATCTGACTGTACCGCTGTGATTTGCTGTTCTAAACCGTAGTTAGCAATATTGATGTTGCTGACGGCAATAGCGTCAGGCGAAATATCCACGACATCCACAGCGGCATTAGGATAAGCATGTGCTAGTAGTACACCTAAGCAACCACTACCAGTACATATATCGACTGCGCTTTCTACCATTTCAGGAAATTCAACCCAAGGCGTCAGGCTGTCATCTAGTAGTAATTCAGCAATAAAAGAACGGGGCACGATGACGCGTTCATCAACATAGAATTTAAAGTCGTGTAACCATGCTTCACGGACTAAGTAGGCCGTGGGTATGTGCTTAGTGACGCGCTGCTCGATTAAATAGGCAAGGTGTTTGCATTCATCTTTTGTAATTGAAGCATCTAGGAAATTCTCTAGCGTTTCTGTTGGTAAGTGCAAGCCGCTCATGATAAGCCATACGGCTTCATCATAACTATTATTTGTGCCATGCCCATAGAAAATGTCAGATGCTTCAAATTGGCTGACGGCGTAACGAATCCAATCACGAACTGTTGCCAGCTCCTCAACTAATTGACTTGTTGAAGCCATACTAAGTATTTTTTCCTAGCAATTTCACCATGGTGCGTTTATAGGTTTCTTTAAGTGGCTCAATATCTGCCACGGCTACGCATTCGTTCAACTTGTGAATGGTCGCGTTAAGCGGGCCAAATTCAATCACTTGTTTACAGATGTCGGCAATGAAACGACCATCAGACGTCCCGCCTGTCGTTGATAGTTCTGGCGTTACGCCATAACTTTCTTGAATCGCTTCTGAGATAGCATCAGACAGATTTCCACGAGGTGTGATGTAAGCTGGTGAGTATTCCCATGTAATGTCGTAGTCTAATTCGTGCTTATCAAAAATAGCGTAAACGCGCTCTTTTAAGCTTGCTTCTGTACTCGCGGTACAAAATCTAAAATTGAATAATATTTCTACTTCGCCAGGCACCACATTAGTTGCCCCTGTACCACCATTCATATTGCTAATTTGCCATGAAGTAGCAGGGAAATATTCATTACCCTCATCCCAAACGGTTTCCACCATGTCTTTAATGGCAGGAGAGACTAGGTGAATAGGGTTTTTAACCAAATGTGGATAGGCAATGTGGCCTTGTACCCCTTTGACGGTTAATTGACCAGATAGTGAGCCACGCCTACCGTTTTTAATCATGTCGCCCACGACTTTGTTAGAAGTCGGTTCACCGACGATGCAATAGTCTATGAGCTCGCCTCGTGCTTTCAATGCTTCAACGACTTTTACCGTGCCATCAATCGCGACATCTTCTTCATCTGAAGTAATGAGCAGGCCAATGGAGCCTGAATGGTCTGGATGCTCTGCGACAAAGTCTTCTATGCTGGTGATGAATGCTGCCAGTGATGTTTTCATATCAGCTGCGCCACGTGCGTATAAAACACCATCTTTAATGGTTGGTTCGAATGGTGGCGTATGCCATTGATCTAGTGGGCCTGTTGGTACGACATCAGTATGGCCAGCAAATACGAGCAATGGGCCTTCAGTACCACGGCGGGCAAAAAAGTTGTCTACCTTGCCGAAACGCATGCGCTCGATTTTAAATCCAAGTGGCTCTAAACGCGCAATCATAGTTTCCTGACAACCTTTATCATCAGGTGTCACTGAGTTGCGTGATAGTAAGTCAATCGCCAGGTCTAGTGTCTTTGTCATTTTATTAATATTCCACTGTTAATATTTTAGGTCAATGTCTTATAAGTTTCTTCATTAAAGCCTAAACATAAGACTTCACCATCTTTTTCTAAAATAGGGCGTTTAATGACGGATGTTTTTTCAATCATGAGTGCAGATGCGCTTGCATTATCTGTAACGTTAGCTTTCTCAGCATCGTTGAGTTTGCGCCATGTCATGCCTGTGCGATTGACGAGCTTTTCCCATGGCTGTTGCTTTAGCCAATGATTAAGCATGGCTTGATTTACACCTAGTTTTTTGAAATCGTGAAATTCGTAACTGACTTTATTCTCTTCAAGCCAAACGCGGGCTTTTTTAACTGTGCTGCAATTGGGTATGCCGTAAAGTTTCATGGGGTTAGTTTCAGGTGTTACCTATTAAGTAAACCCCATTTTAACAGTTAGCTGGTGGGATGTGCACCTACGAGAAAAGATTAGGCTTTTTTGACTTTGGTTCGTGGTGTATCAAAATCGATCTGTAATTGTTTAAATTGTAGTTTTTTATACAGTTTAAATATTTCAGCTTCTTTGATTGGTTTAGAAAACAAATAGCCTTGCATGTAGTCGCAACCCAGATCAATAATAGCCTCTTGCTGCGCTTCATCTTCTATGCCTTCAGCAGTTGCTTGGAAACCAAGCGCGTGAGTGAGTTTGAAAGTCGCATCAATCAGTGCTCTAGCGCTCTCGTCTTTATTGAGCATTGCTATAAACGATTTATCTAATTTAACTTCATCTACATCAAGGTCTATTAAATAAGTTAGGCTCATCGGCAGTAAGCCGAAGTCATCTAAAACAACTTTAATACCAACTTCTTTAAACTTGCAGAGTAATGATTTGAATTGTTTTTGATTGTTAATGGCAACCGTTTCTTTAATTTCAAATGCAACTTGGCTTGGGTCTATATCATAGTGATCAATTGTTTTTATAATTTTTTTAACTAGATTTGGATCTCGGAACTGGTGGCTAGAAAGGTTGATAGAAATGTTGAAATCCAAATCTACAAGCTTAGCGTGCGCCATCATGTTGCAACACTCTTCCATCACCCAGTCATTAATTTCATTAATCAAACCAAAGTGTTCTGCTGCAGGCAAAAAGTCATTTGGCAGAATCTCGCCTTTTGTTGGGTGGTTCCAACGAACTAATGCCTCTACGCCTACGGCAGCCAGTGTTTTACAATCAATTTTTGGTAGGTAGGCAACTGAGAATTCTTTATTTTCAATAGCTAGACATAAATCACTTTGTAAATTCAACATCAGATCATTTGCAGACTCTATTTCTGCATCGTAGAATCTATACTGATTCTTGCCTTGGTCTTTTGCTTTATACATTGCAGCATCTGCACAGACCATTAGTTTTTCCAAGTCCCCATCACCATCTTTTGGATAAAGCGCAAGGCCTACTGAGCATGAGATATCAACGTTAATATGATCTATAAAGTAAGCCTCTCTGATTGAGTTAACAATACGTTCTGCGATAGGTTTTACATCTTCTTCAGAATCAATTTCTTCTAGAATGGCAACAAACTCATCTCCACCGATGCGTGATACAAAATCACACCCCCGTACTGCTGAGTTTAATCTTTCTGCTGTAATACTTAGTACGGCATCACCTACATGATGGCCGTAATTATCGTTAATAGGCTTAAAGTGATCTAAATCGATGTAAGCAATAGCAAAAGATCTCCCGCTACGGGCACAGCGTTTCTTAGCAGACTCTAGATGCGAATCAAATGCTTCTCTATTCGGTAGTTTTGTAAGGCTATCTTGCAGGCTTACTGCATCAGCAGATGAACGAAACAAGCTAAAATTCAGCAATTTCTTGCCTTGTTTCTCATAAAACAAAACAAACATAAATGCTATTAAGAATAAGCAAATCAAGCCCAAAGCAACCGCTATTGCTATTAATTTAAGACTAGTGTCACTTTGGGTTTGTGTAATGCCTATGGTGCCAGAAATAGATTCATAGAAAGCTGCATTAAATATAAAATGAATGCTAACAACACTTAACGCAATTCCTGTAGCTATAACAATTCTAATTGGCAAACGATAGGTGCCTGAATAGGTTTTAACCCATTGGAATTGCAATAATATTAAGCTAATGACAGCCATAGAAAATACCATAGATCCTATCGCCACTAATGGATTTAAGGTAATGGCTTCTATCCCATGTATTGCAACACGGCCACTGAAAAACAAACCAAAGTCACAAAGGCCACCGATGGCACCACCAATTAGTATGTGGTATATAGATGTGTTGCGCCTCGCTGTAAGATAAACAAAACAGGCACCAATAGCTATAGAAAATAGCCACGCATGCAACAGGGGCCAAGAGGCATGAGTCGGCGCACCTATATTTGTGCCAAGTAACACCAGAAAATGGTTTACCCATATACCAGTGCCAATCGCAATAGACATGCAGATAGGTACGATACCTTTTATCTTGCCTGATGTGCGGTAGACTCTGTCCATGAAGCTAAAGGTCAGCACAACAAGAACGCTAGCGGCTATTGTTGATATAAGTAGTAACCAAATGTCGTAACTTAAAGACATTTTATTAACGTAAATTTTTCCATGTATTATTTATAGCAATTACTGTGCCATGAATTATTAATAAGTCTTAAGCTATGTAAGTGATTGGTTATTATTGGTATTTTGGTATTTTATGGTTAATTGTGAATGATTGAATAAATTGAATCTCTAACTGTAACGATCAATTGGCCGTGACGATTTTTCAACGTTTTAGTTGGATAGATAAAAAAATAGACGCTCAAAAGCGTCTATTTTTAAAACAAACTTTTTAAATGCTAAATACCGCGTAGTAGCTCGTTAATGCCTACTTTACTTAATGTTTTAGCATCCACTTTTTTCACAATCACAGCACAGTAAAGGCTGTAGCTGCCATCTTTAGAAGGTAGATTGCCTGATACAACAACTGAGCCAGCTGGTACGCGACCATAAGTCACTTCGCCAGTCTCACGATCATAAATCTTAGTGCTTTGACCGATATATACACCCATTGAAATCACGCTGTTGTCTTCAACCACAACACCTTCAACCACTTCTGATCGTGCGCCAATAAAGCAGTTATCACCGATAATAGTTGGGCCAGCTTGAATCGGCTCTAATACGCCACCAATGCCAACGCCTCCTGATAAGTGAACATTTTTACCAATTTGTGCACATGAGCCGACTGTCGCCCACGTATCGACCATCGACCCTTCACCAACGTATGCGCCGATATTGACGTACGAAGGCATCAATACTGCATTTTTAGCAATGAATGAACCTTGGCGAACGATTGCATTTGGTACCACACGGAAGCCGCCAGCTTTAAAGTCCTCTTCGGAATAATCAGCAAACTTAGGTTCAACTTTATCAAAATAGCGTGTCACGCCATCATCCATTAAGCGGTTATCTTTTAAGCGGAATGAAAGCAGCACCGTTTTTTTCAGCCATTGATGCGTTTCCCAATCTTGGGTTTCACCAATACGAGAGGCAACACGTAAATGACCTTTGTC
>JBJPGD010000022.1:0-11760 GCA_048595445.1 Methylophilaceae bacterium
TTACAACTGTTACACAACAATTTAATTCACTTTATAAGTAAAAACCATGACTTCACAAAACCAAATATTATTCGAAAAATCTCAACATTTAATTCCTGGCGGCGTGAACTCGCCCGTTCGTGCTTTCCGTAGCGTTGGCGGAACGCCGATTTTCTTTAAAAAAGGCTTGGGTTCAAAGCTGTGGGATGTCGATGGTAAAGAGTATATTGATTACATCAACTCTTGGGGGCCGATGATATTAGGTCATGCACATCCAGAAGTGATTAAAGCGGTGCAAGAAGTCGCCGAAAATAGTTTATCTTTTGGCGCGCCAACAGGTTTAGAGCTGGAAATGGCTGAGACGATAAATAAGCTGATGCCTAGCATGGAGCAAATCCGTTTAGTGAGCTCTGGTACAGAGGCAACAATGAGTGCGATTCGTGTTGCGCGCGGCTTTACAGGACGTAGCAAACTCGTGAAGTTTGAGGGCTGCTATCATGGTCATGCTGATTCATTGTTAGTCAAAGCTGGATCAGGCTTATTGACTTTTGGTGAGCCGGATTCTGCAGGCGTCCCTGCTGAAGTGGCTGCCAATACACTGACGCTTGCTTATAATAACGTTGAGCAGTTAGACGCACTGTTTAAACAGTCAGGCGATGAGATTGCTTGTGTCATTATTGAGCCTGTTGTTGGCAATATGAATCTAGTCAAACCGACAGAAGTGTTTCTGAAAACATTGCGTGCTTTATGTGCCAAACATGGTGCCGTATTAATCTTTGATGAAGTGATGACTGGCTTTCGTGTCCACTTAGGCGGTGCGCAAGCGCTGTATGGTATTACGCCAGACATGACAACGCTAGGTAAGGTTATTGGCGGCGGCTTGCCTGTGGGTGCGTTTGGTGGCCGTAAAGATATTATGTCTGGCCTTGCGCCATTGGGTAAGGTTTATCAGGCAGGTACGTTGTCAGGCAATCCGGTGGCGGTAACAGCAGGCTTGAAAACGTTAGAGCTGATTCAGGCGCCAAACTTTTATGAAAAGCTATCAGCACAAACACAGAAGTTGGTAGATGGCTATATTGCTGCTGCTAAGAAAGTGGGTGTCACATTCAGCGCGCAGAGCGTTGGTGGTATGTATGGCCTGTACTTTAGTGAAAGCTGCCCGACTTCGTTTGAAGAAGTAATGGCATCTAATCGCGATACCTTTATTAAGTTCTTTCACAGCATGCTGAGTAGCGGTATTTATCTTGGCCCATCAGCGTTTGAGGCGGGATTTGTCTCTGCCGCACACACAGATGCAGACATTAAAGCAACCATCGCAGCAGCTGAAAAAGCATTTCAAGAAAGTTTATGACAAGAATGCACTGAAAATTCGTGCTATGTGATTGATGGCAAGTGCATTTAGCGGTATTATTTAGGGTTCCGCTAAATGTTTTGTAATGCTTAAGAATATGGCCATGAATACAACGAACCCAAACCATCTGCAAGATGCAGCGTTAACTCAATCAAAACCTGTTAAACAAGGTTTGTATAACCCCAGAAATGAACACGATGCCTGTGGTGTTGGCTTTGTGGCGCATATTAAGGGTAAAAAAACCCATGCCATTGTGCAGCAAGGTTTAGAGCTATTAACTAATTTAACGCATCGTGGTGCAACGGGTTACGATCCTAAATTAGGTGATGGTGCTGGTTTGCTGATGCAAATCCCAGATGCTTTTATGCGAGAAGAGGCTGAGCGCCTAGGCATTGATTTACCGACAGAAGGCCAATATGCCATCGGCAACTTCTACTTGCCGAGAGATGCGAGAAGCCGTAAAGCATGCGAAGCAATTATTGACGAAGTAATTGCGGAAGAAAATCAAACATTATTAGGCTGGCGTAATGTGCCAGTTGATAACAGTAATATTGCGGATGCTGCAAGAGACGTTGAGCCAACCATGCGTCAAGTGTTTGTTGGTAGTGCTGCTGCAGATCAAACAATATTTGAACGCAAGTGTTTTGTCATTAGAAAACGTATTGAACATGCAGTCACAGCATTGAAGATTAACGACGCGGCTGCATTTTATGTGCCTTCATTTTCATCACGCACTATCGTTTACAAAGGCATGTTGCTCGCGAATGAGGTGGGTGTTTACTACAAAGATTTATTGGATGAGCGTGTAATATCTGCACTTGCATTAGTGCATCAGCGCTTCTCAACCAACACTTTCCCATCATGGGATTTAGCCCATCCATTCCGTATGATTGCGCACAATGGCGAAATTAATACGGTGCAAGGTAACGTTAACTGGATGAAAGCACGTCGCGCGACGATGGAGTCTGCGAATTTAGGTGAAGACTTAGATAAAATATGGCCACTGATCGCCGATGGCCAATCAGATTCAGCTTGCTTTGATAATTGTTTAGAACTATTGGTTGCTGGCGGTTACAGTGTGCCACATGCCATGATGATGTTGATTCCTGAGGCATGGAGCAACAATCCATTAATGGACGAAGATAGACGTGCATTTTATGAATATCATGCAGCGATTATGGAGCCATGGGATGGCCCAGCAGCGGTTGCGTTTACCGATGGGCAAATGATTGGTGCAACACTTGACCGTAACGGTTTACGTCCTGCGCGTTACTTAGTCACCAGTGACGATGTCGTGATGATGGCTTCTGAAATGGGCGTAATCACATTCCCCCAAGAAAAAATCGTAAAAAAATGGCGTCTAGAGCCAGGCAAGATGTTGATTATCGACACAGTGCAAGGCCGCATCATTGATGACGCAGAAGCTAAATCAGCGTTAGCGAAAGCGAAGCCTTATCGCCAATGGATTTTAGACTCACGTTACCATTTTAGTGACTTTGCTAAAGCAGATGGCAAGCTGGCGCTTAATGCGAGCTTGTTAGATACACAGCAAGCGTTCGGTATGACACAAGAAGATGTTAAATTCTTACTACAACCAATGGTTGCTAGCGGTGCAGAAGCGTCAGGCTCTATGGGTAACGATGCCGCATTGCCAGTGTTGTCCAATAAAGCAAAACCTTTATATAACTACTTCAAACAGTTGTTCGCCCAAGTGACTAATCCGCCTATCGACCCAATTCGTGAAGCATTGGTGATGTCACTGGTAACGTTTATTGGTCCTAAGCCGAATTTGCTAGGCTTAGAGGAAACTAACCCACCACTACGTTTGGAAGCTGACCAACCTGTTCTATCACTAGAAGAGCTGGCACAGCTACAAAATATCGATGCCTTGACTAAGGGCCAGTACAAATCAATTACTTTAGATTTAACTTACGATGTGGCTGCTGGCGAAGCTGGCATGAAAACCGCATTGGATATATTGCATGATCAGGCTGAAAAAGCGGTTAAAGATGGCTTCAATGTGTTGATTCTTTCTGACCGTGCAGCATCAGCAACACGCATTGCGATTCCAGCATTGCTGGCTTGTTCGGCAACGCATGAGTTCTTAGTAAAAGCTGGTTTACGTACTAGCACTGGTTTGGTGATTGATACAGGTTCTGCACGCGAAGTGCATCACTTTGCATTGCTAGCAGGCTATGGTGCTGAGGCCGTTTGCCCATGGCTAACATTTGAAACCATTAAAGGCATGGCCGATGATGTAGAAACCGCGAACTCAAACTTTATTAAAGCGATTGGTAAAGGCTTGTTCAAAGTGATGTCTAAGATGGGCATTTCAACCTACCAATCTTACTGTGGTGCGCAAATTTTTGAAGCGATTGGTTTAAACAGCCAGTTTGTAGAAGAGTATTTTACGGGTACGGTGACACAAATTGAAGGGATTGGTTTGGCCGAGGTTTCTGCAGAAACCCATCGCGTACATAACGATGCTTTCGGAACTAACCCTGTGTTAAATAACGCATTAGATGCAGGCGGTGACTATGCTTTCCGAGTGCGTGGTGAAGAGCATACTTGGACACCAGAGTCAGTGTCTAAATTACAAAATGCAACACGTACCAATAAGTATGATACGTATAAAGAATACGCAAAACTGATTAACGATCAAACACGTCGTCACATGACATTACGTGGTTTGTTTGAAATAAAATTAGCAAACAAAGCGATTCCACTAGAGCAAGTTGAATCAGCAAAAGAGATTGTTAAACGTTTTGCAACTGGCGCGATGTCATTGGGTTCTATCTCAACAGAAGCGCATGCGACATTAGCCATTGCCATGAATCGTATTGGTGGAAAATCAAACACAGGCGAAGGTGGTGAAGATAAGAAGCGCTTTATTCCTGTGGCTAAAGACAGCAGTATGGCTGAAGTGTTTGGCAAAGAGTTTATTAAAGCAGACGTGGCGTTAAAAGCCGGTGACTCTATGCGCTCACGCATTAAGCAAGTCGCCTCAGGTCGGTTTGGTGTGACGGCGGAATATCTAGCTAGCGCGGATCAAATACAAATCAAAATGGCACAAGGTGCTAAGCCAGGTGAAGGCGGTCAGTTACCCGGTCATAAGGTCTCGCAGTATATTGCACGGCTACGTTTCTCAGTGCCAGGAGTGGGCTTAATCTCACCACCACCACATCATGATATTTACTCAATTGAAGATTTAGCACAATTGATTCATGACTTGAAAAATGCAAACCCTAAAGCCTCTATTTCGACTAAATTAGTGTCAGAAACCGGTGTGGGTACGGTGGCAGCTGGCGTAGCTAAAGCAAAATCAGATCACATTGTTGTGGCTGGTCATGATGGTGGCACTGGTGCATCACCATTATCTTCCATTAAGCATGCAGGTACCCCGTGGGAATTGGGCTTGGCTGAAACGCAGCAAACCTTGGTATTAAACCAGTTGCGTGGCCGCGTAATAGTGCAAGCTGACGGCCAAATGAAAACAGGTCGTGACGTTGTGATTGGCGCTTTGTTAGGGGCAGATGAGTTCGGCTTTGCAACAGCACCACTTGTTGTTGAGGGTTGTATCATGATGCGTAAGTGTCACCTCAATACGTGCCCAGTTGGCGTGGCCACACAAGACCCAGAATTACGTAAGAAATTTACAGGCCAGCCTGAGCATGTTGTGAACTTCTTCTTCTTTATTGCCGAAGAGATTCGTGAATTGATGGCTGAGATAGGCATCGCTAAATTTGATGATTTAATCGGCCGTGCTGATTTACTTGATATGAAAAAAGGGATTGAGCACTGGAAAATTAATGGCTTAGACTTTACTAAAGTCTTCCACTTACCAGAAATGTCAGCGAGCGTTTCTCGTTACAACGATGATACTCAAGATCACGGGTTAGCAAACGCCTTAGATAACAAATTAATCGAGTTAGCTAAACCCGCAATTGAAAAAGGTGAGAAAGTAAAAATTGATATTGGTATCACCAATACCAACAGAACAGTGGGTACGATGTTGTCTAATCAAATTGCTAAACGTTATGGCAATGATGGTTTGCCGCACGGTACGGTTCACGTGAATTTTTCTGGTACATCTGGCCAGAGTTTTGCAGCATTTTTGGCTAAAGGTATTACATTTGAATTGTCTGGTGAAGGTAATGATTACGTAGGTAAGGGCTTGTGTGGTGGCAGAGTTATTATTAAACCACCAACAACATTTAGTGGCGTAGCGCATGAAAATATTATTGTGGGTAACACCGTGATGTATGGTGCAACGACTGGCGAAAGTTACTTCAGTGGTGTTGCGGGTGAGCGTTTCTGTGTACGTAATTCAGGCGCGACAGCAGTGATTGAAGGTGTCGGTAATCACGGTTGTGAGTATATGACGGGTGGAACTGTTGTGGTGTTAGGTGCTACAGGCGAAAACTTTGCTGCGGGTATGAGTGGTGGTATTGCCTACGTGTATGACATCGATGGCATGTTTGCTAAACGTTGTAATATGAGTATGGTGAGCTTAGAGAAAGTGTTACCTGCAGAAGCAGATGTTGGCAACACACAGCATCTAGGCCAAGCAGATGAAGCTTTATTAAAAGGTATCATCGAAAACCAAGCCAACTTAACGGGTAGTCCACGCGCTAAAGAAATTTTGGCAAACTGGGATAAGGCGCGCGAGAAATTCGTGAAAGTATTCCCGAATGAATATAAACGGGCATTAACCGAATTAGCGGCTGCTACGACTAAGAATGCAGCCTAAATAAAGAATTAGGAAAAGAATAATGGGTAAAGTAACTGGATTCATGGAGTTTGAGCGTTTGTCTGAAGGCAATCTGCCAGTTCAAGACCGTGTACATAATTACAAAGAATTTGTTTTACATTTAACTGACGACCAAGCGAAACAGCAGGGAGCACGCTGCATGGATTGCGGCATACCATTCTGTACAACAGGCTGTCCCGTTAACAATATCATTCCAGACTGGAATGATTTGGTTTGCCAGCAAGATTGGAACAGTGCGATTGATGTATTGCATTCAACCAATAACTTCCCAGAGTTTACTGGCCGTATTTGCCCAGCACCATGCGAGGCAGCTTGTACGCTAAATATTAACAATGACGCAGTTGGTATTAAATCAATTGAACATGCCATTATCGATAAAGCTTGGGAAAATGATTGGGTTAAGCCACAAGTCAACCCAAATAAAACAGGTAAAAATGTTGTTGTTGTTGGTTCAGGCCCTGCTGGTCTAGCGACCGCACAACAGCTAGCACGTGCAGGTCACGCGGTGACCGTATTAGAAAAAAATGATCGTATTGGTGGTTTGTTACGTTATGGCATTCCAGACTTTAAAATGGAGAAGTCGAATATTGACAGACGTATGGTGCAGATGGAAGCAGAAGGCGTCACGTTTAAGACAGATCAATATGTGAGTGAGAACGTGAGTGCTGATGATTTAATGCAGGAATATGATGCAGTGGTATTAGCAGGTGGTGCAGAACATCCGCGTGATTTACCAGTGCCAGGCCGTGAATTAGATGGTGTGCACTTTGCCATGGACTTCTTAGCACCGAACAACAAAGTGGTTGCAGGTGATAGCATTCCTAACCAAATCAGAGCAACAGATAAACACGTTATTGTGATTGGGGGCGGTGACACAGGTTCTGATTGTGTTGGCACCTCTAACCGTCATGGTGCGGCTAACATCACGCAATTTGAATTAATGCCACAACCACCAGAAAAAGAAAATAAATTTCTTGTATGGCCTAATTGGCCGCTTAAGATGCGTACGTCTAGCTCACATCAAGAGGGTGCCGATCGTGATTGGTCAGTAGGGACTAAAGAGCTGATAGGTGAAAACGGACAAGTGACTGGCTTGAAAGCAGTTCGCTTAGAGTGGAAAGGTCGTGAAATGACCGAAGTACCAGGCTCTGAGTTCACAATCAAAGCAGATTTAGTTCTGTTAGCGATGGGTTTTGTTTCTCCACTACAAAAAGTACTGGATGCTTTTGGCGTAGAAAAAGACGGCCGCGGTAATGCTAAAGCAACAACTGATGGAGAAGGCTGTTACAAAACAAGTAAAGACAAGGTGTTTGCTGCTGGCGATATGCGCCGTGGTCAATCATTGGTTGTTTGGGCCATTCGTGAGGGCCGTCAATGCGCACGTGAAGTGGATCAGTTCTTAATGGGCTCATCTACCTTGCCGAGATAAGCAAGACGTTAAAAATAAAGGATACAAAGTAATACGCTTTGTGTCCTTTTTTATTAGGTGAAAAGATAATGGAATTACAAAACGATACTTTTTTACGCGCACTCAATCGTGAAGCAACTGAATACACACCAGTATGGATGATGCGTCAGGCTGGACGCTATTTGCCAGAGTATCGCGAGAGCCGTAAAACAGCCGGTAGCTTTTTACAGTTATGTAAGAGTAAAGACTTTGCGACAGAGGTGACGATGCAGCCGCTAGATCGTTATCCCTTATTAGATGCATCTATTTTATTCTCAGATATTCTGACGCTTCCAGATGCGATGGGTTTGGGCTTGTATTTTGAAGAAGGTGAAGGTCCTAAGTTCGAACGTACAGTAAGCGATGAAGCTTCTATTCGTGCCCTTGAAGTACCAGACATGGCTAAGCTGCAATATGTGTTTGATGCAGTAAGTAGCATCCGGAAGACGATTAATGGCCGTGTGCCATTGATAGGCTTTACAGGTAGCCCTTGGACGCTGGCAACCTATATGGTGGAGGGCAAAGGCCGAACAGATTTTTTAAATACCAAAAAGCTGATGTATGCGCGTCCTGAGTTGTTGCATCACATATTGGAAGTGAATGCACAAACAGCGATCCAGTATTTGAATGCGCAAATTGATGCTGGTGCTCAAGCCGTGATGATATTTGATTCATGGGGAGGTGCGCTGTCAAATAATGCTTATATTGAGTTTTCATTGAACTATATGAAGAAAATTATTGCTGGCTTAACCAAACAAGCTGACGGTCGACAAGTGCCTTGTGTGATGTTTACTAAAGGCGGTGGCTTATGGTTAGAAGCACAAGCGGAAGCTGGTGCGGATGCATTAGGTTTAGATTGGACGGTTGATATTGGTCAAGCACGTGCGCGTGTCGGTGATAAGGTTGCTTTACAGGG
Source organism: Methylophilaceae bacterium (assembly GCA_048595445.1). Taxonomy (GTDB): domain Bacteria; phylum Pseudomonadota; class Gammaproteobacteria; order Burkholderiales; family Methylophilaceae. The sequence continues at coordinate 8,465 of JBJPGD010000022.1, forward strand.
TAATTTAGATCCGGCTATTTTGCTATCAACACCAGAAGCGATTGAAAAAGAAGTCGCGAGCATTCTCGCAAGTTACGGTAATGGTCATGGTCATGTGTTTAATCTAGGTCATGGTATTACGCAATGGACCCCACCAGAAAATGCGGCTGCTTTTCTTGAAGCGGTACGCAAGCATAGTCAGCAATATCACCAATAAACGCAAAAAATATAGCTAGCGGACAAAAAAATGGCCCCGTAAAGGGCCATTCAATCGAGGCTTTAACACCTCAGGTTTGTTGCAAACTTAAGCTTTTTGAATATTAGAAGCTTGTTTACCTTTTGGACCGTCAGTTACGTCGAAAGTTACTTTTTCGTTTTCTTTCAAACTTTTGTAACCACTATCTACGATTGCTGAAAAGTGAGCGAATAAATCGTCACCGCCTTCATCTGGTGTAATAAACCCAAAACCTTTTGAATCGTTAAACCATTTTACTGTTCCTGTTGCCATGTCATATATCTTTCATACTTTAAATAGGGAGGCACCCTGAAAACTTGGGTTTTAAAATCAAATGCCTAACTGACTTAAAATTGAAAAATCCAACGCCTTAGTACGCTTTGTACACGCTAATTCACATAAAAACAAGGAAAATATTGATTATCTAGCAAGAAATGGGTAAAAAAGTGGCATTATTGACCAATTTATGTGCTAAATGTTGCTAATCATGTCGTCTAAGCCTATACTTTGCGCGTTATTGTTCATGAGAGCAATTTAAAAGATTTTGGAGTATATACTTGGCTAAAGAAGAGTTAATTGAGATGAATGGTGTGGTAACGGAAGTGTTACCAGATTCTCGCTATCGTGTGACATTAGAGAATGATCACAAACTAATCGCCTATGCAGGCGGTAAAATGAAAAAGAATCATATTCGCATTCTGGCTGGGGATAATGTGACGTTAGAGTTGTCACCATATGATATTAATAATGGGCGTATTACCTTTAGACATATTGAACCGGGTAGTAATAACTTTACACCTAGAAAAAGAAGGTATTAATTTTCCAGTATGTTTTAAGTAGGTCGTAATAAAAAAAGCTCCTTTCGGAGCTTTTTTAGCTTTAAGGCTCAATCATTAAGGCATCATGCGTTTCATGGTTTCATCTTTATCGATAAACTTATGTTTGAGCGCCCCTATGATATGTAACGCAAGGATGGCAAGTAAAATAATCCCAGCAATTTCGTGCGTTTCATAAAAAATTTCACGTAGTGGTTTATTGTCAAGACCACCAAGCAGTTTAATGCCGAACCATTTGACGCCATATTTACTAGACACTGCCATCACTAAGCCACTGATAGGGATAATCACCATCAACATATAGAGTAAATGATGCGCACCAGTAGACAGTTTGCGCTCCCAAGCTTTATAGCTTGCTAGCGGTGTTGGTGGCTTGTGCATGATGCGCCAAACCAGACGAATGGCGATAAGTACTAATAGCGTGATGCCGATAGACTTATGAAGGTTGAAATAAAAGGACCTCGGTGAAGCTTCTTTAGATAATTCCCAAGTGTAGATGCCCCAGTCAAACAAGTCGTAAGCCATTTGTTTGGGCGCTTCTTTTGGTAGCTCGCTCATAAACCAGCCTAATGCAAACATGCCGAAAATGCCTAACGCAATTAACCAATGTAGATAAACAGCGGTCTTCGTATAGCGATTACTCATGGTTTTCTCCTTATAATGCTATTTTAAAAGTTATTTTGTGTGACAATCATCACAACGTAATTGTTCTGTAAGAACTAATATTTTAACTGGTATCAATTGAAGAGGCATAAATTATGCGAATTTTAATACAAATATTGGTGTTGTTATTGTTATCAAGTTGCGCTGAGAGCCAAACAGCAGATAAAGCTTCTGGTTTTTTAGAGGACATCGGTGATGGCATTTATGTGCATCATGGAGAGCATTTAGATATTGATACAGGGTATCAAGGTGATATTTGTAATTTAAGTGTCGTGGTTGGTAGTAAAGGTGTTGCAGTGATTGATACCAGTGGGAGCTTTAAAGTAGGCAAGCAGTTACGTGCGGCTATTGGCGAAGTGACCAAGCTCCCTATTTTGTATGTAATAAATACACATGTGCATCCAGACCATATTTTTGGTAATGCTGCTTTTGTTGCTGATCAGCCGCAGTTTGTCGGGCATGCAAAATTAGGCAATGCAATGCAGCTACGAGAAGAAGGCTATGCCAAACTAAATGAAAAATATTTGGGTGCGGAAGACACTAAAGGCAGTGATATCGTAGTGCCCACTTTAGAAGTTAAAGATACCTTAGAGCTGGGTTTAGGCGATCGCGTATTAAAGGTAACCGCGCATTCAGTCGCCCATACTGATACGGATGTCACTGTCATTGATGTTAAAACGCAAACATTATTTACCGGTGATTTATTATTTATTGAGCGTACACCGGTGCTTGAAGGCGATCTTAAAGGATTGATTGCCACTTTAGACACACTCAAAACTTATGAGGTGAAACAAGTGGTACCAGGGCACGGGCCACATACCAAAGATTGGGTGCAAGCTATTGATAATGCGCAACGTTACTTAAATGTATTATTAACAGACATTCGCGCTGCCATTGAAAATGATGTTGGCCTAGAAGAGGCCATGGCAACAGCAGCAGCAGGCGAGAAAGACAAGTGGGTATTGTTTGATGTGGCAAATCGAAGGAACGTGAATATACTCTACCCAGCCTTGGAGTGGGAATAAGAAAAGCGGCCTAAGCCGCTTTTTTATTAACCAAATTGACTACTTTTTAAGGTTGTCTAAACTGCAAGCTGTTTGAGGGTATGTTGCCAATAACAGCATGCCGCCAGCAATCCCAAAGTAGATAAACATCGATTGAAAATCAAACCGACCTAAAACAATGGCCAAAAACAATGCAAGCGCTGCAAATACATATGCGCAGACTTTAGTTTTGTAACCAAAGAACAGTGAAGTACCTACTATCAATTGAATTAAAATGAGTATGGGTGCAAAAATGCTCGCTAAACCTACATTACCTAATGTGACTTGGTATTGCATATAACCATCAGGATTAGACATAATTGAGCTTAGCCGCAGTAAAACAGGCCCTAAAAAAACTAATGCTAATAAAATTCTTGCTGCTGCTGTTTGATAACGTTGCATTATCCTATCCCCTAAAAATTCACATATTAAAATTATGCATGCATAATGCCTGTAAGCGCTATGGACTGCAAGTACTACAAAATTGAACCCTGAATTTTATATTAAAGAAGTCACTTGGTCGACTCATGAGACAGCACT
>JBJPGD010000023.1:0-6355 GCA_048595445.1 Methylophilaceae bacterium
CGCTCAAGCAACCTACCCACTGGCAGCGCGAGTCACGCCTATTGCCAGCCTATTTGGTCTTGCTGCAGATGGAGGTTGCCGCGTTTCACCGTAACTAAATACGCTCGTCTCTGTGGCCCTATTCCTCGCCTCACGGCGTACGGCTGTTAGCCGTCATCTTGCTCTATGCAGCCCGGACTTTCCTCCCCCACACAAGTGTGACGGCGACTGTCTGGCTAACTTCAACGGTATTTTATCACAACCGACTTGGCGCTTTAGCGCCTAGCGAGGTTGGGGACACCCCTTGCGGGTGTGTGGCGTTCTATGGTGGTTATACTTTAGGCGCCTCTAAACTTAAGAGGCTCGTGCGGGTGTTCAGTGTCTCGCACTGCTTTTTCGATGTGTATTTGGACGAGCCTTGTGGCTGTAACACCAGTCTGAACGGCTAAAAACCCCATACAGCACCCGTTTTTGGACATAAAAGATCACGCCAAATGGGGTCAATTTTGATCAATTTAACCCATCAAAACACCTTAAAAATATTCACATCAAGCAATTCAATAAGATATCAGTGACTACTAATATTTAACATTCAGTTAATTATATAAGTATATGATTATTAACATGTTTGTTTTTTTACAAAAACGCGCTAAGTCTTTGTCTTATAACGAAAAAAAAGCTTGCTTTAAGCAATTTAATGTTCTAAAGTTCTCAATAGTGGGGAAAAGTGGTGTTTTGTGGGGAATAATTAACAAATTACTAAGGGTGTTAATTATTCCTCATGTTTAACACAAGATTTCTTCACAAGAATTTTAACAAACAAAATGGGTGGAAAGTAAAAAGTGTTTAAAGGTGCAGCAAGCTTAAATATGGATGCGAAGGGGCGTTTGGCGATTCCAGCTAAGCACCGTGACGCATTGCTTGCGCAGCCAGGCGGAGAGATGGTGTTGACCGCACATTCGCACCCATGTTTGTTGTTATACCCAGTACCGGCTTGGGAGCCGATTCAATCAAAAATAATGAGCTTATCTAGTTTTGATAAAAAATCAGCTGCATTACAGCGACGATTAGTCGGTTATGCGGAAGATGTAGGTATGGATAGCGCTGGACGTATGCTGGTTTCGCCCGTGTTGCGTGACTTGGCTGGTTTGGAAAAAGAAGTGATGCTGGTTGGCCAAGGCAGCCACTTTGAATTATGGAATAAAGAAGCTTGGTTGAAAGCGAGCGAAAGCGCAATTAATGCAGATGGTGAGTTTGAGATGCCCTCGGAATTGGAAGGTTTTTCATTATGATGCAGGGCGCTGCACCAGCGCCCACCAACGCATCAGTGTCGCCAAATTCTGAGCAAGCTTTACATACCGCGGTATTGTTAGATGAGGCAGTGGACGCATTAAGTATTAAAGCAGATGGCACCTATATCGATTGCACATTCGGCCGCGGTGGGCATAGCAAAAAAATATTAGAGCGGCTTGGTGATGAAGGACGTCTTTTTGCAATAGACCGTGATATGGCAGCTTATGCAACAGGGCAGACAATTACAGATGCACGATTTCATATCGAGCATTTACATTTTTCAGAATTAAATCAATTAGTAGCAAAAAACAAATTATCGAGTGTTGACGGCATATTGCTGGATTTGGGTATTTCGTCACCACAAGTTGATGAAGGGGAGCGCGGGTTTAGCTTTAGGTTAGATGGCCCTTTGGATATGCGCATGGATCAAACGAGTGGAAAAACAGCAGCAGAGTTGTTAACTACGATTTCAGAAAAAAAACTTGGAGAGGTAATTAAACATTATGGTGAAGAACGGTTTGCTAAGCAGGTTGCAAGGGCGATTATTAAGGAGCGCAGTGACGGGCGCCCCATCACCACTACAGGGGAACTTGCCAAGATCGTGGCAGGTGCAATCCCAAAGGTCGAACCGGGGAAGAATCCTGCAACGCGCACCTTTCAGGCTTTACGGATTTTCGTCAATCAGGAGCTTGAGGAGTTATCGCTAATATTGCCGCAATGTTTAAATTTTTTGGCTGAGGGAGGGCGTTTGGTTGTGATTAGTTTTCACTCTTTAGAAGATCGAGTAGTTAAGCGATTTATAAAGAGCGAATCAGACCGTGACAATTTGCCATCAAATTTCCCAGTAAAAGCTAAAGACTTGCCTCAATCACGATTAGAGGCGGTAGGAAAAGCGACTAAGCCATCAAAGTTAGAGGTAAAAAACAATCCGCGCGCAAGAAGCGCGGTGATGCGTGTGGCCATGAGGACAGCAACACAATGACACGGCTTAATCTAATTTTATTTTTAGCATTGATTTTAGTGTGTATTGGTGTGGTTACCTCGCAGCATAAGGCGAGAAAGTTATATTCAGAGCATGAGCAGTTGCAAACGGAGGCGAAAAAAAATAAAACTGAATTTGGACAGCTGCAGTTAGAACAGAGTACTTGGGCAATGCATTCGCGAGTGGAAGAGGTTGCTACTAGTCAGTTGAAGATGGAAGTGCCAGATGCAAAACGGATACAAGTGATTAATTTGAATGAAATGAATCAATAATATGGGTTACGGAGAAGATCAAAGGTCTGCCGTTAGATTTCCTACTTGGCGTAGGCGAGTCCTGCTCGTGTCTGTTTTATTGATGTTTTTGATGTTGGTACTTCAGAGCATTAATTTGCAGAGTACGAAGCGGGATTTTTTGCAGAAAAAAGGCGATAGTCGTTATAGCCGAACCTTAAAATTACCTGCGGATCGTGGAAAAATTACAGACCGTAATGGTGAGATTTTGGCGATTAGCGGCCCCGTTGAGTCAGTTTGGGCAAATTCGGCCGTGCTTAAGATTAGTGTTAAACAAAAGTTAGCACTTGCTAAGTTATTAAAAATAAAAACAAAAAGCTTTGATAAAAAGGTCGCCAATAAAAAACGTGAATTTACCTATATTAAGCGGCGTATATCACCAGAATTAGCAGAAAAAGTAAAAAGTTTAAATATTGCAGGCATCCATCTACAGAAAGAGAGTAGGAGGTTCTACCCTGCTGGTGATGTCATTTCTCATGTTGTGGGTTTTACTGGTGTTGACGGCTATGGCCAAGAGGGCGTGGAGTATATGCGCAATGAGGATTTGTCTGGTTTACCTGGTAAACGGCGTGTGATTCAAGATAGAGACCGTCGTATCGTTGAAGAATTGGAAGTGATTAAAGCTCCTCGGAATGGACAAGATTTAATCTTAAGTATTGATCACCGAATTCAATATTATGCCTTTAGAGAGCTGGCTAAGGCGGTTACTAAGTATAAAGCTAGGGCTGCATCTGCGGTGGTGCTGGATGCCAAAACAGGCGAAGTGTTGGCGATGGTTAATTTGCCAACATACAATCCAAACAACCCTAAAAACCTAAAAGGTAAAACGCGCAATCGTGCGCTAACCGATATTTTTGAGCCTGGCTCTACCATGAAACCAGTTGCGATAGCCGCTGCAATGCAGTTTGGCGGCTATAAGCCAACAACAAAAATTAATACTTCCCCTGGTTATATGACGATAGGCCGAGCAACGATACATGATGCACATCCAAGTGGTGTCTTGAGTGTTGCTGAGGTGGTAAAAAAATCATCGAATGTCGGCGCAGCAAAAATCGCACTTAGTCTGAATAAAAAACAACTATGGAATACATTTAATCAATTGGGTTTTGGGGTTAGAACAAGTGTCGGATTCCCAGGTGAAGCGCATGGCAAGGTGCGCGATTATAAAACATGGAAACGAATCGAGCAGGCCACTATGTCATATGGGCATGGAATTAGCGTGACGTTATTGCAGTTAGCCAGGTCTTATACCGCATTTGCAAATAAAGGTGAAATAAAGCCAGTGTCGCTGATGAAGTTGGATAAGGAGGCTGTAGGCCAGCGAGTATTCTCTGCGCAAGTTGCTAATGATGTGAAAGATATGCTCGAGTTGGTTGTTCAGCCAGGCGGCACTGGGGTTAGGGCGCAAGTTGCCGGTTACCGTGTTGCAGGGAAAACAGGAACTGCGCATAAGTTGGGCCCTCGTGGTTACGAAAAAGATAAATATGTTGGGTCGTTTGTAGGGTTGGCGCCAGCTTCAAATCCACGGTTAATCATGGCAGTGATGATTGATGAGCCAACATCGGGTGAATATTATGGCGGTACGGTAGCAGCGCCAGTGTTTAGCGCTGTGATGTCTGAAGTCTTACGCATGTTGGCAGTGCCGCAAGATGCACCTAATAATAACATTGTGATTCCTACTCTTGAAACATTGGAAGATGTGAAGGAGGTGGTATGACACGGTATGCGATGAAGTCAAAACCAAGCGGCCTAGCTTCGGATAGCCGTGAAATAAAGGCTGGCTCACTGTTTTTGGCTTACCCAGGAGAAAAAGCCGATGGCAGAATTTACATTGCAGACGCGATTGAAAAAGGTGCTAGTGCCATTTTGTGGGAGTCAGATAATTTTGAATGGGACTCACAGTGGGATATAGATAATAAGCCAATTTCAAAACTGAGAATGCAGGCAGGGAAAATAGCAGATCAGTTCTATGAAAGTCCTTCTCATCAGTTGCGTGTTGTTGGTGTTACAGGCACAAATGGCAAGACGTCTGTTACGCAATGGATAGGCCAATGCTTTAATTATATCCAAAATAAAACTGCAGTGATTGGCACGCTGGGCAACGGTTTGCCGGGCCAGCTAACGCCTACAGCCAATACAACGCCTGATGCATTGTTGCTGCAAGAATTATTATATGAATATGTGCAACAGGATTTTGAGACGGTGGCGATGGAGGTGTCTTCACACGGTATCGCACAAGGGCGTGTCAATGGCGTGCATTTTGATGTTGCTGTCTTAACTAATTTATCACGTGACCATTTGGACTATCACGAAAGTTACGAAGCCTATGCGGAGGCAAAAAAACGGTTATTCCTCACAAAAGAGTTGAAATATGCAATTTTAAATATTGATGATGATTTTGGTGTTGCTGTTAAGCAAGACTTGGAAGCGCTAGATGTCGATGTGCTGACCTACGGTATTGATGATGGAGATATAAAGGCATCAAAAATTAATCTAGGTAGTGGACGCATCCACTTTTATGTAGAAACCCCTTACGGGCAATCTGATGTCAGTGCAAATTTGCTAGGACGTTTTAATATTTACAATGTGTTGGCAGTATTGGCGACGTTGCTAGTGTCAGAAGTGTCATTAGTTGATGCAGTGGAAGCGATTGCGAAGATCGAACCATTAAGCGGTCGTATGCAAAAATTTGGTGGTGGAAAAATACCATTGGTCGTCGTGGATTATGCACATACACCAGACTCCTTAAGAGTTGTTTTGCAGGCATTAAGAGAAGAGGCTAAACGAAGGCTAATTTGTGTAGTTGGATGTGGCGGCAATCGGGATCAGGGTAAGCGGCCAATGATGGGTGAGGTGGTAAGTGCGCTTGCAGATGCAGTGGTCGTGACATCTGACAATCCACGTGACGAAGATCCTCAAAAAATTATTCAGGCAATATTATCCGGTGTAGATGGCGAATATGCCGTTGAAGAAAACCGTGCGACTGCAATATCGGTTGCCATTGTTAATGCGCAAGCTGGTGATGTGGTGTTAATTGCCGGTAAAGGCCATGAAGATTACCAAGAAATAGCGGGAGAAAGACATCATTTTAGTGATGTTGAGCAAGTAACAAAAGCGCTAAAACGTGTTGAGGTGACGCTAGCATGATGATGTTGTCAGAAATTGCCAGCGCATTAAACACTTGTTTGATTGGTGAAGATGTCAGTGTGTTAAGTGTTGGTACAGATAGTAGGCATATTACAAAAGATCAATTATTTGTTGCCATTAAAGGTGAAAATTTTGATGGAAATAGCTATGCGGTAGAAGCAGTAAGGTTGGGCGCTTCAGCATCATTAATTTCAGATGTAGACGTTAAAGCAAGTCCGTCTATTTTGGTTAAGGATACGCGTCTTGCCTTGGGTAATTTAGCCCATTACTGGCGCCAAAAGTTCGACTTACCATTGGTTGCTGTAACAGGCAGCAACGGCAAAACTACCGTAAAAGAAATGATTGCATCTATTTTGATTGCCGCTAAAGGTAAGGTGCTGGCGACAGAAGATAACCTTAATAATGATATTGGCATGCCGCTTAGTTTGCTTAAAATCCGAGCAGAACACACCTGTGCAGTGATTGAGATGGGGATGAATCACGAAGGTGAAATTCGTTATTTAACCAACATTGCCAAGCCGCAAGTTGCGGTTGTCAATAATGCTGGCACTGCACATCTTGGAGAGTTAGGTTCGCGTGAAGCGATTGCCAGGGCAAAAGGTGAAGTATTTGAAGGGCTGGCAGCGGATGGTGTGGCTGTGATTAATGTGAATGATGATTTTGC
>JBJPGD010000024.1:0-13195 GCA_048595445.1 Methylophilaceae bacterium
CGGTTATCATGTCGGAATGTTCACTTATGGTGTTTTAATTTAGTATCAGTAAGTGGCTATAGAACAATAGATTTTTTTTAATCGAATATAGAACAAATTCGGAGGAAGTAATATCATGGCACAAACCCAGATGGCATTGGATTCACTAGATTTTGACGCAACAGTAGCTTTAGCAGCTAAAGTGGCGCCGCATGTAGATATTTTAGAAATTGGTACACCATGCATTAAGCATAACGGTATTGAATTACTAAAAACATTACGTGCTAAATTCCCAAACAACCAAATTTTAGTTGATTTGAAAACAATGGATGCTGGCTTCTACGAAGCTGAGCCATTCTACAAAGCTGGCGCAGATATCTGCACAGTATTAGGTACAGCGGATATCGGCACTATTAAAGGTGTTATTGAAGTTGCTAACAAGTATAAAAAAATGGCTCAAGTTGATTTGATCAACGTAACAGACAAAAAAGCATGTACATTAGAAGTAGCTAAATTAGGTGCACACATTATCGGTGTGCATACTGGTTTAGATCAGCAAGCTGCTGGTCAAACACCATTTACTGATTTGGCAATGGTTACTGGCTTAAATACTGGTGCTAAAGTATCAGTTGCTGGTGGTGTTAAAGCAAACACAGCTGGACAAGTTGTTGAAGCTGGCGCTGATATCGTTGTGGCAGGTGCTGCAATATACGGTGCTGATGATCCTGCTGCTTCGGCTGCTGAAATTACAGGTATTGTACATGCTGGTAATTCAAGTGCTGGTGGTATGAAATGGTTGCCATGGGCAATTATTGCTGGTGCAGTATTGTTAGGTTTATTCTTGCTTAAAGGTGGATCTACTGATGAAGTGGCATCTGACGCTGTTGATACGATGGAACAAGCTGTTGAATCAACAGGTGAGGCTATGGAAGAAGCAGGCGAAGCGGTTGAGGCTGCTGGCGAAATGGCTGGAGATGCAGTTGAGGAAGCGGCAGATGATGCGGCAATGGCTGTAGAAGAAGCAGTTGAAGCGGCAACAGAATAAGCTTTAGCTTCAGTATTAAAGAGCCGACCTAGTGTCGGCTTTTTTATTGCATTTTTGCGCTTAAGTGTGAGATTAGGTTAAAATGCGCATAAACCATTGAAGTTAAATTAATTCCATTTCTAGATTGTTCATATGCGCCAGGCTGAAGTTACCCGCGATACCTTAGAAACTCAAATCACTGTGTCCATCAATATAGATGGCACAGGAAATTCAGCATTTGAGACTGGTATCGGATTCTTAGATCACATGTTAGACCAAATAGCACGTCATGGCATGATGGATATTAGTGTGAAAGCAAAAGGTGATTTGCATATTGATGCACATCACACAGTAGAAGATATTGGTATTACGCTAGGGCAAGCCTTTCTTAAGGCTATCGGTGATAAAAAAGGCATTACTCGCTACGGGTATGCCTACGTGCCACTTGATGAGGCGCTTTCTCGTGTTGTGCTAGACCTTTCGGGCCGTCCAGGGTTAGCGTTTAATTGCGAATTTACACGTGCAGCCATTGGTGAATTTGATGTTGATCTATTCCATGAGTTCTTTCAAGGGTTTACCAATCATGCTCTTGTTACATTGCATGTTGATAATCTAAAAGGTCATAACTCACATCACCAAGCAGAAACAATTTTTAAAGCGTTTGGTCGTGCATTACGTATGGCTGTAACTGTTGATGAGCGCATGGCAGGCATCATGCCTTCTACTAAAGGCGTGTTATAAAACTAACCTCTCTGTAGCAAATTAAATGACAAAAATAGATATCGCCGTGGTTGATTATGGCATGGGTAATTTAAAATCCGTGTCAAAAGCAATTGAGCACGTTGCGCCTAATAAAACAGTGTTGGTCACTAGCGACCCAGAAAAAATACGTGAGGCGGAACGTGTGGTGTTCCCGGGCCAAGGTGCGATGCCAGAGTGTATGCAGGAGCTAGATGCACGTGGTTTACGTGATGCTGTCATTGATGCAGCTAAGACCAAGCCGTTCTTAGGTATTTGCATCGGTTTGCAAATGCTGTTTGAAAACTCTGAAGAGGGTAATGTAGACGGACTGGGTTTATTTCAAGGCCAAGTTAAGAAGTTTGCACTTGAAAACCTGCACGATGAACTTGGTGGAAAACTGAAAGTCCCACATATGGGATGGAACCATGTGTATCAATATGATAAACCACATGTGATGTGGCAAGACATTGCCAATGGTGAACGTTTTTATTTTGTGCATAGCTATTATGTTGTACCAGACGATACTAGTTGTGAAGCAGGCTTTGGTGAATATCCTGAGCGGTTTACTTGTGCTGTTGCGCGAGGCAATATATTTGCTGTGCAATTTCACCCTGAGAAAAGTGCACATGCAGGATTGCAATTGCTCAGTAATTTTGTAAACTGGAACCCTTAATAATCATTTTTCTTAAGTTAAGATGTTAATAATATTATGTTAATTATCCCCGCAATTGACCTTAAAGATGGACACTGTGTTCGCCTAAAGCAAGGCGATATGGAAGAGTCTACTGTATTCTCCGACGACCCTGGTGCAATGGCTAAGAACTGGCTGGACCAAGGCTGTAAGCGTTTGCATTTAGTAGATTTGAATGGTGCATTTGCAGGTAAGCCTGTTAATGAAGGTGCGGTTAAGTCTATCGTCAGTGCGGTTGGCGGAAAAATTCCTATTCAGCTTGGTGGCGGCATTCGTGATTTAAATACGATAGAACGTTATTTAGATGATGGAATCGATTATGTGATTCTTGGTACTGCGGCAGTAAAAAATCCAGGCTTCTTACACGAGGCTTGTTATGCATTTCCAGGACAAATGATTGTCGGCTTGGATGCTAAAGACGGTAAAGTTGCTGTGGATGGGTGGTCAAAAATGACGGGTCACGATGTGATTGATATTGGTAAAAAGTATGAAGATTATGGCGTTAACTCTATTGTTTATACTGACATTGGCCGTGATGGCATGATGACAGGTGTCAATATTGAAGCAACAGTTGCCTTAGCGGAGGCACTGATGATTCCGGTTATTGCTTCAGGCGGTGTGACTAATCTAGACGACGTGCGCGCGCTTTGCGAAGTTGAAGAATCAGGCATTATTGGTACGATTACAGGTCGCGCGATTTATGAAGGCTCTCTGGACTTTGCTGCGGCCCAAGCATTAGCAGACGAATTGTCACCTAATGCTAGCTAAGCGCATTATCCCGTGCTTAGACGTCACGGATGGGCGTGTGGTAAAAGGCGTTAATTTCTTAGCGCTTCGCGATGCAGGTGATCCGGTAGAAATTGCTAAGCGTTATGATGATCAAGGGGCTGATGAGCTTACTTTTCTAGATATTACGGCAACTTCTGATAATCGCGGCCTCATTCTCAATATTGTCGAGGAAGTCGCTAGCCAAGTATTTATCCCGCTAACAGTAGGCGGTGGCGTGCGCGAAGTTGACGATGTACGTCGCTTGCTAAATGCAGGTGCAGACAAAGTGAGTATTAATACAACGGCTGTGTTTAATCCACAAATGGTAGCTGATGCAACGGCACGTTACGGTTCGCAGTGTATCGTCGTAGCTATTGATGCTAAAAAAGTAGATAATAAACCGTATCAGTGGGAGGTATTTACCCACGGTGGTCGTAAACCAACTGGGCTTGATGCCGTTGAATGGGCCAAGAAAATGGTGCGCTTAGGTGCTGGTGAACTGCTAGTGACGAGTATGGATAGAGATGGCACCAAAATCGGGTTTAATAACCCGTTGAACCGTGCAATATCAGATGCGGTAGAAGTGCCACTCATCGCCTCAGGTGGTGTCGGTAATTTGCAGCATTTAGTCGAAGGCGTCACCGAAGGTGGTGCTGATGCAGTGCTTGCAGCGAGCATTTTTCACTATGGGGAATACACAGTAAAGCAAGCAAAAGAATATATGCAAAAACATAATATTGAGGTAAGGCTTTAAATCGGACATGACTAAGTGGTTAGACGACATCAATTGGGATAAAGACGGATTGGTTCCAGTTATTGCACAAGAGCACGATAGTGGAAAAGTGCTGATGTTTGCGTGGATGAATCGCGAAGCGTTAGCGCTGACGAATGAAACCAAGCAAGCGGTGTATTGGTCACGTTCACGCAAAAAACTATGGCGTAAAGGCGAAGAGTCAGGCCATACACAAGCAGTGCATGAAATCCACTTAGACTGCGACGAAGATGTTGTTTTGCTTAGTGTAGAGCAGCATGGCGGTATTGCTTGCCATACAGGTAGACACAATTGCTTCTTTAAGAAGCTGGAAGATAACACTTGGAAGGTAGACCAGCCTTTAATTAAGAACCCTGAAGATATTTATAAGCCAATAGCATGAGTGAAGATATATTAAGTCGGTTAGCAGATTTGTTGGAACAGCGTAAATCCGCTGATCCTGACTCGTCTTATGTCGCTAAGCTCTATGACAAAGGCATGGATAGCATTCTTAAAAAAGTCGGTGAAGAAGCAACGGAAACAGTGATTGCAGCTAAAGGCGGGAATAAAGAAGAGATTGTTTATGAGACCGCAGATTTGTGGTTTCACACGTTAGTCATGCTGGCCAAGGCCGATTTAAAGCCCCAAGATATTTTGGATGAGCTGGCCAGACGTGAAGGATTGTCAGGTATTGCAGAAAAAGAAAGCAGGGCTAAGTGAGTGATGGTATGACGACAGACTGCCTCTTTTGTAAAATTGTTAATGGCGATATTCCTGCAACGACAATATACGAAGACAATGATGTCATCGTATTTAATGACATTAAGCCAATGGCAAAAACACACTTCTTGATTGTGCCTAAGTTGCATATCGAAAGTTTGAATAGTTGTGACGCTACACATCAAGACCTATTAGGTAAAATGTTATTGTTAGCGCCAAAGTTGGCAGCTGAGCAAGGCTTAAAAGGGTTCAAGACCTTGATTAATACTGGGCGTGAAGGCGGACAAGAAGTCTTTCATATACACGTTCATGTGTTTGGTAGCGCTGAGACAAACAGTGAGCCAAATACTTAAATACTAGGAGATAGTGATGGGTGCATTCAGTTTGTGGCATTGGTTAATCGTGCTGTTAATCGTCGTGTTAGTTTTTGGTACTAAGAAATTACGTAATATGGGCGGTGACGTCGGCAGTGCAGTGAAAGAGTTTAAAAAAGCGGTGAAAGATACCTCAGTTGAAGGTAAAACTGAAGATGTTGGCACAACCGTTGAAGGTGAAGTAACGGAAAAGACTAAGCATTAATGGCTGTAGGCTATCGCCGTGTTTGATGTTTCTTTTGCAGAATTAATGATGGTGGCCGTTGTCGGCCTGCTGGTCATTGGCCCCGAGAGGCTACCTAAAGTTGCACGTACGCTGGGCGCCTATACAGGCCGTTTGCAGCGATACGTATCGCAAGTTAAAGAAGAAGTGAATCGTGAGATGCGCTTTGAAGAACTGCAAGCCTTGCAGCAAGAAATCAAAGAGGGTGCTGATAAAGTCCAGACCAGTATTCGTGATGGCGAACAAAGTATTAACGATACGCTAACGACTATAGAGTCAGGTATTAAGCGAAAGCGAAAGGCTCCTGTCAGAAAAGCTAAAACCTCAGCCAAAAAAGTAGCGGTAAAAAAACCAGCTGCTAAAAAAACATCAGCCAAGAAAACACCAGTTAGAAAACCTAGCGTTAAGCAGGCCAAGAATAAGGCTTAATAATGACGCCAACAGAATCCTTTATTTCTCACCTTATAGAATTGCGAAATCGACTGTTAAAAGTTGTTGTTGGCTTGCTAGTGGTTTTTTTAGGTTTGTTTCCATTTGCGAACAAAGTGTACGCCTTGCTCGCTGCGCCCATGTTAGAGAGGTTGCCAGAAGGCACCCAGATGATTGCGACAGCAGTCGTCACACCTTTTTTCGTGCCGATGAAAGTGGCTATGATGGCGGCCTTTGTTATTTCATTACCACACACGTTGTATCAGTTATGGATGTTTGTTGCCCCTGGTTTATATTCCCATGAAAAGAAATTGATGTTACCGGCAATTGCTGTGAGTAGCTTTTTGTTCTTATGTGGGATGGCCTTTGCTTACTTCCTCGTTTTCCCTGTTGTCTTTACCTTTATTCTGGCCGCTGCGCCTGAAGGTGTAGCCGTGATGACAGATATTGCCGAGTATTTGAATTTTGTGATGACACTATTCCTAGCGTTTGGCTTTGCGTTTGAAGTGCCGATTGCCGTCGTGCTGGCGGCACGTTTTGGCTGGGTGAATGTTGCACAGTTAAAAGATGCGCGTGCTTATGTCATTGTAGGTGCATTTGTGATTTCCGCAATTTTTACACCGCCAGACATTATTTCACAATTTATGTTAGCAGTGCCACTTTGGATGCTGTATGAAGTTGGCATACTCTTCGTGCAACTCACACAGCCGAAAGAAAATAGCATATTGCCAGAGGCCTGAGTTTTGAGTCTGCAAGTTTAAATCGATTAGCCTTGAATGCATTGTTTTAAACTAATTAGTTTTGGGCAATAGGCGCAGGCCGTTTCCCAATCAATATATTGATATCCATTTCTTTGCCAGCGCGAACAATTCTCAGTTTCGCATTTCTTCTTGGCTCTAGCACGGCGATTAAATTAAGCATAGCAGCGCTATTAATCACTGGTTTATCATTAATCGCCAATAAAATATCACCGGCTTTTAACCCTGAGTGTGCAGCAGGGCTATTGGGCAGAACGCCAGCAATGAGGGCGCCAGACGCTGCCGGTAATGAGAAGGATTCTGCCAGTTCAGGTGTTAAGTTTTGTGCTTCAACACCCACCCAGCCGCGGGTGACGGAGCCTTCTTTCACAATTTGTTCCATGACTTGCCTTGCTATGCTCGCAGGAATCGCAAAGCCTATGCCCATGCTACCGCCATTGCGCGAGTATATCGCACTGTTGATGCCGACAAGGTTACCGGCTGTATTGATTAATGCACCACCAGAATTTCCTGGGTTGATAGACGCATCTGTTTGGATGAAGTTTTCATAAGTATTAATGCCTAGGTGGTTACGGCCGAGCGCACTTACAATGCCTTGGGTGATAGTTTGCCCAACGCCAAAAGGGTTGCCAATAGCCAAGACAATATCACCTACATTTAATTTGTCAGTGCTAGCAAATGTAATGGAAGGTAGGTTTTCTGCTTCAACTTTGAGTAAGGCTAAATCCGATTCTGGGTCAGTACCAACAATTTTAGCTGCTAATTTTCTACCATCTGCAATAGCAACTTCAATCGAGTCTGCGGATGCAATAACATGATGATTGGTTAAAATCAGACCTTGCTCGCTCACAATAACGCCGCTGCCTAAACTGTTATCAGCTTCTTCGCCATCATCATCTTGATCGCCAAAAAAATGTTTAAACAATGGGTCATCCATGAATTGCTGATGGGGGTTTGATGTGCTTTCGCTGGATGTGAAAATATTCACGACGGCAGGCATCGCTTTCTTAGCTGCACTGCTATAGGTGTCAGCAAGGTTAGGTGATTGTTGAGGCGTTGCTTCTTTAATCACAACCGGGGCTTGATTCAGTTCAAGGAAAGCCGGTTTAAACGCCTGCAAGGCAAATAATACGCCCGCACATACCGTGACCGTTTGTGCAAAAATAAGCCAGATTTTCCGCATAGATTTTGTTTTTATGATAATAATTGTTTAGTATAGGTGAAAACGGATGAATTCACATAGATTGGGATGCCAAAATGGAGTTAAAAGTCTTAAATCATTATTTAACAGAGTTTCTACAACCAGCGCATTTTAGTGATTATTGCCCGAATGGCTTGCAGGTAGAAGGCAAGCCAGAGATAAGCAAAATTGTGACTGGCGTGACCGCTAGCATGGCATTATTACAGCGTGCTAAAGAAGCAAAGGCAGACGCGGTATTAGTGCACCATGGTTATTTCTGGCGTGGAGAAACGCAAGAAGTCACTGGTATTAAAATGCGCCGCCTAAAATTTTTGTTGGCTCACGATATGAATCTATTTGCTTACCATTTGCCATTAGATGCACATCCAGATATTGGTAATAACATCATGCTGGGGAAGGTGCTGGGGTTAGCGGTTGACGGTTGGTTAGATGATAAAAATATGATTGCTACATCAACGCTGCCAAAAGACAAGTCTCTACAGGAGGTCGTCGATGACGTAAGTGCTAAGCTGAACCGAAAAGCCCAAGTAATTGGTGACGCGAATAAGCCAGTGAAAACGATTGCTTGGTGCACCGGTGCAGCGCAAGGCTATATCGAACAAGCGATTGCAAATGATATTGATGTCTTTATTAGCGGTGAGATTTCTGAACCAACCGTACACTTAGCGAGGGAGTCCGATACAGCATATATTGCGGCTGGGCATCATGCGACAGAGCGCTATGGCATTCAGGCGTTAGGAAAGCATTTAGCTGATAAATTTAATTTGCAGCATGAATTTATTGATGTAGATAATCCAGTTTAATTATATATTTCAAATACTTAACTAATAAAATTTGGTTTATTTTTTAGAAAAATGTATAATCGCGTTCGTTATCAGGCGCTAAATAGCGCTTCAAAAGGCTAGTAAAAGGAAAGTAATGGCAGCTTCAGATACAAAGAAAACTAAACCAGCGCGTAAAGACACACTTTCATTCCAAAAACCATCTCAAGTGGATTTGGAAAAAAGACAGTTCTTAACGGCAGCAACTGCTGTTGTCAGTGTGGCGGGTGCAGCGGTGGCAGCAGTGCCATTTGTTGGCAGCATGCTACCAAGTGAGCGTGCTAAGGCTGCAGGTGCGCCAGTAGAGGTTGATATCAGCGATATTGCGCCAGGTACAATCAAAACAGCTGAGTGGCGTGGTAAACCAGTGTGGATTATTAATCGTACTGATGAAATGACAGCTGAGCTGCCTAAGCACAATAATCAATTATCTGACCCAATGTGTGACGTCGTTTCACAGCAACCTGTTTATTGTAAAAATGCTAATCGAGCCATTAAACCGAATATTGGTGTGGTCGTTGGTATTTGCACACACTTAGGGTGTTCTCCTACTACTAAGTTGGAAGCTGGTGGAGATATGGGTGAGAATTGGGCAGGTGGTTTTTTCTGTCCTTGTCATGGTTCTAAGTTTGATCTTGCTGGTCGTGTGTTCAAAGGTTCGCCTGCGCCGACTAACTTAGTTGTGCCACCACACTCTTATGCAGATGACGACACACTCGTTATTGGTGTTGATACAAAGGCGGAGGCATAACATGGCTGAGAAAAAACAAGCGGCCAGCACACAAGAAACAAGTGTTGTTGCTGCTACAGTAGGCTGGATTGATCGTCGCTTCCCACTAACCAGTACGATCAAAGCCCATCTAACAGAATATTACGCACCTAAGAACTTTAACTTCTGGTATTTCTTTGGGTCGCTTGCCATGGTTGTTTTAGTGATGCAGATTTTAACTGGCATCTTCTTAACCATGTACTATAAACCTTCTGCGGCAGAAGCCTTTGCTTCAGTGGAATACATTATGCGTGATGTATTCGGCGGTAATATTATTCGTTACATGCACTCTACAGGTGCATCCCTATTTTTCGTCGTGGTGTATTTGCATATGTTTCGCGGCATTATCTATGGCTCTTACAAAGCGCCGCGTGAGCTGATTTGGTTGTTTGGCGTAGGTATCTTTTTAGTATTAATGGGCGAAGCTTTCTTTGGCTACTTATTGCCTTGGGGCCAAATGTCTTATTGGGGCGCCCAAGTAATCGTCAGTTTATTCAGCACTATTCCATTCATTGGGCCAGATTTGGCTGAGTGGCTACGAGGGGACTATTTAATTTCTGATGCTACGCTGAACCGATTCTTTGCTTTCCATGTGATTGCATTGCCGTTGGTGTTGCTAGGTTTAGTGATGGTGCATTTAGTGGCGTTGCACGAGGTCGGGTCTAATAACCCTGATGGTGTAGAAATTAAAGATAAGAAAGATAAGAAGACAGGTATTCCTTTAGATGGCATTCCATTCCACCCTTACTACACAGTCAAAGACTTGTTGGGTGTGGTAGTGTTTTTGATTGTGTTTGCAGCTATTGTATTTTTTGCTCCAGAAATGGGTGGCTATTTCTTGGAGCATAATAATTTTATTCCTGCAAATTCATTGGTTACGCCGGAGCATATTGCGCCAGTATGGTATTTCACACCTTATTACTCAATTCTGCGCGCTATCCCGCCAGTGATGAACTCACAATTTCCGGGTGTTGCTGCAATGGGCTTATCTGTGATGATGTTTGCGTTACTACCTTGGTTGGATAAAAGCCCTGTGAAGTCTATTCGCCAACGCGGGACATTGTACAAGCGTTGGTTGGCTGCCTTTGTGGTGAGTTTTATCGTGTTGGGCTATCTGGGTACTGTGCCTTCAAATGTATGGGGTCAGTTCGGAGACTGGGCTGGCGGAGCGGATATTGCGACTGTTGTTGCACGTATCTTTACGGTTGTCTACTTTCTGTTCTTTTTACTAATGCCTTGGTATACCGCACGTGATAAAACGAAACCTGTGCCAGAAAGGGTGACGTACTGATATGAAAAAATTACTAATAGCACTCGTACTGTTGCCAGCAATAGCTTTTGCTGCAAGTGGAGCGAAAATTAATGTGACAGCGCCAATTGATGCAACTGATTATGCCTCGCTGCAACGCGGTGCACGCACCTTTATTAATAATTGCTTGAATTGCCATAGTGCAAACTACATGCGTTATAACCGTTTGGTCGATATTGGTTTAACCGAGGATGAGATTGAAGAGAATCTGTTGTTTGCAGGCGATAAAATCGGCGACACCATGCAAGTTGCGATGGACCCTAAAGATGCAAAAGAGTGGTTTGGCGTAGCGCCGCCTGATTTAACACTTGAGGTGCGCGCGAGAGGTGCTGATTGGGTATATGCCTATATGCGCGGTTTCTATAAAGATGAAACCACAACAAGTGGTTGGAACAATGTTGTGTTCGATAAAGTGGCCATGCCACATGTGTTGTACCAGTTACAAGGTGAGCAGGTGCTGAATCATGAAACGCATGAGTTGGAGCTTGTGAAGCCAGGTAAGTTAAGCCCATCGGAGTACAACGCCTTTGTCGGCGATTTAACCAACTATATGGCGTATATGGCAGAGCCAGCAAAAGAGCAACTAAAAAGTATTGGCTTATGGGTGTTGTTATTTTTGGCTGTTTTGCTGGTACTGATGAAAAAGCTTAAAACAGCCTATTGGAAAGATATTAAATAAGTCACCTAACGCTTAGAAATAAGCAGGTTGAGAAAGTAAAATAATTATGATGAAACTATATTCAGGATCAGTTGATCCATTTAGCCACCGCTGCCGTATCGTGCTCTTTGAAAAAGGCATGGATTTTGAGGTGATTGATGTTGACTTGGCCAATAAAACAGAAGACCTAGCTGTGCTGAATCCGTACGGCAGTGTGCCAGTATTGGTGGAGCGTGACTTGGTATTATCTGAAGCGAATATTATCAATGAATATATTGATGAGCGTTTCCCGCATCCACAACTCATGCCGGCAGACCCGGTAATGCGCGCACGCGCACGGCTCTTTTTGTATAATTTTGAAAAAGACTTGTTTAGCCACATCCCTGATTTGGAATCATCGAATGAAGAAACGGCTGATAAAGCACGTAAAACCGTGCGCGATAACTTAACGCAAATTGTGCCTATTTTCAGTCATCAAAGTTATTTATTAGGTGATGAGTACTCTATGCTAGATGTTGCTGTAACGCCATTGTTGTGGCGTCTAGAGCATTACGGTATTCAGATGCCTGATCAAGCCGCACCGTTGTTGAAATATGCTGAGCGCCTATTTTCACGCCCGCTATATGCAGAAGCAATGACGCCATCAGAAAAAGTAATGCGTAAGTAAAATGGCAGAAGAATTAATCCCAACTAAGCCTTACATGATGCGCGCTATTAATGAGTGGTGCGTTGATAATGCATTAACGCCACATTTGTTGGTTGTGGTTAACGAGAAGACAAGGGTGCCTAAGGCTTTTGTTAAAGATGGTGAAATTGTGTTGAATCTTGGTTATTCGGCCACTAAAGATTTGCACATTGATAATGATGCAGTTGTTTTTTCTGCTCGATTTGGTGGTGTTTCACACAATATGTATATTCCAATGGATGCCGTGCGTGGGATTTATGCGCGCGAAAATGGACAAGGCATGTTTTTTGAACTAGGTTCTCAAGATGCATTATTTTCTTCAGGTGAGGCTGATGATGAAGCCGATAAGGTGCCAGAAGGTGATTCACCTAAAGATGGAACAGGCAAGAAACCACCAACTTTGACGATTGTTAAATAAACTTCCTTTAGAAAACATAAATTTTCTTAAAAAGTGCTAGCGCATAATTTATAAAAAATGCTATAGTCACGCCTCAAATAAAAACGCCGGATTAGCTCAGATGGTAGAGCAGCGCACTTGTAATGCGAAGGTCATCAGTTCGATTCCGATATCCGGCACCAAAAATCTTATAAGAATCATTGCAATAGAAATAAAAAAATATGCCACTTAAAGTGGCTTTTTTATGCTTGATTTGTTTGACAGCAGGTCAAAATAAAAGCATAATCGCGGGTTCGGTTAGGAGGGGTGGCCGAGTGGTTAAAGGCGACGGACTGTAAATCCGTTCTCTCTGAGTACGAAGGTTCGAATCCTTCTCCCTCCACCAAGATGGTTTGAAGTAGCTTTAGGGTTGTGCGAGTAGTGGTGGTGAGCCGCAGTGCGGGAGTAGCTCAGTTGGTAGAGCTTCAGTTTTCCAAACTGAATGTCGCGAGTTCGAGTCTCGTCTCCCGCTCCAAACAAGATATTCGTTTGGTGGATTTAGCAGCCCATGTGGCTCAGTGGTAGAGCACTCCCTTGGTAAGGGAGAGGTCGTGGGTCCGATTCCCACCATGGGCACCATGAAACGCATAAGGTTTTAAATTAGATGTTTTAAGCTGGCTGGGTATTGAATAAAGGTTAAAGTTTTATTAAGTTAAATAAAACTTTTTGTGTAACGAAAATTAAGTTAATAAAATTTTAGCTAAAACTAAATTTAAGTAAAGGAAGATAATCATGGCAAAAGGCAAATTTGAACGGACCAAGCCACACGTTAACGTGGGCACAATTGGTCACGTGGATCATGGTAAGACAACGTTGACAGCTGCAATTTCAACGGTGCTAACTAAAAAATTCGGTGGT
>JBJPGD010000025.1:0-15754 GCA_048595445.1 Methylophilaceae bacterium
ACCACCGAATTTTTTAGTTAGCACCGTTGAAATTGCAGCTGTCAACGTTGTCTTACCATGATCCACGTGACCAATTGTGCCCACGTTAACGTGTGGCTTGGTCCGTTCAAATTTGCCTTTTGCCATGATTATCTTCCTTTAATATTCTATATAAAAAATCAATTACTTCTTATTCATGATGGCTTCCGCCACGTTTCTTGGTGCTTCTGTGTAATGCTTAAATTCCATACTGTACGTTGCACGACCTTGTGATAATGAACGCACAGTCGTTGAGTAACCAAACATCTCTGCCAATGGCACTTCTGCACGAATCACTTTACCCGTTGCATTATCTTCCATTCCCTGAATAATGCCGCGACGTGATGACAAGTCTCCCATCACATCACCCATATAATCTTCAGGCGTTTCGATCTCAACAGACATCATCGGCTCAAGAATGATTGGATCCGCTTTACGCATACCATCTTTAAATGCCATAGATGCCGCCATTTTAAATGCATTCTCATTCGAGTCAACATCATGGTAAGAACCATCAAACAATGTCACTTTTGCATCGACAACTGGGAAGCCAGCTAACACACCTGCAGGAATCGTTTCACGTAAACCTTTTTCTACCGCTGGAATGAACTCACGTGGCACGCTACCGCCTTTAATTTGATCGATAAACTCAAAGCCCTTACCTTGTTCATTAGGCTCCATTTTCAACCAAACATGGCCGTACTGTCCTTTACCACCTGATTGCTTAACAAACTTGCCTTCAACCTCAATAGTTTTTTTATAGGCTTCGCGGTAGGCTACTTGCGGCGCACCAATATTGGCCTCAACACTGAATTCACGGCGCATACGATCAACCAGAATCTCTAAGTGCAACTCGCCCATACCAGAAATAATCGTTTGATTCGTTTCATGATCGGTTTTAACACGGAATGAAGGGTCTTCTTGTGCTAAACGATTAAGAGCGATACCCATTTTTTCTTGGTCAACTTTTGTTTTTGGCTCAACCGCTACGTGAATCACTGGCTCTGGGAAAACCATGCGCTCTAGAATAATTTCCTCACCTAGTGCACACAAGGTGTCACCAGTTGTTGCATCTTTAAGGCCAATGGCAGCTGCAATATCACCTGCACGCACTTCAGTCAGTGCTTCACGTGAGTTAGCATGCATTTCCACAATTCGACCAATACGCTCTTTTTTGCCCTTAATCGGATTGTAAACACTATCACCCGCTTTAAGCATACCTGAGTAAACGCGGAAGAAAATAAGCTGACCCACAAACGGATCCGTCATAATCTTAAACGCCAATGCAGCAAACTTCTCATCATCAGATGGCTTTAAGAACATCTCCTTACCGTCGTCATCTTCAGCACGCACATCAGGAATGTCAGTTGGCGCAGGCATTAATTCAATCACCTTATCCAGCATCGCTTGAACACCTTTGTTCTTAAATGCTGAACCGCACATCATTGGCACGATTTCAGAAGCGATGGTACGAAGACGCAAACCTTCAATGATGTCCTCTTCAGACAAGTCACCATCTTCAAGATATTTGTCCATCAATGCTTCATTGGCTTCAGCAGCAGTTTCAACCATGTTAGAACGCCACTTATCACAATCCGCTTGCAATTCTGCAGGGATGTCGCCGTATTCAAACTCCATTCCTTGAGATGCTTCGTCCCAGATGATCGCTTTCATTTTAACGAGATCAACAACACCTTCGAACGTTTCCGCAGCGCCGACAGGCACTTGCAATGGAATTGGATTGGCTTTAAGACGTGCACGCATTTGATCGTACACATTGAAGAAGTCAGCACCAGCGCGATCCATTTTATTAACAAATGCTAAACGAGGCACTTTATATTTATTAGCTTGACGCCAAACTGTTTCAGATTGTGGCTGCACACCACCAACAGCACAATACACCATCACAGCACCATCAAGCACACGCATTGAACGCTCAACTTCAATGGTGAAGTCAACGTGACCCGGGGTGTCAATAATATTGACACGATGCTGCTCAAACTGATTTGCCATTCCCTTCCAGAAACAGGTGGTCGCTGCAGAA
This sequence comes from Methylophilaceae bacterium, assembly GCA_048595445.1. GTDB lineage: Bacteria > Pseudomonadota > Gammaproteobacteria > Burkholderiales > Methylophilaceae. The sequence continues at coordinate 2,063 of JBJPGD010000025.1, forward strand.
GTAATGGTAATGCCGCGCTCTTGTTCTTGCTCCATCCAATCCATGGTAGCAGCGCCATCATGCACTTCACCAATTTTATGGTTTACACCAGTGTAATAGAGGATACGCTCTGTTGTCGTTGTTTTACCAGCGTCAATATGTGCGGAAATACCAATGTTACGGTAGCGTTCAATAGGGGTTATACGAGCCACAATAATTACCTTTACTTAAATTCTTAAAGAGCGGTTGTTATTTAAATAGTCAAACAAATACTAGAATCTGAAATGGGAGAATGCTTTGTTAGCCTCAGCCATACGATGCACTTCTTCACGCTTCTTCATTGCAGAGCCTCTACCTTCAGAAGCCTCCAATAACTCAGCTGCCAACCTTAAGCCCATAGATTTTTCACCGCGCTTACGCGCAGCATCGCGCATCCAACGCATCGCCAACGCACTACGACGACTCGGGCGCACTTCAACAGGCACCTGATAGTTAGCACCACCAACACGACGTGACTTCACCTCAACCACTGGGCGTAAGTTAACGAGCGCCGTTGTAAACACCTCTAAAGCATCTTTACCGCTTTTTTCTGTTATTTGCGCAAACGCACCATATAAAATGCGCTCTGCCACTGACTTTTTGCCACCTGTCATTAACACGTTTACAAATTTAGACACTTCTTCACTACCAAATTTTGGGTCTGGAAGAATGTGGCGTTTTGGGACTTCTCTACGTCTTGGCATTATTTTCTCTATTCTATTGATTTAATTTTGCTAGCGATTTCACGAGCAAGGCATTGCAGCCGCTATTAATATTTACTTACCTGCTTTAGGGCGTTTGGCACCGTATTTAGAACGTGCTTGTTTACGGTCTTTCACACCTGCAGTATCCAAGCTACCACGCACCATATGGTAACGCACGCCCGGCAAATCTTTTACACGGCCACCACGTAGTAAAACCACGCTATGCTCTTGCAAGTTATGGCCTTCACCACCAATATAACTAATAACCTCATAGCCATTAGTTAGCCGCACCTTAGCCACTTTACGTAAAGCAGAGTTAGGCTTTTTTGGTGTCGTTGTATAAACGCGTGTACATACGCCACGTTTTTGTGGGCAAGCTTCTAGCGCTGGCACTTTACTTTTAACAACCACTTTAGCGCGTGGTTTACGTATTAACTGATTGACGGTTGGCATTACAAACCCTTTTAAAATTCTTTAAAAACTACGATTTAAATATCTGTTACTACAAATAGGCCTTATTGCGGACATTTAGCCTATTCTGAAAAGCTGAGCATTGTATGGCTCAGCCGCCTTTGTGTCAAGCTAAAATACATGTGCTTGATTCACAAAAACAGCTTTCCATTATTCCGCAGCTGGCGCCTCCGCATCTGGCGCTGGCGCTGGCACATCAACTTCAGCACTTACTTCTACCGCAACTTCATCTTCTTCTTTAGCAAACAATTCTTCAGCTGCTGCCACTTCGGGAGAATCGCTCACGCCAGAAGCTTTTTTCTTACGCGCTTCATGGTATGCCAAGCCCGTACCTGCAGGAATCAAACGACCCACAATCACGTTTTCTTTTAGGCCGCGCAACTCATCACGTTTACCCAAGATTGCTGCCTCAGTTAATACACGCGTTGTTTCTTGGAATGATGCCGCAGAGATGAACGAGTCAGTAGATAGTGAAGCTTTAGTAATGCCTAGCAACACATACTCATACACTGCTGGACGCTTATCTTCAGCAATAATCTTTTCATTTTCTGTTAGCACATCTGCACGCTCAACTTGCTCACCTTGAATAAAGTTTGTATCGCCAGCATCGGCAATACGCACACGGCGTAACATTTGACGCACAATCACTTCAATATGCTTATCATTGATCTTCACGCCTTGCAAACGATAAACATCTTGCACTTCATCGATGACATAACGCGCCAACGCTTCACGGCCACGCAGGCGTAAAATATCTTGTGGGTCAGCTGGGCCATCAACAATACTTTCACCCTTTGTCACCACTTGACCATCATGTGCTGTTACGTGCTTATCTTTAGCAATTAAGAACTCGCTAGATTCACCATCCACATCGGTAATCACCAAACGTTGCTTACCTTTAGTATCTTTACCGAATGACACACTACCTGTCACTTCAGCCAACATACCGGCATCTTTTGGTGAACGCGCTTCAAACAACTCAGCAACACGAGGAAGACCACCAGTAATATCACGTGTTTTTGATGACTCTTGTGGGATACGAGCAATCACTTCACCCACGCCAACATCTTGACCATCTTTCACTGTAATAATGCAGCCTAGCTGGAAAGTCATATTAACTGTCGTATCAGTGCCAGCAATTTTCACTTCATTACCATCGGCATCTAATAACTTAATTTGTGGGCGCAGACCTTTTGTTTGCCCCGCACGTTGTTTTGGGTCAATCACTACCAATGTAGACAAGCCAGTTATGTCATCAACCTGTTTCGCTACCGTTACACCCTCGTCAACGTTCTCGAACTTAACCTTACCAGCGTATTCGATAATAATTGGGCGTGTATGTGGGTCCCATGTTGCTAGTGCTTGACCAGCTTTAACGGCTTTGCCGTCGTTCACAGACAGCGTTGCACCATAAGGTACTTTATGACGTTCACGCTCACGTTTTGTGTTGTCATCAGTAATGATCACTTCACCATTACGTGAAATCACGACTTGCTCTTTACGTGCATTTGTTACATAACGCATTGTCGATGTGAAGCTCAATGTACCGTTAGATTTACTTTCAATCTGACTAATTGAAGCTGCACGTGATACCGCACCACCAATATGGAAGGTACGCATGGTCAACTGAGTGCCAGGCTCACCGATTGATTGCGCTGCAATCACACCAACAGCCTCACCCATACTAATTAATTTACCACGGCCCAAATCGCGACCGTAACAGGTTGCACAAATACCGTAACGTGTATCACACGTTAATGCTGTACGTACCTTTACTTCGTCGATACCCAGTGCGTCGATTTTCTCAACTTCATCTTCACCTAGTAAGGTACCAGCTGGATAAATCACTTTTTGTGTTTCTGGGTGAATAACATCTAGCGCTGCAGTACGACCTAAGATACGGTCATGTAATGGCTCTACAATTTCACCACCCTTAACCAAAGCTTTAGTCACTAAGCCTTCTTCTGTACCGCAATCTAACTCAGTCACAACCAAATCTTGCGTTACATCAACCAAACGACGTGTTAGGTAACCAGAGTTAGCTGTTTTAAGCGCCGTATCAGCAAGACCTTTACGTGCACCGTGAGTAGAAATAAAGTACTGCAACACGTTTAAGCCTTCACGGAAGTTAGCCTTAATTGGTGTTTCAATAATTGAGCCATCTGGCTTCGCCATTAAGCCACGCATACCAGACAGCTGTCTCACCTGTGCCGCTGAACCACGAGCACCAGAGTCAGCCATCATGTAAATCGCGTTAAACGACTCTTGCATCATCGGCTTACCGTTGGCATCTTTCGCTTGCTTACCATCAGCATCCAGTACTTTTTCTTCTTTAATCTGTTTCATCATCGCATCGGCAACTTTATCGCCGGTACGGCCCCAGATATCGACCACTTTATTGTAACGCTCACCTTGGGTTACTAGACCTGAAACATACTGATCATGAATTTCCCTAACTTCAGCATCAGCTGCAGCTATCAACGTTTCTTTTTCTACTGGCACGAGCATATCGTTCACAGAGATAGAGATACCAGCTTTCGTTGCATAGGCGTAACCTGTGCTCATCAACTTGTCGGCAAAAATTACGGTCTCGCGGATACCAACTTGGCGGAATGAAGCGTTGATCAACTTAGAAATTTCTTTTTTCTTCAATGCTTTTTCAATGTTACTAAACGCCAAGCCTGGTGGTAAGATTTGCGATAGCAATGCACGACCAACCGTTGTTTCATAGCGGTTGATTTTTTCTGTTTTATTACCTTCAAAATCTAAGTCGAATTCTTGAATACGTACGGTTACTTTTGCATGTAAATCGATCATACCTTGGTCATACACACGCTGCACTTCTTTCACATCACTGAAGATCATGCCCTCGCCACGTGCAGAAACTTTCTCACGTGTCATGTAATAAAGACCCAACACGATATCTTGTGAAGGCACAATAATTGGCTCGCCGTTGGCAGGAGACAACACATTGTTTGAAGCCAACATGAGCGTACGTGCTTCCATTTGCGCTTCTAAGCTCAATGGAACGTGAACAGCCATTTGGTCACCATCGAAGTCGGCGTTAAATGCTGCACAAACTAAAGGATGCAATTGGATTGCTTTACCTTCAATCAATACTGGCTCAAACGCTTGTATACCTAACCTATGTAATGTTGGCGCACGGTTTAACATCACTGGATGCTCGCGAATCACATCATCCAAGATATCCCAAACTTCTGGCCCCTCTTCTTCCACTTTCTTTTTAGCGGCTTTAATCGTTGTCGCCAAGCCTAACACTTCTAATTTATGGAAGATGAATGGCTTGAATAATTCAAGCGCCATTTTCTTAGGTAAACCACATTGATGTAGTTTTAATTGTGGACCAACCACAATCACTGAACGGCCAGAGTAATCAACGCGCTTACCAAGCAAGTTCTGACGGAAACGACCGCCTTTACCTTTAATCATGTCAGCCAATGATTTCAACGGACGCTTATTAGCGCCTGTCATGACTTTACCGCGACGTCCATTATCAAGTAATGAATCAACCGCTTCTTGCAACATACGCTTCTCGTTACGGCAGATAATCTCTGGCGCTCTAAGCTCTAACAATCTTCTTAAGCGGTTGTTACGGTTAATGACACGACGATACAAATCATTCAAATCTGATGTTGCAAAACGGCCTCCATCCAATGGTACTAGCGGACGTAACTCAGGCGGCAATACTGGTAAGATTTGTAGAATCATCCATTCTGGTTTAATGCCAGATTTTTGGAACGCTTCTAACACTTTCAAACGTTTTGCAATTTTCTTAATTTTTGCTTCTGACCCTGTTGCAGACAGGTCAGTACGTAGCTGCTCAATCTCACTAACGATATCTAATGTACGTAATAACTCTCGCACCGCTTCAGCACCCATCACGGCATCAAACTCATCGCCGTACTCTTCTACTTTAGATAGGTAGTCATCCTCTGTTAATAACTGTCCACGTGTTAGTGGTGTCATGCCAGGGTCTACAACGATGAATGCCTCAAAGTAAAGTACACGCTCAATATCACGTAAGGCAATATCTAGCACCATACCTAAACGACTTGGTAGTGATTTTAGGAACCAAATATGGGCAACAGGTGATGCAAGGTCAATATGACCCATACGCTCACGACGTACTTTAGATAAAGTAACCTCTACACCGCATTTTTCGCAAATAACACCACGATGCTTCAAACGCTTGTATTTACCGCATAGGCATTCGTAGTCTTTCGTTGGGCCAAAGATCTTTGCACAGAACAAACCATCACGCTCAGGCTTGAATGTACGGTAGTTTATGGTTTCTGGCTTCTTAACTTCACCGAATGACCATGAACGGATTTTTTCAGGTGAGGCCAGCGCGACCTTAATCGCGTCAAACTCTTCTTCTTGCGTTACCTGTTTAAATAAGTCTAATAGCGCTTTCATTTGACTTCTCCTCTAATGCACCCGCAGGCGCATGAATAATAATTAGTTGCGATCTAAATCGATGTCGATAGCGAGTGAACGGATTTCTTTCACCAACACGTTAAATGACTCTGGCATGCCAGCATCGATTTTGTGTTCGCCTTTTACAATATTTTCATACACCTTGGTACGCCCGTTTACATCATCAGACTTAACAGTGAGCATCTCTTGCAAGGTATAAGCAGCACCATAAGCCTCTAGTGCCCAAACCTCCATCTCACCGAAACGCTGACCACCAAATTGTGCTTTACCACCTAATGGCTGTTGCGTCACCAAACTATAAGGGCCTGTTGAACGTGCGTGCATTTTGTCATCAACCAAGTGATGTAGTTTTAGCACATGCATGTAACCAACCGTCACTGGGCGTTCAAATTTATCACCAGTACGTCCATCAAATAAACTGACTTGCGTTTTACCTGCATGGAACTGTAATTGCTTAGTACGCGCATCATCATCAGGGAATGCTAAATCTAGCATTTCTTTAATGTCTGATTCTGCAGCACCATCAAATACTGATGTTGCGAACGGCACACCATCTTTTAAGTTCTGAGCAAGCTCAATCACTTCAGCATCGGTTAAAGATTTAATATTTTCTTTTTTACCTGTGCTGTCGTTGTAAATTTTATCCAAAAATTTACGTAGCTCAGCCACTTTCGTTTCAGCCTCTAGCATCTCGTTAATACGCATGCCTAAGCCTTTAGCAGCCCAGCCTAAGTGAACCTCTAGAATCTGACCAATGTTCATACGTGAAGGAACACCTAGTGGATTTAATACGATATCTACTGGCGTACCATCAGCCATATGTGGCATATCTTCTACAGGTGCAATTTTTGAAATAACACCCTTGTTACCGTGACGACCAGCCATTTTGTCACCTGGCTGAATGCGACGTTTGACAGCTAAATAAACTTTAACCATTTTTTGTACGCCTGGTGGTAACTCATCACCTTGTGTTAGCTTACGTTTTTTCTCTTCGAATTTACTATCGAAATCTGCACGCGCAGCACCTAAGCTATCTTTTAATTGCTCTAATTGGCGCGCATCACCTTCGTCAGCTAAGCGAATATCAAACCAATCATAACGACCAACTTCTTCCAAGTATTCTGCAGTTAGTTTGTCACCTTTTTTAAACTTGTTCGGCCCGCCAGTTGCTGCTTTACCTTCTATCAAGCGACGAATACGTCCGAATGCATCATCTTCAACGATACGCATTTGGTCAGCCAAATCTTTTTTATAGTGATCTAATTGATCATCAACAATTTGTTGTGCGCGTGGGTCACGATCTATCCCTTCACGTGTAAATACTTGCACATCAATTACTGTACCGCTCATACCTGATGACACACGTAAGCTTGTATCTTTTACGTCAGAAGCTTTTTCACCGAAAATCGCACGTAGCAATTTCTCTTCTGGTGTTAGTTGTGTTTCGCCTTTTGGCGTCACTTTACCAACTAACACATCCCCCGCCTCAACTTCAGCACCGATGTAGATAATACCTGCCTCATCTAACCGGCCAAGCATCCGCTCTGATAAGTTAGAGATATCTTGCGTAATCTCTTCTGCACCTAACTTAGTATCACGCGCGACGACTGATAACTCTTCAATATGAATTGAAGTGTAACGATCATCTGAAACGACGCGCTCTGAGATTAAGATTGAGTCCTCAAAGTTAAAGCCGTTCCATGGCATAAAGCCAACCAACATGTTTTGACCTAATGCTAATTCACCCATATCAGTTGAAGCACCATCGGCAATCACATCACCACGGGTTAAGCTGTCACCAACTTTAACCAATGGACGTTGGTTAATATTCGTGTTTTGGTTAGAACGTGTATATTTAGTTAGATTATATATATCAACACCCACTTCACCAGCTTTGGCTTCAGCATCATCTACACGCACAACAATACGGCTTGAATCTACATAATCTACTTTACCGCCACGACGTGCCTGCACAATCGTACCAGAGTCAATCGCCACTGTTCGCTCAATACCAGTACCAACCACGGCTTTTTCAGCACGAAGACATGGCACCGCTTGACGTTGCATGTTTGCACCCATTAATGCTCGGTTTGCATCATCATGCTCCAAGAATGGAATTAACGACGCCGCTACTGATACAATTTGACCAGGTGCAACATCCATGTATTGCACGCTCTCCGGTTGCGCCATTGTAAATTCATTTTGATAACGTGAAGACACGATATCTTCCTGGAAACTGCCTTTAGCATCTAGTTCAGTGTTTGCTTGCGCAATCATGAACTCACTTTCCTCAATCGCAGATAAATAGTCAATTTTCTTTGTTACTTTATTGTCTTTTACTTGGCGATAAGGGGTTTCTAAGAAACCATATTTATTGGTACGCGCATACAAAGCAAGCGAGTTAATTAAACCAATGTTTGGTCCCTCTGGCGTCTCAATCGGGCATACACGACCATAGTGAGTGGTATGCACATCTCGCACTTCAAAACCGGCACGTTCGCGTGTCAAACCACCAGGGCCTAATGCTGAAATACGACGTTTGTGCGTAATCTCTGATAACGGATTTGTTTGATCCATAAACTGTGAAAGTTGGCTTGAGCCAAAGAATTCACGAATCGCGCTCGACACTGGTTTCGCATTAATCAAATCATGCGGCATTAAGTTATCTGATTCCGCTTGAGATAGGCGCTCTTTCACTGCACGCTCAACACGTACTAAACCAGCACGGAATTGATTCTCAGCCAGCTCGCCTACTGAGCGGATACGGCGATTACCCAAGTGATCGATATCATCAATTTCGCCATGACCATTACGTAACTCAAGCAACACACCAACAACGGCTAAAATATCGTCTGTCGATAAAATGTTTTCGCCTGTATCCCCTTGCACTCCAATGCGATCATAGAAGCGCTTCATCCATTCAGCAGCACGGTCTTCTAATTTACCCGGGTATGCCCGACGGTTAAACTTCATACGCCCAACAGCAGACAAATCATAGCGGTCTGGGTTGAAAAATAAGCCTTGGAATAACGCTTCAACCGAATCCTCAGTTGGCGGCTCACCTGGACGCATCATACGGTAGATTGCAGTACGTGCGCTATACTGATCTGGCACCTCATCAATACGCAATGTTTGAGAGATAAAATCTCCATGATCTAAGTCATCTGAATAAAGTGTATCAATCGTTTTTACCTTTGCCTCAGTCAGCTTTTCAAGCAACTCTTCAGTCACCTCATCATTGGCATTCGCAATCACTTCGCCAGTTTCTTGGTCGATGATATTCTTGACGATTGCGCGTCCCAACATAAAGTCCATTGGCACTGCTATTTTTTTAATACCTGCTTTTTCTATTTCACGAATATGCTTAACATTGATGCGCTTGTCTTTCGCGACAACAACATTACCCTTTTTATCAGCAATATCAAATTTGGCTAATTCACCAAGAAAACGTTCAGACACCAAATTGAATTCAATACCTTTAGCGCCAATATGGAATGTATCCGTATCGCCAAACATTGCTAAAATTTGCTCCGGTGTGAAACCAAGCGCTTTTAACAAAATAGTGACAGGCATCTTACGACGACGATCAACACGGAAATATAAGTAGTCTTTTGGATCGAACTCAAAATCTAACCATGAACCACGATAAGGAATCACACGCGCAGAAAATAATAACTTACCTGAGCTATGTGTTTTACCTCTATCGTGCTCAAAAAACACCCCAGGACTACGGTGTAATTGTGAAACAATCACACGCTCTGTACCATTAATCACGAATGAGCCGTTTTCAGTCATCAAAGGCAATTCACCCATATAGACTTCCTGCTCTTTTACTTCCTTTACCGTTGGCTTTGAAGCCTCTTTATCCATAATGGTCAAACGCACTTTTACGCGGATAGGCGCAGCATAAGTCAAACCACGCTGCTGACATTCTTTTACATCGAATGGTTCAGCACCAAGTTGATAACTCACATAATCTAGACGCGCGTTACCTGAATGGCTTTCAATAGGAAAAACTGAACTAAATGCTGACTCTAGGCCCGTATTTTTGCGTTCATCCTGTGAAGTATCTGCCTGAAGAAAGGCTTTGTAGGATTCCAGCTGCATGGCAAGCAAGTATGGAATTTCCTGCACACTTTCTCTTTTAGCAAAGCTCTTACGAATACGTTTTTTTTCGGTAAAGGAATAGCTCATAGCGTCTCCTGATATTTTGAGGGTAAAAAACAAAGCACTTCAAGCTATCTAATGCTTTGATTTATAACATCAAAATATTAATGTTAATTGGTTACAATTTGTTACAGTTCTTGCTGCCTATAAACAGCTAAGGCTGACGGTCTCCCGTCAGCCTAGATTAACTACTTAAATGAATTATTTAAGTTCGCCAGTTGCACCAGCTTCAATTAATTTTTTCAATGCTTCGTCAGCATCAGCTTTTGCTAAGCCTTCTTTAATTGTTTTTGGAGCACCGTCAACCATGTCTTTAGCTTCTTTCAAGCCAAGACCTGTTAGTTCACGAACTGCTTTAATAACACTTACTTTCTGCTCGCCTATCCCTGTCAACACAACGTCGTACTCTGATTGCTCCGCTGCTGCACCGCCTGCATCGCCTGCTGCTGGTGCTGCTACTGCAACTGCTGCTGCCGCTGCTGAAACACCGAATTTTTCTTCCATTTCAGTAATTAGCGTCGATAGGTCTAAAACTGACATCGCGCCGATTGCTTCTAAAATATCATCTTTTGAAATTGCCATTTGTAAAACTCCTAAAATTTAAAATATGTAAGTTAGCTTGAAGTTAAGCTGCTTCTTTTTGATCTCGCACCGCTGCAACACCACGCACAAATTTGGTAGGCACTTCATTTAGTGTCTGCACAAATTTAGCAGTTGGCGCTTGCATCGTACCGAGAAGCTTAGATAGCAACTCATCACGGCTAGGCATACTTGCCAAGGCTTTAACCCCTGCTGGGCTTAACACCTCGTTTGGCATTGCGCCTGACTTAATCACGAACTTCTCGTTGTCTTTCGCAAAATTGCTCATTACTTTGGCTGCGGCCACTGGGTCGGCTGAAACACCGAACATTAGTGGACCAGTCATATCGTCTGTTAGACCAAAAAAATCAGTGCCTTCAACAGCACGACGTACTAGCGTATTTTTAAGTACGCGTAAGTAAACATCTGACTTTCTAGCTTCTGCTCTCAATGTCGTAATTTCTGACACCGTCAAGCCACGATACTCAGCAAGAACAACTACCTGCGCCGACGCGATTTTCTCGCCAACTTCAGCAACTACTGCTTTTTTCTCTGTTAGATTGAGACTCAAGGTCTTTTCTCCTTCCGTTAATGAAAGCACAACAAAAAATGTTGCACCACTCACGGCGTCCTTGATTCAGGGCTTACAAATCCTGTATCGGGTTCGCCATCTGCGTTGGAATCTACTAACCAATACCAGAGGAATTAAATTACTTATTCACCCAATATTAACTAACATCCATTAAGCCCTTACGAGCCCCAACGGTCTTTGATGCTCTTGCTGTTTTAACGTCAAAACAGCAAGCCCAAAGTTCTTTCAATCAGGCAAACTATGCCCAAAAAATTCTATTCTGCTACTGATGCTTGATCCACGCGTACGCCAGGACCCATTGTGCTAGAAACTGACAGCTTTTTAAGGTAAATACCTTTAATGCCCGTCGGCTTTGCTTTATTAATCGCACCAACAAGCGCAGCTAAGTTACCCGACAATTGATCAACAGTAAACGAAGCCCGGCCGATTGTGCAGTGAATAATACCGCTCTTATCAGTACGGTACTGCACTTGACCTGCCTTGGCATTTTGAACAGCTTTCGCTGCATCTGGCGTTACTGTACCAATTTTGGGGTTAGGCATTAAGCCGCGAGGGCCCAATACTTGACCTAAGGTACCGACAATACGCATGGCATCTGGCGTTGCAATCACAACGTCAAAATCCATCATGCCGCCTTTGATTTGTTCGGCCAAGTCTTCAAAACCAACAATATCTGCGCCAGCCTCTTTTGCAGCATCCGCTTGCGCGCCTTGTGCAAACACGGCCACACGCGTTGTTTTACCTGTGCCGTTAGGTAGCACGATAGCGCCACGAACCAACTGATCTGATTTCTTTGCATCAATACCTAAAGCGATTGAAATATCAACAGACTCATCAAATTTAACTTTTGCACCTTCTTTAACAAGCGCAAGCGCATCCTGTGTTGGGTACAACTTATTACGGTCTACTTTTGCACGAAGTGCATCTATTCTTTTAGCCATCCTATTCGCCCTCCACAATAATGCCCATACTACGCGCACTACCAGCAATCGTTCTCACTGCTGCATCCATATCTGCTGCCGTTAAATCTGGCTCTTTAGTCGTTGCAATTTCTTCTGCTTGCTTACGTGTGATAGTAGCAACCTTGTCAACATGCGGACGCGGTGAACCTTTAGTAATTTTTGCCGCTTTTTTCAGCAAGATAGATGCTGGCGGCGTCTTCATTACAAATGTGAAACTTTTGTCTGCAAAAGCAGTAATCACAACAGGAATTGGCAAGCCCGGCTCTACACCTTGCGTTGCTGCGTTAAACGCTTTACAGAACTCCATGATATTCAAACCAGCTTGACCCAATGCAGGACCAACTGGAGGGCTTGGGTTGGCTTTACCTGCAGGAATCTGCAGTTTAATGTAGCCAGTGACTTTTTTTGCCATTTCAACACTCCTAATGTGGGTACAAACGCTTTAAATTTATTAAAGCTCCCCGTTAAAATATACGACTTATACTACGTGTTTTACAGTTAACATTCCTAAAACTATACCTCTTTATCGACCTGACTAAAATCAAGCTCAACAGGCGTTGCACGGCCGAAAATAGATACCGATACACGCACTTTACTTTTATCGTAATTCACTTCTTCGATATTGCCTGAGAAGTCTTTAAACGGACCATCGATCACGCGAACAGCTTCGCCTTTTTCGTAAGTCATTTTTTGCGTTGGATTAGATTTACTATCATCCATACGCTGCAGAATAATCTCTACTTCTTTATCTTTAATTGGTGTTGGCTTTTGCGCGGTGCCGCCAATAAATGCTGTGACACGTGGCGTGCTTTTAATTAAATGCCAACTTGCATCAGACATCGCCATTTGCACCAACACATAACCAGGATACAAGCGACGCTCAGAAATCTTTTTAACACCAGATTTCATTTCAACCACTTCTTCAACCGGCACTAAAATATCACCAAAGTGATCCTGTATCTCCGAACGCTCTATGCGTTCATCGATTGCCGCTTTAACGGATTTTTCCATACTTGAAAACACTTGAACTGCATACCAATGCATTTCCATTAAGCACCTCGCCCTAGCAACCATTTAACCATATATGCAAAGCCCATATCGACCACCGCCAAAAACGCAGCGACAATAACAACCAATACAAACACAATCATAGTCGTTTGTATGGTTTCTTTACGTGTTGGCCATACCACTCGCTTTGCCTCGGCGATTGCATCGCCTGCAAAACCAAAAAACTGCCGCCCTAATGGCGCGGTTCTAAATAAAATTGCGGCTGCGACTATACCTGCGATTACTGCAAGAATACGCAGGACCAATGCCTCATCGGCTAAAAGATAAAAGCCAGCTATGCCTGCCGCTACGAGCAGCATGGACAAAACTAGCTTAATTTTATCTACCATAATTAATCACTTAACTTTTATACGGCAACTCAAATATTGAGTTGCACCATCCTTACTACATCGCTTTTACTACACCAAATTTGGCAGGCCAAGAGGGCTTCGAACCCCCAACCCTCGGTTTTGGAGACCGATACTCTACCAATTGAGCTATTGGCCTGCAGGTACTACAAAAACTACAAACTACGCTAATTTAGCGCAGCTTCATTTACAAACTAAGCAAGAACCTTAGCTACAACACCCGCACCAACGGTACGGCCACCTTCACGAATAGCGAAGCGTAAACCTTCTTCCATCGCGATCGGTGCAATCAGTTCAACAGTGATTGATACGTTATCACCCGGCAT
>JBJPGD010000026.1:0-69008 GCA_048595445.1 Methylophilaceae bacterium
TTTATGTGATTGGTAATGCGGTGAGTCGTGGCAATCCTTTGATGGAAGCCATTTTAGACCAAGGTTTACCATATATTTCTGGCCCACAGTGGTTGGCTGAGCATGTGTTACAAGGTAAGTGGGTGCTCGCTGTTGCTGGAACGCATGGCAAGACGACAACTTCATCTATGCTGGCTTGGATATTAGAATATGCTGGGTTAGCACCAGGTTATCTAATCGGTGGTGTGCCACAGAACTTTTCTGTTTCAGCGCGCCTGCCGGGCAAGCCAAAGCAAGATGCTAAAAGTGTTTCCCCATTCTTTGTGATAGAGGCTGATGAATACGATACCGCTTTTTTTGATAAGCGTTCTAAGTTCGTGCATTACCATCCACGTACGGCAGTATTGAATAATCTAGAATTTGACCATGCTGATATTTTCGAAGATTTGCCGGCAATCGAAAAACAGTTTCATCATCTCGTCCGTACAATTCCACAAAATGGTTTAGTGGTGAACAATGCCAAAGAAGCGAGCTTGCAACGTGTGATTGATAAAGGCTGCTGGACACCAGTTGAAACGTTTGGAGATGCCAAAAATTGGCATGCAGTTAATGCGCAAAGCGATGGGGCTTTTGATGTGATGTTTGGTGATGCGTTACAAGGTGTCGTGAACTGGGCTGTCATAGGTGAACATAATCGTATGAATGCGCTGGCAAGTATTGCCGCTGCACGACATGTGGGCGTACCCGTAACGGAAAGTATTGCGGCCTTAAGTGAATTTAAAAATGTGAAGCGCCGTATGGAGCTGCGTGGTGTTGTAAATGATATTAGCGTTTACGATGATTTCGCACACCATCCGACGGCAATAGCAACCACGGTTGCAGGCTTGCGCGCTAAAGTAGGCCAAGCACGAATTTTAGCTGTATTAGAGCCACGCTCTAATACGATGAAGCTAGGTATCATGAAAGATGCGTTGTCAGATAGCTTGGCCGAAGCTGATATGGTATTTTGTTATGGTGAACACTTGGACTGGGATGTTACTGAAGCCATGCAACCAATAGAAAACAGATCGCAGGTATTTATGGATTTAGAAGCATTAGTGCAAGCGATAGCACAGACTGTGCAACCTAGCGATCAAATATTGGTGATGAGTAATGGCGGCTTTGGTGGTATACACCAAAAGATACTTGATGTTTTATGATGAGCTCATTTGAAAAACTCCTTGTAGGTTTAAAAAATCTTAGTCCAATGGCCATGGCCATATGGCTTTCAGTTTCAGCACATGCTATTTTTTTTGCTATTAAATTTGAGCCGGAAATTAAAGACTTTGCTAAACGCCTACCTTCGCTAGAAGTCGTGTTAGTTAACGCGAAAACTAAAAATGCGCCTGATCAAGCAGATGTCATTGCGCAAGCCAATTTAGATCGTGGCGGCAATACAGATTTGGACCGACAAATGAAAACGGCATTACCAGCGCCGAAACAAAGGGCTGCCGATGTAAAGCTTCAAACAAGTAAAAAAGCTAACAGTGCAACTAAGGCCTCTAAGTTAAAGGCGAAAGAAGCAAAAGAAGAAAAACGTGTTGCTGAACTAGAGGAGAAAGCCCAAGAGCTACTCACACAAATAAAGTCTGAAAAGAAAATTGAGACAAAACCGGCAACTAAACAAACATTAGACCGTGAGGCTTTACTAGCCGCTAGCCTAGAGATTGATAGATTAGAAGCACAAATTGCTAAGCAGCAAGAAGAATATCAAAAACGCCCTAAACGTCGTTTTTTAGGCTCACGTGCTAAAGCAGCAGATGATGCGCTATATCTGGAAGCTTGGCGGCAAAAAGTAGAGCGTATTGGTAATTTAAATTACCCTGCCGCCGCACGCAGCCAGAAAATATACGGCAGATTGCAATTGACGGTGTCTATTCGTGCAAATGGTTCAGTGGAAAAAGTGGTGATTGATAAAAGCTCAGGATCTAAAGTGCTCGATGATGCGGCGATTAATATAGTGAAACTGGCAGCGCCTTATGCAAAATTTTCAAAAGTAATGAGAAAGACCACTGATATTTTGGATATTACGAGGACGTGGACTTTTACTAATGAAGATGCCCTCTCAACTCAATAGTTAACTATGGATAACCACTATAAACATCACATATTTTTTTGCTTAAATCAACGGCCGGATGGCGAGGCTTGTTGCCAAGATAAAGGCGCTGAAGCTGTTTTTGATTACATGAAAGCGAAAATCAAAAAATTAGGTTTACGCGGTGAAGGCAAAGTACGTATTAATCGCGCAGGCTGTTTTGACCGTTGTAGCAAAGGGCCGCTGATGGTGGTGTATCCTGAGGCAGTTTGGTATACCTTTGTTGATCAGGATGATGTAGATGAGATTATCGAAAGCCATTTGATGAATGACAAAGTAGTGGAACGTTTACTCGTCGATTAGTAAAACAGCTTATTCATTTAATGCGCAGGTGATGAGTATTTTCATTTGGTTTTGTAGGTTTAACAACATTTCTTCTGAAAACTCTAGTGGTTGCCCATCTTGTGTGCTTTCGCCCCAATGACTATTAGGAAAATGTTTGTCATTCTCAAAACGCGGTATTACATGCCAATGTAAATGCGGTGTTTTGTTGCCTAAGCTGGCAAGGTTAATTTTCTCTGGTTTCAGCACTTCACGCATAGCGGCTTCTACGGCAAAAACGACCTTCATCGTACGGGCACGGTCAGTGGCTGCTAGATCTGTCATTTCTTTCACGTGCGCTAATAATTCCACACGGCAATAGGCTGGATAATCAGCATCGTCAAGTAAAACAACTCGGCAAAAATCATCCTGCCACAAGATCGTGTCATGTGGATTTCGTTGGCATAGCGCACAGGTATCAGGAGCCGTCATCTAGGAAGCCGCTAACATGCGATCTAATGTGAGTTTAGCCAGCTTAGCCTCGTCGGCTGGCACGGTGATTTGATTCACAATATTACCTTCTACTAAGTTTTCTAAACACCAAGCTAAGTGTTGTGGATCGATACGTGCCATGGTTGAGCATTCGCACACTACATGACTCATAAACTGTACATGTTTGCCTTGTGGCTTCATTTGTTCTGCTAAACGAGTGACTAGGTTCAACTCAGTACCGACGAGCCATTTTGTGTTCGGTTCTGCATCTGTCACTGTTTTTAAAATATATTCTGTTGAGCCAACAAAGTCAGAATTTAAGCAAACTTCAAACGGTGCTTCTGGGTGTGAAATCACCTGGCCATCTGGGTGCTCCTTTTTAAACTGCTCGATATTTTGCGGGCGGAACATTTGGTGCACAGCACAATGACCTTTCCACAATAAGATTTTTGCATTTTTGATTTGCTCAATGGTGAGACCACCTTGTGGTTGGTCAGGATCCCAAATAGGCATTTCCTCTAGCGGAATACCCATTTTGTGACCACTCCAGCGACCTAAATTTTGATCTGGGAAGAACAACACTTTTTCACGTTGTTTAAAACTCCAGTCCAAAATCTTAGGTGCGTTGGTACTGGTGCAAACAATGCCACCATGTTCACCACAAAAGGCTTTTAAGTCGGCAGCTGAATTGATGTAAGTGACTGGTGTGATTGTTTCATCGAAGTCTAATACTTTATTCAGTTCGCGATAGCTACGTTCCACTTTTGCAAGATTGGCCATATCTGCCATAGAGCAACCTGCTGCTAAGTCAGGCAAGATAACGGTTTGTTCTGGGCGGCTGAGGATGTCTGCTACTTCCGCCATAAAGTGAACACCTAGAAATACAATAAACTCAGCATCTAAGTTTTCGCAATACTTAGAGAGTTTGAGTGAATCACCTGAAAAATCTGCATGGCGATAAACACTTTCATGCTGATAATGGTGCCCAAGAATGACTAAGCGTTTCCCTAGCTTCTCACGGGCAGCCAGAATACGTGACTGACAATCGTCGTCTTGAGCAGCTTGGAATTTTTCAAATTTAATGGGTGTCGCTTGTGCTTGCATCATGTATTTAACGCTTAATATCGGTAAAGGTTGATTTTATAACGTTGCGATCAATAAAGGAAATGGATTGCAGTCAATGGCTATGGTATGACTAGAGTGTCATATTGTGCATATCACCTAATCGCTTAAGTGCGTCTACATTTGTCCAAGAAAATACACGTTGGGCAGCTTCACGCCAATCCACCCATTCATAGCGTACATGCTCATCAGGTGCTAGCGTTACAGGTAATGTTGATGGTAAACAAAGGCCAAATAAGTGCTCTTTGTTTTCAACAACATCAGGCGCATAGCGGTGACGCCAGTGTGGGTAAATTTCATAAACGTTGCTGGCCTGCCAATCCTGAAAGTCATAAGAGGCCGCGTTTAAGCCTGTTTCTTCTTTCACTTCTCTGATGGCTGCATCGTAAGGTGTTTCGTCACTTTCAATACTACCAGTAACCGATTGCCAGAACCCTGCTTTATCTGCCCGCTCCATAATCAGCACTTGCAAGTCTGGCGTGTGAATTAGAACTAATGCAGAAATAGGTGTTTTAACCATTGGTATCGACTGACATGATGAGCTAGGTTTTACTTAGCGCTGACGTTAAATTTTTTGGTAATTTAAAGATCACATTTTCTACGACGCCATGTAATTCAGATACGTTCTTAGCACCGAGTTTTTGTAGCTCGGCAATCACTTCTTTTACCAATACTTCTGGGGCTGAAGCGCCAGCAGAAACACCAATTTTCTTTTTGCCAATTAACCATTCTGGTTTGAGATAGGTTGCGTTATCGACCATATAAGCCTCTACGCCTTGTGTTGCTGCAACTTCACGCAAACGGTTTGAATTAGAGCTGTTTGGCGAGCCTACAACAATCACTAAGTCACAGTCTTTTGCCATTATTTTAACGGCATCTTGCCGGTTTTGTGTGGCATAGCAAATGTCATCACTTTTTGGCGCGTGGATGTTTGGAAATTTACCTTTTAGCGCAGTAATTACTTGTGCGGCATCATCCATCGAAAGTGTGGTTTGTGTGACGTATGCTAGTTTATCAGGATCGCTTACTTGCAACTTATGCACATCTTCAGGCATTTCAACGAGAAAAATGCCCTCATCTGACTGCCCCATGGTGCCTTCTACCTCAGGGTGACCTTTATGGCCGATCATCACCAGCTCCATACCCAGCTTGCGCATTTTTGCTACTTCAATATGTACTTTGGTTACTAGCGGGCAGGTGGCATCGTAAGCCGTCAAACCACGTGCTTCTGCTTCTGCTCTTACCGCCTTAGATACGCCGTGGGCACTAAAAATAACGGTGCTGCCTTTAGGTACTTCATCAAGCTCTTCCACAAATACTGCACCTTTGTTGCGCAGCTCATCCACAACAAATTTGTTATGCACCACTTCATGTTTCACGTAAATCGGCGCGCCAAATTTTTCTAGCGCTTGTTCCACAATAATAATGGCACGATCTACCCCAGCACAAAACCCTCTTGGGTTGGCTAGCACAATATCTGTTGGTAATGGTTTGGTTTGTAAGGCGCTCATATCACTCAACTATTTTTATCCTATGTGTATTATGTGGCAAATGTTGCATCAGGTATAATTCGGCCAAATTTATATTATTTTGAAACCTTTAAGAATGAAAAATACGGCAACACTACTCATTACTTGCCCTGATGCAAAAGGTATCGTTGCTGCTATTGCAAACTTCCTGCATCAGCATAATGCGAATATTTTACACGCAGACCAGCATCAAGATGCAGAAAATAATTTATTTTTAATGCGTGTGGAATGGGATTTAGATCAATTTGATTTAGATAAAGCGGCTTTTGGCCAGCATTTTAATGAGATTGCAACGCAATTCAGCATGGCGTGGCAGCTAAAATTTTCTGCATACAAGCCACGTCTAGCGCTGATGGTGTCGCAATATGATCATTGTTTGGTGGATTTATTACATCGTCATAAGAATGGTGAGTTAGCTTGTGAGATACCACTCATTATTAGCAACCATCGTGATACAGAAGCGTTGGCTAAATTTTATGGTATCGATTTTCACTATATTCCAGTCACAAAAGAAACCAAAGCCAAAGCAGAGTCAACGCAGTTTAAATTATTTGATGAATATAAAGTTGATCTCATTGTATTAGCACGTTATATGCAAATTCTCTCTGCCAACTTTATTACCAAGTATCCAAAGCGGGTGATTAATATTCATCATTCATTCTTGCCAGCATTTATTGGGGCTAAGCCATACCATCGCGCCTTTGAACGAGGTGTTAAGTTAATAGGTGCGACAGCGCATTATGTAACAGAGGTGCTGGATGAAGGGCCTATTATTGAACAAGATATTGCAAGAATCTCGCATCGTGATCAGGTGGAGGACTTATTGCAAAAAGGTCGAGATTTAGAGCGGGTTGTATTGTCACGCGCAGTACATTGGCATATTGATAATCGTATCTTAACGTATGCCAATAAAACGGTCGTGTTTGATTAGTATTACGTTTGCAGCAGACATTAAAAAAGCGAAGTAAATCTTCGCTTTTTTAATGTGCTAAGTCACTTATGCAGCTGGAACCATTGCTGGTAGTGGCTCATAAGTTGGCTCATCATACGGTGCAATTTCTGGTAATGGACCACTATTGCCACCGCCAACGGTAGCACAACCAACTAAAAATAATGCTGTCATTAAAGCAAGTAAAAACTTATTCATGTAAATCTCCCTGAGCTTTTTAATTATATAAATGGTTAAGAGTAAACCTCTTAAGTGCTAATTTAACCGTTAGCAGAAAATTCTGCAACTATTATCGCTATGCAAATATTAAGGCAGTATTTTTTCTAGTGCAAATAAATCAGCAATTGCTTCGCGCGACCTTACAATATGACACTGATTACCATCTACCATAACTTCCGTTGCTCTGGTGCGTGTATTGTAGTTGCTAGCCATGCTCATGGCGTACGCACCTGCCGATTCAATGACTAACACATCGTTTTCCTGTAAGTTCAGCGCGCGGTCATGACCTAAAAAATCACCTGTTTCACATACGGGCCCTACAATTTCATAAACAGTGGTATCACCTGCACGAGGTTTGGCTGCCACAATATTGTGGTATGCATCATACAAAGCTGGTCGCATTAAATCGTTCATTGACGCATCGACAATGGCAAAGTTCTTACTTTCGGTCGGTTTAATATATTCCACTTTGGTTAATAGCACACCAGCATTACCTACCAGTGCGCGTCCAGGTTCAAACAATAGTTTCAGTTGCTTCTGATTGAGTTTTGCTAAAATAGCTTGTGTGTATTGTTTAAACTCAGGTGGGGTTTCATTATCATACCTAATGCCAATACCACCACCAACATCGATATGTGATAGATGAATGTTATTGGCTTCAAGTAGACTAACCAACTCTAAAACTCGGTCTAGCGCATCAGTAAATGGAGCGATTTCTGTAATCTGTGAGCCAATATGGCAATCAACACCCTGTACTGCAATATGAGGCATTTTAGCTGCTTGCTGATACACACCAAGCGCCTCTTCAAATGCAACACCAAACTTATTATTTTTTAAACCTGTTGATATATAAGGATGTGTTTTAGCATCTACGTCTGGATTGACACGTAATGATATGGGTGCAACTTTATCCATGTCACCCGCGACTTGATTTAGTCTTTTTAGCTCGCTTTTTGATTCCACATTAAAGCAAAGAATGCCAGCGGCAAGCGCATCACGCATTTCACCCGCTGTTTTACCAACGCCAGAGAATACGATCTTTTTAGGGTCGCCGCCAGCAGCAAGTACACGGGCAAGCTCTCCACCAGAGACAATATCAAAGCCAGCACCTAATTTTGCGAATACATTTAATACAGCAAGATTAGGGTTGGCTTTTACTGCAAAACAGATTAAATGGTCTGTATTGGTTAACCCAGCTTCAAAACGATTAAAAGCTTGTGTTAGCGCCTGTTTAGAATAAACGTAACAAGGTGTACCGTATTGTTCGGCAATATCAGTAAGCGGGACATCTTCAGCGTGTACAACGCCATTTTTTAATTCAAAAAAATTCACAAGGCTTGTCTTTATTCGTTATTGGTCTGGGTGGTGGGCGTAGTTTCAGGTGTTTTTGGTACTTCATCCTGCGTTTTTTGTGGGTAACGCTGCTCAGGAATATATAAAGGTCCTTTAGTGCCGCAGCCTGCTAAAGCAGCATAAAATATCAGCAGGAAAATGGTTAAAAAAGTTTTAGGCATTTAGTGTTTACAAACTTAATGAAGTTAAGCCGATATATTATCATTGAATGTCTAGTTAGATTAAACACAAGCCATTTTTACCGTTTATTCTTTGCATTTTACCGATTGTCGGATAGTGCTAGACAATCCATAAAGGTCTTAGGCATGATTGATTTAACTTTTGAAAAAGGTATTCTTACAATGAATATGTTTAAAACAACACAAAAAGGCTTTACGCTGATAGAGCTGATGATTGTGATAGCGATTATCGGTATTTTAGCTTCGATAGCTTTGCCTAATTATACAGACTACGTGCTTAAATCAAGTTTTTCTGAAGCGACATCTGGGTTAGCTAATACACGTGTTCAGATGGAGCAATATTTTCAAGATAATCGTTTTTACACCGGCTCTGAAGCAGCAACATTGGCTTGCGCTCCTGATACCACAGGCCAAAACTTTAATTTTGCTTGTGGCGCGCCAACAGCGACAACCTACACAGTGACGGCAACAGGAAAAAATGTTGCCGCTGGGTTTACATTTACGATTACTGAAGCCAATGTACAAGCTTCAACTAACACGGTGGCGGGCTGGGCAGGTAACGCGGCTTGTTGGACGACTAAAAAGAGTGGCGCATGCTAACTACTCGCTACATTGCTGCTAAACAAAGCGCTCATCAATTAAACGCGTCAAAGTCAAGCGGCTTCGGTTTGGTTGAGGTGATGGTTACGGTGGCAATTATCGGTGTTTTGATGGGGTATGGATTGCCAAGCTATACGAACTGGCTTGAGAATTCACGTGTTCGAAATGTTGCAGGGTCTATTTTAAATGGATTGCAAAAAGCAAGAGCATCAGCAGTCACGAATAATGCATTAGTCACATTTACCTTAGGGGCAAACAATTCGTGGACGATAGGTTGTCCGACAGCAACGGCAACCTGCCCAGCACTCATTGATCAGTATACGGCAGATGGATCATCAGGCAACATTACTGCCACAACAACGCCTGCCAACAAAACCACCATTACCTATAGCAATTTAGGTACCCGTGTGATTTCTGCTGCGGTAGCAGCAATTAGTTTTAATCAAGTAGACGTTGCTAGTAGTAACGTAAGCAGTCGTGCTTTGCGTGTCGTAGTAGGCACCAGTGGCAGTGCCCGTATGTGTGATCCTGCATTTAGCTTACCAGACCCTAAAGGCTGTTAATAATGAAACAAACTATGATGAAGCAAAACACACACAATATGCATTTAGCGAAATCTCAACAGGGTGCTGTGTTGCTTGAAGCCCTAATAGCGGTAGTCATTTTTTCTTTTGGTATTTTAGCGCTTGCAGGTTTGCAGGGTGCGATGGTTAAAAATACAACCAATGCTAACTTCCGTTCTGAGGCGGGCCATATTGCGCAACAGCATCTTGGACAAATATGGGGGGATCCAAATAATATAGCTAATTATGTAGGTACTATTCCTATTGCAACACTACCTAGTGGTTCAATGGTCGTTACACAACCCGTTACAGACAGAGTTTTAGTGACAGTAACTTGGCAACTCCCAGGTGAAGCACAACATAACTATCAAGCGAATGCTTATGTATTAAGAGGATGTCCCACATGTACATAAAAACACTAAATGACAATAAACAATCAGGCTTTACTTTGATTGAGCTGATGGTGGGCTTAGTCATAGGACTAATTGCTACAATCGTGATTATGCAGACATTTTCTGTGTTTGAAGGGCAAAAGCGTACAACAGTGGGTACTGCCGACGCACAAGTGAATGGCAGCATTGCCTTAAATAATATTCAGCGCCATGTACAAATGGCTGGTTTTGGGTTGCCTATTTTTGATGCGACCACTAACAAAAACAACTCCCCGCTTAAGTGTAGTCCATCGGTTATTGATCATGATGTTGATAATGCAACGCCTGATGTTGACCTTTTCCCAATAGCAATTACTGATGGCGGTGCGGGTGCTAACAGCAGTGACCAAATAACAGTGCGCTATTTTCCTGGTGAAGGCGGTGGATTGCCAGTAGATGTTACTAATGTCGCCGGCACAGTGTTGACTGTTCCCAATAACATGGGGTGCGCTAATGGAGATTTAGCACTCCTGGTACAAGGGACAACTTGCAATGTGGGCAGAGTGACTACGACAGATGCTGCTTTAGCTGCCGCACCAACATCACTAACTTTAACAGGGGATGATGTTGCTAATATGGCGACTTCAATTGACCCTAACCTATATGCAAGGCTTTCTTGCTTGGGGCCAACACTTAATTCAATTACTTACCGAATTAATAATAATGAGTTAGAGAATAATAATGCACCAGTAATTGCAGACATTGTCCATATGCAAGCACAATATGGCGTAACAGCATCAGCAACTAGCAATCAGATTACATCATGGGTGGAGCCAACAGGTATATGGGCTGCGCCTACAGTCGCTAACCGAAACCGTATTCGTGCAGTTCGTGTGTCAGTAGTGGCGCGTAATGGCCTACAAGAAAAAACGAATGTTTCAACAGCATGTAGTTCAACCACGGCGGCAAACCCAACAGGTGTTTGTGCTTGGGATGCGACATCAGCAAGCCCAATTATTGCTTCACCTGCACCTACTATCAACCTTACTGGCACTGCTAATTGGCAGCGATATCGGTATCGAGTGTACCAAACAATTATTCCGCTGCGTAATTTGACATGGTCTGGAGCTTGGCTATGAGCATGAAAAAATATATAGCACACCAGAGCGAAAAATCACAAAAAGGATTAGTTTTATTTTTTGCGCTAATCGCATTAGTGGCTATGTCGCTTGCTGCAGCTGCACTTATTCGCTCAGTAGATACAAGTGTTTTGGTTGCAGGTAACTTAGCTTTTAGACAATCAGCAACTATTTCTGCTGATTCTGGTTTAGTTTCTGCTTCAGACTGGATAGTTGCAAACTCCGCTGCATTGAATAACACATCAGCGGCTAATGGGTATTACGCTACTTCAGCTGATTTATCAGCGGTCCTACCGATAGGTGGGCTTGCTGCAGCAGAGGGTGCAACTTGGACAAGTGGTGATGCTTGGACTGATACGACTAGCAGGCTGGCAGTAGGTAACGGTTTAGCAGCTGGGGCTGATAGTGCTGGCAACACAATACGTTATGTAGTGCAGCGCATGTGCCGCACCGCGGGCACTGCTACTACGGCCAGCTGTTTGATGGGATCAACTGCGGCCGAAGGTAATTCTCTAGGAAGTACCGGAGAACAAGGGCTGGGGGCAGGTACAAATGATGCACTAAGTCCAATGTATCGCGTTACGGCAAGAGTAGCAGGCCCAAAAAACACAGTAAGCTATATTCAAGCATATATTTTCTAGGAGTCATAAAATGACACGTTCAATACATCTTAATTTAAAAGCCAAGCTAGCAAGTATCACGTATTTTTGCATTAGCTTACTGTTGCCAATGGCAGCATCAGCCGCAACAATTACTTTGGCAAATGCACCGCTGACAAACTCTAGCACTTCATCCGTGCTGCCTAACTTAATGTATGTGTTAGATAACTCCGGCTCTATGGATAGAGACTACATGCCTGACTACATTAATTCAAATTTTAAGTGTAAAGATAATGATAGTGCTGGCAATTTTGATGAGGATTGCGATTATGGCGATCCAGCATGGATGTCAAACGATTTTAATTCCGTATATTACAATCCAGAAGTTCTTTACGTGGCAGGGATGAACGCTAATGGGATACCAAAACCTTCGATGACCTCTGCAAATACAGCAGGTTGGACAGCTGTGCTTAGAGATCCATATTTAAGCACTAGTACACAGAATTTAGTCCCTAATGGTTCAAACACAACCGGTTACCCTGATAGAGTGTGGTGTAACACAAACTCAGTATCTACCGCTAACCTTAGTAATACTACCATTTGCAAAAAAAATAACCAGTACACTTATCCTACCAGTACTTTTGATAAAGCGAAGACGTTGCTTACTAACCCGTTCTACTACAAAATTAACCCAACAGAATATTGTGCTAACCGGGATTTAACATCTTGCCAGCCAACAGCTGATGCAACGCATATTTATCCTGCACGGTTACGTTGGTGTAACAGTGCTGCACTAACTAATTGTCAAGCCAAATACACAGATTCTACTTATTATTTTGCAAAATGGTTGGGCATAACAAGTACTAGCGCGGGCACTATTAGAATTGACAGTACAAATACTAATGTACCCACTGCGTCACCTACCCCTTTGTCAGTGACTGGCATAACGGTTAATGGTGTAAGTCTTATCCCTGCTAGCCCCGTTCCTGCGTTGCAAATTACAGATAATACTGTTGCATCACAGCGTAACAGCTTGGCAGCAAACATTGCTAGTGTTATTAATGGTTTTGTTAGCGCGCCAAACTATACAGCCACTTCATCAGGTGATGTAGTGACGGTTAATGCAGGAACTCCTATTACCGCTAGTATTATCGTTACCGCAACTACAGCAGTAGGCACTGGCGCGCCAACAACAAAAGCACAAGGTGGCTTTAAAGTAAATAATGTTAGAAAAAATAAGAATATTTCAAGCATTAAAGTTGGTGGTGTGGAAATTCTTGGTGCAACACAATATTCTTTAGGTAATGGTACTTCTGGTAGTCAACGACGTGCAGATTTAGCAACAAAAATTGTCAACCGTATTAATGCCTATGTTTCTAGCCCTGACTACATAGCAACAAAAAATAGTGCAGGTAAACCAACAATTACTATTACCGCAGTTACCGGTGGTTCGGCAAGTAACGGTAATTTATCTTTTATAAAGACTAATGGCATCGGTTTTACAAATATAGTCCACCTTGCTGGTGGTGGTGGAGCTGGTGTGGGTCAGAATTATACTGTCCCAGTAGTCGTAACCGATTTCACGAATGGCGCACCGACAGTGGCGAGCTTTCAGCGTGTAGATATTGAACCTGGCACAACGAGTTATCCTAAAGGCTTGGTTCGTACTGACTGCCTGGGTGCGACATGTACTTTTGCAGAGGAAATGACGAACTTTGCAAACTGGTATGCTTATTACCGCACACGTATGCTGTTGATGAAAACATCAACAAGTTTGGCATTTAAAGACATTAATACAGATTTCCGTGTGGGCTTTATTACCATCTCAAATCAAAGTTCAACGAATCACTACTTGCCAATTACAAAGTTTGACCAAACGCAAAAAAATAGCTGGTATGCAAAACTTTTTGCAACATCCGGCGGCGGCGGTACGCCACTGCGTTCAGCGCTAACTACTGTCGGCCGTATTTATGCGGGCAAAAGTCCAGTCAGCGGATATGCTACTGATGACCCAGTACAATACTCTTGTCAACAAAACTTTACGCTACTGACAACAGATGGTTACTGGAATACCGATAGCACATCAAGTGTAAAAGATATTGCAGGTACTGGTAATGTCGGTAATGTAGATGCATCTCCAGCCCCAAGGCCGTTCTATGAAGGTCCAAGTGGCTACACGGCATCTTTAGCGGATGCAGCAAAGTATTATTATGAAACTGATTTACGTAATGCAACTTATGGTAACTGTACGGGCGCGCCAATTAATGCTGCTGGCGACACTGAGGATGTGTGTTTGGACAATGTTTTTGTATCAAGCACAGATAACAATGCAAAACAACATATGACAACTTACACCTTGGGTTTAGGTGTAGATGGTTTGGTGAATTATGCAAATGATTATAAAACGCAAACTTCTGGCGATTTCTTTGATATAAAAAATGGTACGGCAGATTGGCCAGTGCCAGTATCATCAAAACAAACATCAGTGGATGATCTATGGCATGCAGCTGTTAATGGCCGTGGTACTTACTTTAGTGCTAAAGACCCAACACAGCTATCAACAAGTTTAAGAGATGCGCTCACTTCCATTACCTCTAAAAAAGGTGCGGGTGCAGCGGCAGCCACTAGTACACTTAATCCAGTGGCAGGCGATAATTTTGCATATGTAGCCAGCTATCAAACTGTGAAATGGACTGGCAATTTAGAAGCACGCGCTATTGACCTTACTACTGGCGAAGTGGGCGTAAAAGCAGATTGGTGCTTAGAAGATGTAGATGCTGATAGTTGCACTGGAACAAATAGCTCGATTGTAAATGAGCTAGTTGGTGGAGTGACTAAGACTTTTTGTAAAACCACAAGCTCATCAGCATTGACATGCGTTTACCCTGGCGTGCTTGATGGGTCCAATAATTGTAGAGTTGAGCTTGCTACTTATTGCCCGGGCACAATGTCATCTAGAGTTGCGGCAACAAGTGATACAAGAGACATATTTATTAACGATGGCGGCGTCTTAGTTCCTTTCAACTTTACGAACCTTGGTGCTATAGGTGAAGCAACTAATTTTCAAACAGCATTTTTATCAGCTAACCTATCTCAATGGAGCAGTTTAACCGTAGCGCAACAAGCGGCTGTGCCAGGTGCTAATATAGTTAATTTCTTACGCGGACAAACGGGTTTTGAAGACCGGTCTAGTAACGTTTCTGGCGCTGTAGATAATAGACTTTTTCGGCTGCGCGAAGGCGTCATTGGTGATGCCTTAGATTCTACACCGACATTTAACGGTGTTCCTAAGGCGAGTTATACAGATATTGGTTATGGTCCTGCAACAACGTCTGGCACATTTGCAAGTGCGCAAGCCAATCGTGACGGTACGATATATGTGGGTACGAATGATGGCATGTTACATGCAATAGATGCGGATAATGGCGATGAGCGTTGGACTTTTGTGCCAACACAGGTCATCAAAAATATGTGGAAATTGGCTGATGCTAACTACGCTGCTAACCATATCAATTTCGTAAATGGTGAAATAACGATTAACGATATCTGTACAGCCAATTGTAGTTCAGGTACGGCTACTTGGAAGACCGTATTGGTAGGCGGCTTAGGTAGTGGCGGAAAAGGGTATTTTGCACTGGATATAACTGACCCAGATAGTCCAGACGTGTTGTGGGAGTTTGATGATACCGTCGATGATGATGTGGGTTATAGTTTTGGTAACCCTATTATCACTAAAAAAGCAGATGGTACATGGGTGGTATTAGTGACTTCTGGATACAATAATATAAGTGGATCCAATCCAGGTAAAGGCTTCTTGTATGTGTTGGATGCAGTCACTGGCCAAATAATAGTGGACTCAGGAACGCTTATCCCGTTTAAGTATGCTACTGGTGAAGGTGATGCTACAACACCAAGCGGGCTTGCAAAAATTCGAGGTTTTATTGCAGAGGCTCAAAAGAACAACACTGTTTTAAATGTGTATGGTGGAGACCTAAAAGGAAATGTGTGGCGCTTTGATATTAACAACCCTCAATCAACAGGCAATAGCACAACTCGTGTGAATCCTTTTAAGTTAGCAAAATTGAAAGATGCTAGTGGAAATGAGCAGCCTATTACTGTTAAGCCAGAGTTAAGTGCGGTAGGTAATAAACGCCTAGTGTTTTTTGGCACTGGTAAATATCTAGAAATATCTGACTTGTCAGATACGTCAACTCAATCGTTATATGCGTTTACTGATGAAAGCTATGATGATCTCGATAATTTAGCAGCTACTTTAAATAACCCAAGAACTGATACTAATATGGTGAACCAAGTCATCACCAATTCAGGGGCTCAACGTAGTGTAAGCAGTAATGCAGTAGATTACACAACAGATCGAGGTTGGTATATTGATTTACCTGATACTGGCGAACGCCAAAACGTACCTTCTCAATTGGTATTTGGTACATTACTGGTCCCAACAATAGTTCCATCAAATACCGCATGTTCACCTGGTGGCTATGGTTGGATTAATTTCTTAAACTTTAAAACAGGTTCTATAGTAGCTGGTAGCATAATTGGTAGTAAAACCAATGCGCCGATTGTAGGTATTAATGTGCTTTATATTAATGGCCAACCAAAAGTGTCCATTGTGACGGCTGACAACCCAACACCTGAGTTCCCAGCAATTCAACCAACTTTTGTAGGGGGTGCATTGTCTGGCTTCCAAGAGCATCGCGTGATTTGGCGTGAGCTAATAGAAGACTTGCAGTAAAATATAAGTAGCAAAATTATAAAGCCATGGTGACAATGCCATGGCTTTTTTTATTAACTATTGTTTAGTAATCGATTACAAATAATGCCATTGATAAAACCAAAAAATAAGGCTGCTAATGCAAAAATAGGAATTAAATAAGCCACACCAGTATGTGGAATTAACCAAAGTCTTACTACGATAAGCTGCCCTGCAATATGTGCAATGGCGGCTAATATGCTGAGTGAGATGACGCTAAAGTATTTTTTAGGTAAACTCTGCACAAAGAATAATATGGCTAAGCTAAGTAATCCGCCAGATAAACTTAAGATGAAAGTAGGCGATAAAAAGTTACCTAGCAGTAGACTGCTGGCAAATACACGTAATAAACTCACCCAAGCTGCCGTAGCAAATCCATATTTCACCAATACATAAAGCGTAATGATATTGGCTATACCAGGTTTTACGCCAGGCAACGGAGATGGAAACATTGCCTCTAACACATGTAGCCCGATTGCCAATGCAGTCAGTTTGGCGATGTGATGGTCTTCCTTAGTGGTGACTATATTAATAGTTGAGCGAGTCATATGGTTTGTCTTCGCCAATGAGTTGTAAGCCGATTTGGTTTGGTAAGCAAATAGCCACTTGACCTGCTCGGCTTAACCAACCTTGGTGCACACAGTATTGATTGTTACAGGGTGATTGTTTGAAGCGCACTCTACCATCTGTAATGGTAATGTGAGAATCGCCTAATGGGCCATGCACATGTAATGCGCGTTCTTGGTCTAAATCATAAGTGCCAATGATTTTATCTCCTTGTCGAATCTGTAATTCACTGGCTGGGGTGTTTGTCCATAGCGTTTTGAATAAAAGTATAACCGCAACTAGCATAGTAATAATAACCAACCAATCACCTAGTAACGGTTTAGTGCTAGCCGACGGTTTAGTCAACGTCTACCACCTTGAGTTGTTTTTCTGTATTAGCATCCAACCAGCTTAATTGTAGTTGCATGCTTGCGCTGACTAGAATATTTTTCTCTGGTTCTATAATCAAGAAGTCTTTGATACCCATTGTTCTAGCAGCTTTGATACGTGCTGCTGATTTGGCGATAAAAATAGGTTTGGATGCAACATCCGATAGCGCACCAGCATTGTTTTGTGGTGGAATGAGGACGGTAACAGATTGGACGCCTTGCGCTGGATAACCTGTACTTGGGTCTATGATATGGCAATAACGCTTTCCATCAAGGTCAAAAAAGCGTTGATAATCACCCGAAGTACCGATGGCCCAGCCACTAGCTAATGCCATCGTAGCAATGGCGTTAGGTTGTCGCGGGTGTTGGATGCCTACACGCCACGGCTGTTTGCCATGTTGGCCTAGCGCAATAATATTGCCACCGATATTAATCAGGGCATGTTCAATGTTTTGCTCACGTAAATAAGCTAACCCCATATCCAAAGCATAGCCTTTAGCATAACCACCTAAATCTAGTTTTACGGCAGGATTTTTACTAGAGATATTCTCGTTACTGATCACGATGTCGGACATTTGTGGGCTTTGTGCGACAAGTTGTTTGATTTTGTTGTCGTCAATACTTTTAGGTATAAATTCGTCACTTTGGAAGCCCCAAGCATTAATTAAGTGACCAATAGTCGGATTAAATGCACCGTTAGATTGGCTAGATAGCGTAGACATGCTTTCTATCATCTTGGCGATGTCTGGGCTAATGGCTATCGTTTCACCTTCAGCAAACGCTTTGTTAATCGTGCTAATCTCACTAGGCTGCCAAGCATGTAAGCGTTGGTGTAATGTGTTGTAGTTATTGATGATGGCGGTAGAAACAGCTTGCGCCCGCTCTTCAGGCTCACCATAAATGCTGATGTCAACTAGCGTGCCAAATACGTAAGTTTGGGTATTGTAAAGTGGTTCTTTTGGACTGCAGCTCAGCAATAGCAGAGCAGAAAGAAATAGAAAAATGAAACGCATAGGCGCTACTATAACGCTAGAGGCACAGAGATTCTAGTTTAAGTGGTTTAAGTATCTAGCTTCGCTTCTAAAGCATCTAGGAAAACCGCTGCTGGTTTGCAAGGTGTTTGTGCGGCGAGTTCAACGATACCGGTTGGGCTGGTAACATTGATTTCGGTGACATAGTCACCAATCACATCTAAACCGACAAAGAACAAACCTTCTGCTTTGAGTAATTTACCGATGGTCGTTGCAATTTCTAAATCACGTGCCGTCAGTGCTTGAGCAACACCTTTACCGCCTGCTGCTAAATTACCACGTGTTTCACCTGCTTGCGGAATACGCGCCAGTGCGTAGTCTAGTGGCTTGCCATCAATCACTATAATCCGTTTATCACCTTGCTTAATTTCAGGTAAGTATTGTTGTGCCATGATGGTCTGTTTGCCATAATCAGTGATGGTTTCTAAAATCACACCAATGTTCGGGTCTGTGGTGGTGAGACGGAAGATACTCGCGCCCCCCATGCCATCTAATGGTTTCACGACAATATCTTTTTGGTCTGCTAAAAAGTCCCGTATGCGTTGAGGGTCACTGGTGACTAAAAATTCTGGACAAAATTGAGGGAAGCGGGCTACCGAGAGCTTTTCATTCCAATTTCGTACAGCCGCGGGGTTGTTAATGACAGCCCCACCTTGTTCTGTCGAGAGCTCTAGCAAGTAAGTACTATATAAATATTCATTATCAAACGGTGGGTCTTTACGCATTAGAATCACGTTAAAATATTTTGGTAATGTTTCTTTGACTGGCGCCAAGTTGTACCAATTTTCATCATCTGAGAACTTAAAATGTTGTGTATTAACCTTAACGAGTTGGTTACGCAAAAATACATCGTGTTGTTGGCATACATAAATTTCATGACCACGCTTAGCTGCTTCGCGCATCATGGCCACGCTAGTATCTTTAGCGATGTTTAAGCTGGCGTAGGGGTCTAATATGAAGAGGAGTTTCATCTTTATTGGTGCTGACCTATCAATTCAAAGGGTCAGTTTCTTCAAGCTCTATCGTTGTTGCTAATAAAGCTAAACGTGCGACGACACCATAAGCATAAAAACGATTTGGCACCGTATCTGGTTCTCCAGAACAATCAGGTAACCCGCAAGGAGATTCGAAAGCGAGCGGCTCAAAGTGTGCGCCAGGAGCATTTAAATTTTCATCAGCTTCACGACTAGTATGCACACGATAAAAACCACCGATTACAAAGTGATCCATCATATAGACCACTGGCTCAGCAACGGCATCATTAATGCTTTCAAAGGTATATACACCCTCTTGAATAATCACTTCGCTCACTTGCTGACCTTCTTTAATGGTCGACATTTTGTTGCGCTTTTTACGATTTAAGCCGCGCATTTCATCGGCCGATTTAACCGACATAATACCCATGCCATAAGTCCCAGCATTCGCTTTAACAATGACATAAGGTTCTTGAGTTAAGCCGTATTCTTGGTATTTAGCTTTGATTTTATTTAATAGTATCTCGACTTTTTCTGCTAAACATTCTTCGCCAGTACGCGCATTAAAATCAATGCCTTCGCAGCTTTCAAAATATGGATTGAGTAACCATTCATCTATCTCTAAAAAACTTGAAAACTCTGCAACCACATCGTTGTAAGCAGAGAAGTGACGTGTTTTACGACGAGTATGCCAGCCAGCATGTAAAGGTGGAATCAGGTCTTGCTCTAAGTTTTGTAAGATATCAGGAACCCCACCAGATAAATCATTATTGAGCAAAATCGCACAGCTATCAAAGTCGCCCAGCTCTACATTTTTAAGTTTGATGCGGTTGCCTTCGCGTACTAATGGTTCTAGTAATAGTGATTGCCCATCTGGGGTCGTTAAAGTAGTTGGTTCTGTAATTTCTAGGGATACGCTACCAATGCGTACATCTAAGCCGGCAGCTTTAAGAATATTGGCTAGCTCTACTACGTTGCGCAAATAATAAGTGTTGCGCGAATGGTTTTCAGGAATAATGAGCAGACGATGCGCTTCTGGGCAGATCTTCTCAATAGCGACCATTGCCGCTTGAACACTTAAGCTTAAAAAGTCGGGGTTGAGATTATTAAAGCCAGCGGGGAATAAATTAATATCGACAGGGGCCAGTTTAAAACCACTATTACGCAAATCGACCGAGGCGTAAAATGGTGCACCATGATCCAGCCATTGTGATCGAAACCAATGCTCAATTTCTGGCATTTTGTTCAATAAGCACTTCTCTAAATCTTGAAGCGGGCCGCTAAGGGCAGTCGTTAAGTGTGGGACCATAAATATTCTCTATATCACGGGGTTTTAAACTACATGGTTCGCTTGTAAGTCAGCGTGGTAACTACTTCTTACCATGGGGCCACTTGCTGCATTATTAAAGCCCATTGCATCCGCTTTTTCTTTGAAAGCATCAAAAATAGCGGGTTCTACATAACGTATCACTGGTAAATGATGCACGCTAGGCTGTAAATACTGACCTAGTGTCAGCATCGTGACATGATGCGCGCGTAAGTCTTTCATGACCTCTATTATTTCGTCATCTGATTCGCCTAAGCCTAGCATTAAGCCTGACTTAGTTGGAATGTGTGGGTATGACTCATTAAATGCTTTAAGTAGATTGAGTGAGTTTTGATAATCAGAGCCTGGTCGCGCTTGTTTATAAAGGCGTGGAATAGTTTCTAGATTATGATTCATCACATCAGGTGGCGCTTCTTTTAATATCTTCATAGCAATATCTAAACGGCCTCGGAAGTCTGGCACTAGAATTTCAATCTTAATCTCAGGTGATGCCTCACGAATCGCTTTAATACAATCGACAAAATGTTGAGCACCACCGTCTGGTAAATCATCGCGATCGACACTGGTAATGACTACATAATTGAGTCGCATTTGAGCAATGGTTTTTGCTAAGTTAAGCGGTTCATTCACATCAGGTGGCAATGGCTTGCCATGCGCAACATCACAAAATGGACAGCGTCGCGTGCAGATATCACCCAGAATCATAAAGGTTGCTGTGCCACCGCTGAAACACTCTCCAATATTCGGGCAACTGGCTTCTTCGCAGACTGTATGCAAATTGCTATCGCGTAATGCTTTTTTAATTTCTTGAAAGCGCCCACTATTTGGCACCTTCATGCGAATCCACTTAGGCTTACGCAAAACAGGCTGTGGAAATATTTTGATTGGGATGCGTGAAGTTTTCGCCGCATCAATTTCTTTGACGCCAGCAATTTTCTTAGGTGGTCTGTTTGTCGTTCCTGTCATTTTTCTATTCTGTTCTTCAATATGTCTAGCAAAGCATCACCTATTTGAGCGGGCGTTTCTTTAACCTTTAAGTCTATGGCCTGTGTCATTTCTAGCCCAGTATAGCCACAAGGGTCTATTGCTTGGAAGGGACTCAAGTCCATATCGACGTTTAAACTGAGACCATGATAGCAGCAATTGTTTTTTAGCCTTAATCCAATAGAAGCAATTTTTTTATCATCTACATAAATACCAGGAGCAATTTTTTTAGAGACGGCGGTAATATTATGCCGTGCGAGTAAGGTAATCATGCTGCCTTCAATTATATCGACTAGTTCACGTACTTTTAACTTGCGCCTGCCTAAATCAATAAGACAATAAATCACGATTTGGCCTAAGCCATGGTAAGTGATTTTCCCACCTCTATCGACGTTGACGATTGGAATTTCATTATTGGGTAAACGTACGTTTTTACGATTTAACCCTAATGTGTAGATGCTATCGTGCTCTGTTAGCCAAAGTTCATCAGGGGTGACCGGTGTGCGTTTACTAGTAAACACTTGCATGTCGGCAAGTGTTTGTTGGTAGTCTGATCGCCCAAGCTTACGCGTAATAAGCTGCATGCTTTAATTACAATACGTATTTAGCCAGTGGATGACTAGTTAACGCGAGATAGATGTTGTCGAGTTGTTGCTTAGATTCGACATAACAGGTGCAGGTTAAGCTGGTGTATTTCCCAGCTGAACTTGCGCGCAACTCAACTTTTCTTGCATCAAATTTAGGCTCAAGCTTCCGTATAGTTTTAATGATTTCCGCACTGAAATCATCATGTGTTTCACCCATCACTTTAATGGGGAAGTCACAAGGAAATTCTATTAACGTCTCTTGTGGCTCTGCGTTGTCGAGGTCAGCCATGCTGTATATTATTGTAGTAAGAGTTTGATGCTATCAATGACTCTGCGAAAGAACCCTGCAGGCCCAATGTTTTTAGAAGCTATTAATGGTTGCTCGCTAATGATTTTCTCATCTAGCATAAAGGTAATTTTCCCAACTTCTTGACCAGCTTTAATTGGCGCAATTAATGGTTGTTTAGAAGTCATTGTTGCTTTTACACGCCCATAATCGCCCTTTGGTAGAGATAAGTATAAGTCTTTAGCAACAGTGGCTGTTGCCGTTTTTGTGTAACCTTTATAAACAGGGATGGTAGAGATTGCTTGGGATTCGCGGTATACCAAAGTTGACTCATGAAACTGGAAACCGTAGTTCAGTAAGCGTTGGCTTTCAGATGCACGCATTGCTTCGCTCACTGCGCCAAGCACAATTGCGATTAAACGTGTTTCACCACGTTTTGCTGAAGATACTAAGCAGTAACCAGCCGCTTTTGTGTGACCTGTTTTAACCCCATCAACATTAGGATCACTCCATAATAACTTGTTGCGATTGTTTTGTTTAATGTTGTTGTATGTGTATTCTTTCTGTTTGTATAAGCGACGATAGTCCAAGGGGAAGTCTGTAATCAGAGCCTCGGCAATGCGCGCTAAGTCACTTGCAGTTGTGTAATGTTCTTTGTCTGGGAGGCCCGTAGCATTTTTATACTGGGTGTTATCCATGCCTAGTGTTTTTGCTTGTGCATTCATCATCACAGCGAATTGTGCTTCACTGCCCCCAATGCCTTCAGCTAACGCAACGGCTGCATCATTACCCGATTGAATAATTAACCCATGTAATAGCTCGTCTACCGTAACACTTACTTTAGGGTCAATAAACATTCTTGACCCCTCAGTTTTCCAAGCTTTTTCACTCACAGGTACTGTTTGATCTAGTGTTAAATGTCCCTTTTTCACTGCATCAAACGTAAGGTAGGCCGTCATCATTTTAGTTAAAGAGGCAGGTTCTAATTGTTCATCTTTTTTATGTGAAGCAATATCTTTGCCGCTATTGACATCTTTTAGTAAATAGGCATTTACTGCTAGTGATGGTGGTGGTGTAGCGGCTGACCAGCCAATAGAAGGTAAAAGAAAAAGAGAAAAAAGGAGTAATAAATGATGGCGCATAGTTTGTCTATTATTTAATCGTGATGATTGGAGAAATGTTTAGCTTAATACGAATATCATTGGCGACCACTTCAGCTTCTTGTCTGCTTTGGTAAGGGCCAACGATTAATCGATGTAAGCCGCCATTATACACGCGGTTAATCTTAGCGTTTTGTTCAATATTAAGCGCCTGTATTCTTTTTTGTAACGCAGTGGCATTTAATTCCTCACCAAAAGCACCTGCCTGGACAAAATGCTGTGGTATAGCAACATCTGTATGGTTGCTAACTGGCGTATGTGTTGGCTCAACGGCTGTAGGTGCTTTTGCACTTTGCTCAGAGGTTTGTTGACTTTGAGTGAATTGGTTAGGATCAATGGCTTCTACATCAACTAAACCACTGCCTTTTTGTATGAGTCGCAATTTATGGGCTGCAGCATAAGATAAATCAATCTCTCTTTCATGCTTAAAAGGACCCCTGTCGTTTACACGTACAATCACTGAGCGACCATTTTCAACATTGGTGACTTTAACGTAGCTTGGTAAAGGCAATATAGTGTGCGCAGCTGTCATGTTATACATATCATAAATTTCACCATTTGCAGTTTTATTGCCATGAAACATCTTGCCGTACCATGAGGCTACACCACGTTTTTTATAGTTTTTAGCGGATTGTAAAGGCGTGTATTTTTTACCTAAAGCAATATAAGGTTTGGTTGAGTATTTATAAAGTGGTTCATTCTTTGGCACAGCATCAGGAATCTCATCTAAATTGCCTGGTGGGTTCGTATGTGGCCCATCATTACCATAATACCCACCGTCTTTAGTTGGTGCTGGTTTGCTGGGCGCAGGAGGGGCGCGCTTGATTGTTGGGCTGCTACTGCAAGCAATTAAAACGAGGCTGCAGATAATGACTAAAAAATATGATTTTTTCATAATAACTTATCCTGATGCTACTAATTTTTTGTGCGTTTGAATGCTCATGAGTATGCCAAAGCCGAGCAGTATTGTCACCATAGATGTACCGCCATAACTAATTAAAGGTAAAGGCACGCCAACAACGGGGAGGATACCACTCACCATGCCAATATTGACAAAAGCATAGATAAAAAACGTAAGCGTGATGCTACCAGCCAATAAACGAGAGAACGTGCTTCTCGCTTGTGATGTAATTATCAGGCCACGAAAAATAATGAGGCTAAGTAGTAGCAATAAGAGCAAGTTTCCAACAAGGCCAAACTCTTCGCTAAAGACAGAAAAAATAAAGTCTGTTGTGCGTTCAGGCAGGAAGTCGAGTTGGGATTGCGTGCCATTTAACCAGCCTTTTCCAGTGAGCCCGCCTGACCCTTGCGCAATGGTTGATTGAATAATATGGTAACCCGCACCTAATGGATCTTGAGTTGGATCAATTAAAATCAGAATGCGCCGTCTTTGATAATCATGTAATAGCGACCAAAATATTGGTGTAAGTGCGCCAATGGTGACGGCACCACCTAAAATAAAGCGCCAGCTTAGCCCGGCAAGAAAGATGACGAAAAAGCCTGATGCACTAACGAGCAGAGAAGTGCCTAAATCTGGCTGTCTAAGTATCAATAACACAGGCAGAATTAATAGGATAAAAGCGACGAAAAAATCGATGATTCTCAAGCTAGATTCTCGCCGAGAGAAAAACCAAGCGAGCATCATAGGAACAGCGATACGCATAAGTTCTGATGGTTGAATTTTGACCACGCCTAAATTTAACCATCGTCTTGCTCCGTGGCTGACGTCTCCAAACAACGCAACACCAATTAATAAACTAATCCCAAACAAATATAAAGGTAATGCCATCCTTTCCATTAGCTGTGGTTGCACATTGGCAACTAACCACATGCCTAAAAGAGCGACAACAATATTAATTATCTGTGCGTTAACTCTGTCAAAGTTTTGCCCAGATGCGCTATAAAGGATAAACAGTCCGACAAGTAATGTGAATAAAATGCAGCTCATTAAAATTGAATCAATGTGCCTAAACATCCTTTGAAAGAGTTGATTAATCATGAGACCCTTCCTCAAGTGGGCTGGCTACTATTTGTTCAGGAACCTTGTTTTTGACTGTTTTATTTGGCGGAAGTTTTCCTAATAAATGGTAATCCATGACTTGGCGTACTATCGGCCCAGCAGCGGATCCACCATGTCCGCCGTTTTCTATGATAGCCGCAACTGCAATTCGAGGGTTTTCTGCTGGGGCATAAGCAATAAATAACGCATGGTCTCTATGGCGCTCATTAATATTCTTTTCATCATATTTTTCGTTTTGCTTAATACCAATCACTTGTGCTGTGCCAGTCTTAGCTGCGATACTGTAACCAGCATTTGCACTAGCTCTTGCAGCAGTTCCACCAGGCAGCGCCACATCGATCATGGCTTGTTTCACAATTTCTAAATTGTTTTCATCTAGATTTATTCTTTCATTAACAATGGGTTTTATCGGAGTTGTCTTACCAGTTTTTACGTTAGATATTGCCTTGACTAGGTGTGGCCGCATGGCAATACCTTTATTGGCTAAAACTGAAGTAGCGTGGGCAAGTTGCAGGGGTGTTGTTAAAGTGTAGCCTTGGCCAATGCCGACAATGACGGTTTCTCCCATGTACCAAGGTTGTTTAAAACGACGTTTTTTCCAATCTGGCGTGGGTAATAGCCCGCCATTCTCACCTCTAATATCAATGC
This sequence comes from Methylophilaceae bacterium, assembly GCA_048595445.1. Lineage (GTDB taxonomy): Bacteria > Pseudomonadota > Gammaproteobacteria > Burkholderiales > Methylophilaceae. Next base: position 26,213 of record JBJPGD010000026.1, read on the forward strand.
CACTCCTTTTGCCAAAACCAAAATGGCGGACAAATCCAGATATTTTTTCTATGCCTAACTCCATGGCAAGACCGTAGAAAAAGGTATCACATGAGATTGTGATTGCGCGTTTCATATCGACATAGCCATGTCCTCCAACTTTCCAATCACGATAGCGATGGGTGCTATTAGGCAATGAATAATAGCCAGGGTCTTTAATGCTAAAGGGCGGCTTGCGTTTTCCAGCTTCTAACCCAGCCAGTGCCACGAATGGTTTAAATGTTGAACCTGGCGGATATACGCCACGAAGAGGTCGGTTGATTAATGGCCTATCTAAGGAGTCGTTAAGCCGCCGCCAATTGTACGTATCAATGCCGCCAACAAAAAGGTTGGGGTCAAAAGTAGGCATGCTGACGAGTGCCAGCACTTCACCCGTTTTTGGCTCAATTGCAACTAAAGCACCCCTTCTTTCACCAAATGCTTTTTCAGCAATTTCTTGTAGTTTTAAATCCAAAGATAAGCTTAAGTTGTTACCTGATATTGGTGCAGTGCTGGACAGCGTTCGAACAGCCTTACCATCAGCATTAATTTCTACTTGCTGAAAGCCCGTCGTGCCATGTAACTCTTTTTCATAAAACTGCTCTATACCGCTTTTGCCAATGTGGTCTGAACCTTTATAGTTAGACAGCACATCATCTTTTTTTAATTTTTCAAGGTCTTTTTCATTAATACGGCCAATATAACCCGCTATATGTGCCCCTAATTTTCCATTTGGATAATGACGATATAGCCTTGATTTAATGTCCACGCCAGGAAATCTAAACCGATTGGCGGCAAATTTGGCCGCTTCAACTTCGTTTAAATGTGTCCGTATAGGAATGGATTCGAAATTATGGTTTCTGGTTTTTAATTTATTGAAGCGTTTTAAATCACTGTTGGATATTTCGACGAGCTTGCCAACTTCTTCAATCGTTTGATCTAGATTTTCAATGTTTGAAGGCGTGATTTCTAGGGTGTATACAAAAAAGTTATGAGCAATGATACTGCCATTTCTATCGGTAATAAGACCGCGATTCGGCGCGACGGGAATAATTGAGATGCGGTTATTTTCTGCCAGTGTATGGTAGTGATCATGGTGTACAACTTGCAGAAAATAAAAGCGTGATGCAAGGATGATAAACCCAATGATGACCAAAATGCCCAATACAATTAGGCGTAATTTGAAGTTATGCAATTCATTTTGATAGTTTCTTAATTCCGTGCTATGACGCATGTGGATTTAATTCGCCTTCGATGTTTTGGGACGCGCAATTGAGCCAAAAGCTAACCGCATGACTTGCCATAACAATAAGCTGGTAATGACTGGCCAAAAATAATGCCAGTTTGGTGCTTCATTGCCGGCAAACAATTTCAGTACTAAGATCACAACACGGGCAAATATTAATAATCCAAACACGTAGGATGCGATTTGCATGGCGCTAAATAAAACCAATCGTCGTTGAAAACTTAAAGCAACAAAGGCCGTAATCGTGAAAGCTAATGCGTGCTGACCTAACAAGCTACCCGTGGCCAAATCAACCAACAGCCCAGCAATCCATGCTGTGCCCACATTACACAAGTAAGGCGCACGCAGCAGCCAATATAGCAGCGCAACAAGCATAAAGTCTGGGCGTAAAATAATACCTTGACCTGTCCATGGGAAAAGTTGGCAGAGTAGGGCAAAAAATAATGTTGAAAAGATTAGTAGTCGGCTAGGGACGCGCATTGGGCTTCGTCCTTTTTTCGGTAATTTTTTTTATTTTCTTGGTAGAGGCTTTTTCTTTTTCAGACGCTAATTTGCTGATGTCTACTTCGATTGCTTCTGGCAGTTCTAAAATTAATAGTTGCAAATGATGGCTGACTTCTGCCGTCGGCGTGCTAATTATTTTTGCAAATGGCGATTCCGGATCTTGTTCTATTTTTGAGACAGTTGCTACCGCCAAGCCTGATGGGTAGATACCATCAATACCTGATGTGACTAATTTGTCGTTAATTTGAATATCGACATTAGTCGGTAGATAGGGAATGTCTAACGTATTGCCACTTTGACCAAATGCAATGGCACGTAGCTGATTGCGCTCAACTTGAACGGGAATGGATAAGCTTTTATCTGTAATCAGCGTGACCTCGCTACTGAAAGGGTAGACGCGAGTAACTTGACCAAGAACGCCTTTAGCATCGACAACGGCTTGCCCAGCCTGAATGTTGTGTTGGCTACCACGATTAACAATGACAACATTCCTAAATGGGTCTCTCCCAGTATGAGAGATATCGCCTAGAATGGCCCTTGGGTGCAAGGGAATATCGCCGCCAAGCAGGCTACGTAAGTGCTCGTTTTCCACTTGAAGTGTGTTTAGGCGCTGTATTTTTACGGTGTGCTCGAATGCTTGTTGTTTGAGCATGTAGTTTTCTTGGACTAACTGATTATGTACTGAGAAGTATTTTTTTGAATCACGTATTAATTCGCTTGGAATATTAGCAACTCTTTCAATAGGGTGTAGGCCGCCAATTAATGCTTGCCGTAATTGAGATAGGTAATTGAGTTGCGAATCTACCGCCATGATGATAATCGATAGTGCACAATATAACAGCGTACGTGAAAATCGACTTACACCGCGGACGAAAAAAGCTGGAGTTTGTTGAGGTTCTAGTTTCTGATGAAGGCCTTTAAGCATACCAACGCAGTAGGATTAATTGATTGCGGTAACGATTATTCGCTCGCAAAAACGTTGCCCAACTTATCCATTTCTTCTAACGCACGTCCGCATCCACGTGCTACGCAAGTTAATGGATCTTCTGCGACGATGACTGGCAAACCAGTTTCCTCCATTAATAGACGATCTAAATCACGCAGTAAAGCGCCACCGCCAGTAATGACCATGCCTTTTTCAGCAATATCGGCACCCAATTCTGGAGGCGTTTGTTCTAGTGCAGATTTAACAGCACCTACAATCGCATTGAGTGGTTCAGTCAGCGCTTCTAAGATTTCATTACTAGAAATAGTAAATTTTCGAGGCAAGCCTTCAGCAAGGTTTCGGCCTGTAACTTCCATTTCCAATACTTCAGACCCTGGGAAAGCAGAGCCAATTTTCTTCTTAATCGACTCGGCTGTGGGCTCAGAAATCTGCATGCCGTAGTTGCGGCGAATGTAATCGATAATGGCTTGGTCAAATTTATCACCACCAACGCGTTCAGATTTGGCATAAACAATACCACCTAATGAAATCACACCAACTTCTGTTGTGCCACCACCGATGTCCACAACCATAGAGCCGGTTGCTTCTGCCACCGGCATTTCTGCACCTATGGCTGCAGCCATAGGCTCTTCAATTAAAAATACTTGTTTAGCACCTGCACGTTCCGCAGATTCTTTAATCGCACGACGCTCTACCTGTGTAGAGCCAACTGGCACACAAATGATAATTCGTGGGCTTGGAGAAAACCAGCGCGAGTCATGGGCTTTACGGATAAAGTGTTTGAGCATTTGCTCTGTGACAGTAAAGTCAGCAATGACGCCATCTTTCATTGGCCGAATTGCTTGAATGTTAGCAGGCGCTCTACCTAACATGCCTTTCGCTTCAGCCCCGACGGCTAATAGCACTTTTTTACCACTTGGACCTTCTATGCGAATCGCGACCACTGAGGGCTCATCTAGAACGATACCCCTGCCGCGTGAGTAAATTAAGGTATTTGCTGTACCTAAATCAATCGCCAAATCATTTGAAAAATAACTGCTTAACGAGCCTAACATATGCTTTTTCCTGTGCTTTGTCCAACGCGCTTAAAAGTTACGTGCGTAACAAGTAAGGCGTACTATAAAATCAAGGTATAATAACGTATATTCAGATTAAAATTAAGTCGCATTCGCACTTTATTACACTAAAATTAAAAAACAGAAGATTAGAACCGTGTTATGGCACTAAACATCCCCGATATTAAGCGTATTGCGCACCTCGCGCGAATCGAAATTAATGACTCAGAAGCTGAAAAAACGCTCGACAAACTCTCGGGTATTTTATCTCTGATAGAAGACATGCAGGCAGTTGATACAGCGGGTATTACACCGATGTCACATTCGCAAGATGTCGTACAGCGTTTAAGAGAAGATGTGGTCACTGCGGAAAACCAGCGTGACACATTCCAACAAAATGCCCCAGCCGTTGATGGCGGTTTGTATTTAGTGCCAAAAGTAATTGAATAGAACAAAAAATTAACCACAGCCATGATTAACCACAGTCTTAAAAAATTAAGCCAAATGCTGGCTAAAAAAGAATTGTCTAGCGTAGAGATGACACAAACTTTTTTAGATCGGATACGCCAGCACAACCCACTAATTAATGCTTACATCACGTTAGATGAAGATAAAACATTAGCACAAGCTAAAGCGGCTGATGCTGTCATCACTGCTGGTAATGCGAAAGAATTAACCGGCATTCCCTTCGCGCAAAAAGACATTTTCTGTGTAAAAGGCTGGAAAACAACTTGTGGCTCAAAAATGTTGGCTGACTTTGTGGCGCCTTATGATGCACATGTCATTTCGCAGTTTGATGCAGTGGGTGCAGTGAATTTGGGTAAAACCAATATGGATGAATTTGCGATGGGTTCATCGAATGAAACAAGTTATTTTGGTGGCGTAAAAAATCCCTGGGATTTTGATCGTGTACCTGGCGGCAGTAGTGGTGGTTCAGCAGCTGCAGTAGCTGCACGTTTATGTGCGGCAGCAACAGGTACCGATACTGGCGGCTCTATTCGCCAGCCAGCCGCACTATGTGGTTTTACAGGCCTAAAACCGACTTATGGCTTGGTGTCACGCTATGGCATGATTGCGTTTGCTTCCAGCCTAGATCAAGCAGGACCTATGGCTAAATCAGCCGAAGATTGCGCCATGATGATGAATGTCATGGCAGGCTTTGATGAACGTGATTCTACAAGTCTTAATCACCCTAAAGAAGACTATACAAGTAAACTAAATCAACCTTTGGCTGGTTTGAAAGTAGGCTTGCCTAAAGAGTACTTTGCAGAAGGTTTAGATGCTGGCGTTGCTAAAGTCATTGACGAAGCCATTGCGCAATATAAAAAACTTGGTGCAGAGTTTGTCGATATTTCATTGCCAAATGCGAGTTTATCCATTCCTGTTTACTATGTGCTTGCGCCAGCAGAAGCGTCAACGAATCTTTCTCGCTATGACGGTGTGCGTTATGGTCATCGTGCAGCAGAATATGATGACTTAATGGATATGTATATGAAAAGCCGTGCTGAAGGATTTGGCGCGGAAGTGAAGCGACGTATTTTAATTGGCACTTATGTGTTAAGCGCAGGTTACTACGATGCCTACTATTTAAAAGCGCAGAAAATTCGTCGCTTAATTGCACAAGACTTCACGGAGGCTTATAAGCAATGTGACATTATTATGGGGCCTACTGTGCCGTCTACTGCTTTTAGAACGGGTGAGAAAACAGATGACCCAGTCGCGATGTACTTGCAAGATATTTACACCATTGCGACCAACTTGGCAGGCTTGCCAGGCATGAGTATTCCAGCAGGTTTCAGCAATGATTTGCCAGTAGGTTTGCAAATTATCGGTAATTATTTTGATGAGGCGCGCATGTTGAATGTAGGACATGCATACCAACAAGCGACCGATTGGCACTTACAATATCCAAATTTGAAAATGCCTAAGGAAACTGAGTAATGGAGTGGGAAGTTGTCATTGGGCTAGAAACACATGCTCAGTTAAAAACGAAAACTAAAATTTTTAGTGGTGCTTCAACTGCGTATGGAGCTGAACCTAATACGCAAGCCTGTGAAGTCAGTACTGCTTTGCCAGGTGTGTTGCCTGTGCTCAATAAAGAAGCTGTGGAGTGTGCCATTAAGTTTGGTTTGGCGATTGATGCTGAAATTCCACTGCGCTCAGTATTCTCACGCAAAAATTACTTTTACCCCGATTTGCCTAAAGGCTATCAAATCAGTCAATTTGAGTTGCCTGTCGTTGGTAAAGGGCAGGTGACGGTTCAAGTACCTGAGTCGAAAAAACAACCAGCCTATGAAAAAGTAATTGGTATTACGCGTGCGCATTTGGAAGAGGATGCAGGTAAATCAGTGCATGGAGCGGTTGAAGACATGAGTGGTATTGATTTGAATCGTGCAGGTACGCCTTTGCTAGAAATCGTGACAGAGCCAGATATGCGCTCTGCAGCTGAAGCGATAGCTTATGCTAAAAAACTACATGCCCTAGTACAATGGATAGACATTTGTGATGGCAATATGCAAGAAGGCAGTTTTAGATGTGATGTAAATGTTTCAGTGCGACCTAAGGGCACAACGGGGCTAGGCACGCGTCGTGAAATCAAAAACTTGAACTCATTCAAATTCATGCAACAAGCGATAGCCTACGAAACACAATGGCAGATTGAAACGCTAGAAGATGGCGGAACTATCGAGCAAGCAACAATATTGTTTAACCCAGATACAGGTGAGACACGCGCAATGCGCAGTAAAGAAGAGGCCAATGACTATCGGTATTTTCCTGACCCCGATTTATTGCCTTTAGAAGTAACGGAAGCGGATAGAGATAGAGTAAAGGCGCTTCTGCCTGAGTTGCCAGTAGCGATGAAAGCACGCTTTGAAAGTGAATATGCGTTGTCGCCTTATGATGCATCAGCTATCACCTCTAGTAGAGAGGTTGCTGATTACTTTGTTAGCACGATAGATGCAGGGGGTGATCCCAAATTGGCTGCAAACTGGATTATGGGTGCTACTGCTGCGAAGTTGAATGCAGAAGATAAAGCGATTAAAGATTCGCCAATTAAAGCTAGCTTTCTTGCGCAGTTATTAAAGAGAATTTCGGATGGTTCCATTTCAAATAATGCAGCTAAGCAGGTGTTTGAAGAAATGTGGTCTGGTGCAGAAGATGTAGATGCAATTATTGAATCTAAAGGATTGAAGCAGGTTTCTGATAGTGGTGCAATTGAAGCGATTGTAGATGAAGTGCTTGCTGCCAATGCTGTAATGGTAGAAGAGTTTAAGGCTGGAAAAGAGAAAGCATTTAATGCGCTCGTAGGACAAACGATGAAAGCTTCAAAAGGTAAAGCTAATCCAGCGCAAGTAAACCAAATACTGAAAAAGAAACTAAGTACATAACACTTAACTATGTAACAACTAGCTTACTTCCTGGAGGCTAGCTCGATATAGCGAAGCTTATCCTTCTTGTAGCGTTGATTGATTTTCTTAATGGTTTCTTTCTTTTGAGTAATTCTCTTCTCTACTTTAGCAATGTCGGCCGTATTTTGTTCAATAGTCGCAACTGTATCAGCTGCCGCAGGACCGTCCTTTTTAGAGAGTTTTAATAAGGCTTCATTGTTTTTTTCCAGCTTCACATTTAAGTTTTCATGCTTTTTTTCAAGTGAAATTAGCGCTAGTGCATCCGTTTTTGTATTGCGTTTGCGTGAAATCTCTATTTCGTCAACTGAGTTATAAGATGCCATGAGTGCATTATCATATCTTGCTTGTTCTGCTGATGCTTTATCTTGCTCTTTTGTTTTCTTTTTAGCTTCTATTCTTTGTACGATAACCCCTTGTTTGTTAAGTACGCTAGATTTACTAGCTTTATTAGGCATTGGTGCTCTGTCGCCATATTGAGTTACACCATTTTTATCGACCCACTTAATGATCTTTTTACTTTCTGCGTGCAAGTTTGGGCTAGCAAGCGCGATTGCTAAAATAATGAGTTTAAATAGTAGTTTCATTTTTTTATATTTAAATGCAATACCGTTGTTGATAATATTTAATATCAAGCAAATGATGTGCCAAGTTGTTATCGCCTTCAATATATTTTAATAAGTCGGTTAATTTTGCAATGTCAGTTACCGGTATTTTGTAGTTTTTTTTGACTTCTTGTACCGCTGATAGCTCACCTAACCCTTTTTCCTGACGGTCTAAAGCGATACTAACGCCACAAGGCGTTGCGCCACTGGCATTAATCATCTCCACTGACTCTCGTATGGAGGTGCCTGCAGAAATAACATCGTCGATAATTAAAACCTTACCCAGCAATGGCGCGCCAACAAGGCTGCCACCTTCTCCGTGGTCCTTGGCTTCTTTACGGTTGTAGGCATAAGGCAAGTTACGACCTTTTTTAGCAAATGCAATGGCAATGCTGGCTACTAAAGGAATCCCTTTATATGCTGGCCCAAATAACATATCAAACTCAATGCCTGATTTTTCAATACTATTGGCGTAAAATTCACCTAGCCTTAATAAGCTATCACCATCATTAAACAAACCTGCATTGAAAAAGTATGGGCTTAGTCGGCCAGCTTTGGTTTTAAACTCGCCAAACTTAAGCACTTGCTTATGAATACACAGCTCGATGAACGCATGTGACAAATTTTGATGGTTAACTGACATAAATATGTATATTAAAGGAATTAAATGCGCATTATAACGTTGAATTTAAATGGAATCCGCTCTGCAACGAAGAAAGGCTTCTACCCATGGCTGCAGAAGATGCAGCCTGATGTTATTTGCATGCAAGAATTAAAGGCACAAGCAGATAATCTAACAGAAGAGATGCAGGCGCCTGAGGGTTACCATGGAAACTTTCATTATGCGCAAAAGAAGGGCTATAGCGGAGTCGGCATTTACTCAAAGAAAAAACCAGATGAGGTGATCATCGGTTTGGGCATGGAAGATATTGACAGTGAAGGCCGTTATTTGGAATGCCGCTTTGATAAGTTGTCAGTGATTTCATTGTACTTACCAAGCGGTTCTAGCGGAGAAGAAAGACAATCTTATAAATTTAGCGTATTGGAGCGGTTTATGAGGCATGTTGAAAAGCTCATAAAGAGTGGCTTTGAAGTTGTCATTTGTGGTGACTGGAACATTGCCCATCAAGAAAAAGATTTAAAGAACTTTAAAGGCAATAGAAAGAACTCAGGATTTTTGCCTGAAGAGCGAGAGTGGATGACAGACTTGTTCGATAGAGTTGGTTGGGTAGATGTATATAGAACACTATATCCAGAAACGACAGATGCTTGTTACACCTGGTGGAGTAACCGTGGCCAGGCTTGGGCAAAGAATGTCGGTTGGCGGCTTGATTACCAGATTGCCACACCAGCGATAGCAGCAAAAGCGATAGATGCCAGTGTATATAAAGACGAGCGGTTTAGTGATCATGCGCCATTGATTGTGGACTATCAGAATACTTTGTAAGTTAATTCAATACTAAGCGACTAAACAAAGCAATAGCTGTAATTGTTGCTTTTAGGTTGGGACTGAATTGAAAACTTTAACTTTTGGAGAGATAAACATGACTATTGAAACAACATCTGGTTTAAGTAAAGGGGCTATTGGAAAAGGGACTATGTTAGCAATGGGTGCTGCGGCACTTATTTTAGCAGGCTGTGGTACTGGTGAAAGTAATACAGCCTCAACGGCAGAGCTGGTGCATTGCGCTGGCCTAAATGCATGTAAAGGGACTAGTGATTGTAAAACTGCGGAAAATGCATGCAAAGGCCAAAATGAATGTAAAGGTCACGGCTTCTTGGCAATGACTGAAGCCGATTGTACGGCTAAAGGTGGTGAAATCATTTAAGGTAAAGGGCGCATATCTGCTTGTATACAGGTGATGCGCGCGACATGTTTTTTTCGATTTTTTTAAATTTAAAATTGATTTGTAAGTAAGTTGGAACCTGTGCGACTAAACGCTGTGACTATATTAATAGTTACATTTAAGCAATGCTTGTATTGAAAATTTTAAATTTAAAAAGGAATTAAAATGACTATTGAAACTAAATCTAGTTTAGGTAAAGGCGCAATGTTAGCAGTAGGTGCTGCAGCACTTATTTTGGCTGGTTGCGCAAGTGGCGGTGCTAATACTGCAGGTAATAGCACTAATGTAGCATGTGTGGGTGTAAACTCATGTAAAGGTACTAGTGATTGCAAAACTGCAGGTAATGCGTGCAAAGGCCATAATGCTTGTAAAACTGCAAAAAATGCTTGTAAAGGCCAAGGCTCATGTAAAGTTGCTGCCAATGAATGTAAAGGTCACAACGCATGTGCAGGTGTTGGTCATGTAGCATTAACAGGTGCTGAGTGTGATGCTAAAGGCGGTCACGCAGCTTAATTAGCTGCTTGCATGGGTATGGCAACATGCCCATGCTGTTTCTAGTTGGCTTCAATATAATGTGTTGCTACACTACTATATTCAATATTTTTTAAGAGATAAAAATGCGTGAAAATCCACCAGCTTTAGGTTTTGGCCTAGGGCTACGCACAGAACACTATAACGCTATTTTAGAAACCAAACCAAAAGTAGATTGGTTTGAAGCTTTATCTGAAAACTATATGATCCCTGGTGGGAAACCACTGGATTATCTAGATCGCATAAGAGAGCATTACCCGATGGTGATGCATGGCGTGTCACTATCTATTGGCTCAACGACTCCATTTGACAAAGACTACCTGCGCGACTTAAAAAAACTAGCAGATAGAATTCAGCCTGCTTGGATATCAGACCACCTTTGCTGGACTGGCGTACATGGTCAAAATATCCATGATTTATTGCCACTCCCTTATACGGAAGAAACGGTAAAGCACGTGGCTGAGCGTGTGAAGATTGTACAAGATTATCTGGGCCAACAAATCCTATTAGAAAACGTATCTAGCTATGCTAGTTATGTTGACTCCACGATGACGGAATGGGAGTTTATTAGTGAAATTGCTGAGCAAGCAGATTGCTTACTACTATTAGATGTTAATAATATTTACGTTAGTAGCTACAACCATCAATTTGACGCTAAAGCATTTATTGATGGCGTGCCAGCTAAGCGAGTACAGCAAATGCATTTGGCTGGGCATCAAAATAATGGCGACTATATTATAGATACGCATGATGCTCCCGTTATAGACCCAGTGTGGGATTTGTATGGCTATGCGGTGTCACGTTTAGGGCAAGTCTCGACCATGATCGAACGGGATGACAAAATTCCAGCTTTAGAAGTGCTGGTTGAAGAATTACAAATTGCACGTGAGATCGCCGCTAAAGCATTAAAGGTGGCTGCATGAGTCAGCTAGCTAAATTGCAAGCCGATTTCCAAACTTATATATTTGATAATGACAAAGGTGTTAGCTTTAAAAAATGCATTATCAATGACAAAAAAGTGGGTGTAACAAAACGCCTTGGCATTTATTCGGATGGTTATCGTTTGCGTATCATTGAAGCATTGGCAAATGTTTACCCTAATCTTAAAGCCCTATTAGGCGACGATTTGTTTGACAGCACTGCACGTGCTTATATTGATGATTATCCATCGACTTACCGCAATATGCGCTGGGTGGGCGATCATATGTGTGAACATATAAACATCACTTTACCGCAATACCCTATCGCAGCTGAAATGGCTACTTTTGAATGGGCATTGGGCTTGGCGTTTGATGCAGAAGATGCACCAGTATTAACAATACAAGATTTAGCGGCTATCCCACCAGAAGAATGGGGAAGCCTATATTTCGAATTTCACCCTTCAGTTAATTTGATCGATTTGCAATGGAATGTGATTCCAGTCTGGCAGGCTCTCGATAATGAAAAAGCACCACCTACACCAAAAAAAATTAACGAACCATGTTTAGTTTGGCGGAGCGATTTGAATTCACACTATCGATCGTTAGATACACTGGAATACCAAGCAATACAACTGATTACTTTTGGCTCAAGCTTTGGCGATTTATGTGAAAGCTTATATTCGACCTTGGAGGATGCTGCCACTCAGCAAGCCGCACAATACTTGGCAGGCTGGATAGAGGCGGGTATCATTAGCAAGATAGAGCCTTAAACTGCCTTTCCGAGCAAAAGCTTCTAGCTGCAGAACTTTAAAGCAAGACTTTGAATAATTTTCCCATTGTTAGCATCTTGCACAAAAATCACAGCGCCAGCATCACGACCACCCCATACTGAGCCTAACTTAAATTGTTTATTAAATTGATTCAGGCTATTGATTTGGTAGGCGCCAAATAGTTTGCGTACGACATAATCATGTTTGAGTTCGCGACCAACATTTTCACCCGCTTTAACTTTGGTCACTAGGCCATTTTGATATAAAGCGACAAATACATCAGCATTCTTTATATCACCAGCGTTCACTGCTTCTGCATTCGCTTTGAGTGTGATACTGCCATCTACTTCGTTAATAGCATTCAGTTGTAGGTTGGCGCGCGAAGCAAGTTTTTGTTGTCGATCAATTGCGCCCTCTAATCGGCTATTGTCCCAACCCTTAAAGTCTCGCCCGTTAAATACAAACTGCGGTGTATAGACAAAACCCGCACCACCAAAAGCTGCCGTTTTACGCTGCCTATTACTATATTCGGCAGTCGAAAACTTATCTTTCCAGCCGATATAATCCCAGTAATCAACATGGAAAGCTAATGGTGATACTTCATCAGGTCCGTGTTTTATTTTGCTTAGCCATTTATCTGCTGGTGGGCAGCTACTACAACCTTCAGAAGTATAAAGCTCTAATAACGGTACCGTTTTAGCACCACTTTTTGCACTGCACTGTCCAACTAATGGTTCAGCTAGTGCTGAACCTTGGCTAATTAAAAGTAAGCTAGATAGTAAACCCGTAATAACAGACTTAATGTGCATGACTAATACTCCTTGGTGGATGGTTAGAAATTAGTCGTGCATATGCATGAAACCTTACATGGTTTTATTATGCATAGCATTTTAGAACTTAGAACGTTAGATTGCGGCTTGGTCTGTTCCACGCTTATTCCAAGGTGCTACTTTAAATAATAGCAACATGCCGGGAATGGCTAGCAATGTGCAGACGTAAAAGAAATGCTCCCAGCCAAGCGCCTCTACCATGCCACCGGTTAAAGCGTTAAAAATAGAGCGTGGAACGGCGGATAGGCTAGTGAATAAGGCAAGTTGCGTCGCGGTGTAAGCCGGATTGGTTTCACGCGCCATATAAGCCACATAAGCGACCGTCCCAAGGCCGACACCTAATGCTTCTCCGCCGATGACGACAGCAAGCATGCCGCGTTCTATTACGCCCACTGTTTCAAATGGGCCGGCATTAGCTAGCCATGCAAAGCCAAGAATAGTGACGAGCTGCACGACACCAAACACCCATAGGCCACGATTAATACCGACTTTAAGCATCCAAAATCCGCCGATAAAGCCACCTAATATTTGCATGACTAAGCCACTACCTTTTACGATGGTACCAATATCAGTATTACTAAAGCCCATATCAATATAAAAAGGTGTGGCGAGGGCTGTGGCCATGCTGTCGCCTAGTTTGTAGAGTAAGATAAATAGCAGTACAAGGAGTGCATGTTTGATGCCTGAACGATTAATAAACTCAGTAAATGGCTCAATGACAGAGGCTTTTAAACTTTTTGGCGCTTCGGCGCGGTGTGGTTCTGTCGCAAAAATCGTCATCAGTATGCCAGGAATCATAAACAAAGCGACGATCCAAAACACGGATGACCAAGGCAAGTGGTCTGATAATATCAGCGCTAATGAACCAGGCACTAAGCCTGAGATGCGATAGGCATTGACGTGAATGCTATTGCCTAAGCCGAGTTCTTCATCACTTAAAATTTCACGCCTAAAGGCATCAATGACAATATCTTGGCTAGCAGAAAACAAAGCAACTAAAGTAGAAATAACAGCGATGCTGGTGATGTCGAGTTTGGGATCATAAAAACCATAGGCACAGATGGTAATAAACAGTGCGACTTGGGTAATCAGCATCCAGCTACGGCGGCGACCCATCGGTGCAATCAGGTTGTAGCGATCCATCAACGGCGCCCAAATAAACTTCCATGTATAGGGCAGTTGAATTAAGGAAAAGACGGCAATCGTTTTGAGGTCTAGCCCTTCAGTACGTAACCATGCAGGCAACAGTTGGAATAATAAATATAACGGTAAGCCAGAACTAAAGCCCAACATGACACAGGCCAACATGCGTTTGTTGAGGAGGGTTTGTTTTAGTTGAGGGATCAAATTATTTTTTTAACCGGTACATCGCTAAGTCACCAAACCAATTTGGCATGAATTGTACGTCTTGGTCATTGGTAATCACTTTGCGCTCTATCACGGTAATATTGTGTTTCTCACACAGCGCATCAAAGTCATGAATCGTGCAGAGATGGACGTTTGGTGTGTTGTACCACTCATGCGGTAAGCTACTAGATACAGGCATTCTACCGATAATCAGTTGCAGTCGGTTACGCCAATAACAAAAGTTAGGAAAAGTGACAATTGCCTCGCCACCAACGCGAAGCATTTCTTGCACAATACCTTCTGTATTACGCATCGCTTGTAATGTTTGCGAGAGAATGACTGTGTCGAATGATTGGTCTTCAAAACCAGAAAGGCCGGTTTCTAAATCCATTTGAATGACATTGACATTGTTTTCCTGACTAGCCAGCCAGTTGGCATCATCTTTTTCAACACCATAACCTCTAATTTCTAAACCATCACGCACATAGCTAAGCAGTGCTCCGTCACCACAACCTAAATCGAGCACTTTAGAACCAAAGCCTAGCCAGCCAGCGATGATGGCAAAGTCCTGTCTATATTGCACTGTTGAGCCGGCCACTTTTTCATTTGTCGACATGATTAAACCTCAACCTTACTAAGCGTCATTTGATTAAAGTAACTGCGCAAAATGGCATGGTAATAATCATCTTGCATTAAGAAAGCATCATGCCCATGTGCTGCGGTGACTTCTGCATAACTTACAGTACGCTCGTTATCGAGGAGCGCTTTGACAATTTTCTTTGAACGTTCAGATGAGAAGCGCCAATCACTGGTAAATGACAATACTAAGAATTTCGCTTTTACGTGTGATAAAGCTTTGGTTAAATCACCATCAAAATCAAGTGCAGGATCGTAATAATCTAGCGCACGCGTCATGCGGATATAGCTGTTTGCATCAAAGCTATCAGCAAATTTATCAGCTTGATAGCGTAAATACGACTCCACTTCGAACTCTACGTCAAAGCTATATTTGATTTCGTCTTTTATTTGGCGGCCAAATTTCTCACCCATTGCATCGTCAGATAAGTAAGTGATATGCCCAAGCATCCGGGCAATACGCAAGCCTCGCCGTGGAATAGCATTGTGTTCGTAGTAATCACCGTCATAGAATTCAGGGTCAGTCATAATTGCTTGACGCGCTACTTCATTAAACGCCATGTTTTGCGCAGTAAGATTAGGTGAAGAAGCGATCACTAGTGCATGCTGAATGCGTTCAGGATAAGCAATGCTCCACTGCAATGCTTGCATACCACCAAGGCTGCCACCGACAACAGCGGCAAATTGATTAATACCTAAATAGTCAGCCAGCTTGGCTTGAGAGTTAACCCAATCGTCTACTGTGACGATTGGGAAGCTAGCGCCATAGGGTTTGCCTGTTTCTGGATTGGTGCTGGATGGTCCGCTAGAGCCATGACAACCAGCTAAGTTGTTAACGCCAATCACAAAAAATTTATTAGTATCTAGTGGCTTTCCAGGCCCGATGAGGTTATCCCACCAGCCTGGATGTTTATCGTCTGAAGAGTATTTGCCTGCAACGTGATGCGTGCCAGATAATGCGTGGCAAATCAATACGGCATTTGATTTGTCTGCATTTAACTCACCATAGGTTTCGTAAATTAAGTCAAATTCCGGCAGTACACTGCCGCTTTTTAACGTGAGAGGTTCGTTAAAATGAGCAGTTTGAGGTGTGACAATTCCGACGGAGTTAATTTCTGACATGCGCGTATTATACTATGTGAATGTTTAAAAAATCACATGAACTAAAAGGACTGCGATGCAGAATAGTCAAAGCTTTCAAAACCAATTACCTGAGATAGCGGAAAGTGTTTATATCCATCCAAATGCAACTGTGATTGGCGATGTTACAGTTGGTAAAGATAGCTCTATTTGGCCAGGTGTAGTTGTGCGTGGTGATGTGAATGCAATCAGTATTGGCCATGGTACGAATTTGCAAGATTTAAGTATGTTGCATGTGAGTCATCAATCCAGTTGGGACCCTGCAGGTGCCCCACTTATTATTGGCAATAATGTCACTATTGGCCACATGGTTATTTTGCATGGTTGCACCATTGAAGATGAATGTTTAATCGGCATGGGTAGCCTAGTGATGGATAAAGTGATTGTGCAGAAGCATGTGTTGCTAGCAGCCGGTAGTTTAGTGCCAGAAGGAAAGGTATTAGAGAGCGGTTATTTGTATGTAGGTAGACCTGCTAAACGCGTACGAAAATTAACCGATGAAGAAATTGCACACTTTATGTATTCAGCTAATCATTATATGAAGCTTAAGAATCAGTATTTAAGTGATGCTGCCTAGCGTCACTCTTTGAATGCCAGCTAAATCTAAAGCATGGTTAATATCAACAAAACCAGATTCTTTCAGTAAGGTGGCTACCGCAGCGGCTTGGTTATGCCCATGTTCTAGCATTAACCAGCCATTAGGCTTAAGGTGCGCTGGTGCTTGTTGAATAATTTTTCGACTATCATTCAAACCATCTTTACCTGAAGCTAATGCAGACACTGGTTCAAAACGCAAATCACCTTGGCTTAAATGCGAATCAGTTTCTTCGATGTACGGTGGGTTGCTGACAATCACATCAAAGGTTTGTTTCTCTAGTGCATCAAACCAGTTGCTATGAACAAACTGTACATTAGGAATATTTAAGTTTTGTGCATTTTCTTGTGCCACTTTTAGCGCGCTTTCTGAAGCATCTACTGCAGTGACTTCTGCGTGTGGACAATGCTTAGCAATCGCCAAAGCAATCGCACCAGTGCCAGTACCAAGGTCCAGTACGCGCAACAAGTCATTCCCGCGTAGGCGGGAATCTAGCGGCTTTTGTTTGCTTGTTGAAGCATGACTGGACTCCCGCCTACGCGGGAGTGACAAAGAGGGTGTTTTAGCCAAGGCGGCCTCTACCAATGTTTCGGTATCAGGCCTTGGAATCAATGTATCAGGTGTGACTTTTAATTGAAGCCCGTAGAATTCGCGCTCGCCTAATATATAAGCAATCGGTTCACCGTTAACTCTTCGTTCGACTAATGTTTCATAGGATATTTGAGTGTGAGACTCTACAGCGTCAGTGTCATGTGAAATCAACCATGCACGATTAACATTTAATAGATGCTGTAAAAGGAGTCGTGCTTCTAGCGACGCTTCTTGTTTGCTACATTGCTGTTCTGTTTGTATTGCGTTCTGAGCATTCACAAGCAGTGCTGCAATTTTCATGCTTAATTATCTTCACCCATAGAGGCTAATAAATCCGCTTGGTGTTCGGCTGATAGTGGGTTAATCAACTCATCCAAATTACCTTCAGTAATGGCATCAATTTTATACAGCGTTAAATTAATGCGATGATCGGTAATGCGACCTTGTGGGTAGTTGTAGGTGCGGATGCGTTGAGAGCGGTCACCCGAGCCAATGAGGTTGCGACGTTCGCTGGCGATTTCACTATTTTGCTTATCAACTTCTTGCGCTTTAATACGTGCTGCTAGCACCATCATGGCTTGTGCTTTATTAGCATGTTGGCTACGCCCATCTTGGCACTCCACCACAATGCCTGTAGGCGCATGGGTAATACGCACAGCGGAGTCTGTTTTGTTAATATGCTGACCACCAGCACCAGAGGCGCGGAAGGTATCAAGGCGGATATCTGCTGGGTTAATGACAACGTCAGCCACTTCATCGACTTCTGGCAGGACGGCAACCGTACAGGCCGAGGTATGAATGCGTCCTTGGGTTTCGGTATCCGGCACACGCTGCACGCGGTGACCACCTGATTCAAACTTGAGTTTTGAATAGGCTCCTTGACCCTCAATTTTAGCGATAACTTCTTTGTAGCCGCCAACGTCACTTTCGTTAGCTGAAAGAATGTCTAACTTCCAGCGTTGACGTTCAACATAGCGTGAATACATACGGAATAAATCACCAGCAAATAGCGCGGATTCATCACCACCTGTACCAGCACGAATCTCTAAGATGATATTTTTATCATCATTTGGGTCTTTAGGGATCAATAGCTTTTGTAGCTCTGCTTCAATTTCCTCTAAACGCTTTTTGCCTGCATTAATCTCTTCTTGCGCAAATTCTTTCATCTCAGGATCGCTAAGCATGTCATGCGCTTCTTGGATGTCCGTTTCTGTTTGAATGTAAGTGTGGTATTGCTCAACAATCGGCGTGATTTCTGCATGTTCACGTGTGATTTTGAGGTAGTTATCCATGTCGTCAGTAATGCCTTCTGTTGACATTAGGCGGCTGAGTTCATCGAGACGTTCGCTCAAGTTGGCGAGTTTTTGTAATATGCTTGGTTTCATTAATGTTTAATTCTTAATTTGATAAATAAGACGGAGTAATTGTTCTAAGCGGGCATGTTCGTCGCCATGGCTTTGGTTTAAGGCATGGCTAGGGGCGTGTAGAAATTTCTTGGTAATCGAGGAGCTTAACATTTCTAAGGCTTTTTCTGGGCTTTCCCCTTTTTGAATCAGTTTTAATGCCTTGTTGAGTTCTGCTACGCGCACCTTTTCGGCTTGGTCTCGCAATACTTTTATAGTGGGCACTGACTCGCGTTTTTGCAACCACTGCATAAAGTGATCAACACGCGTTTCCACGATCATTTCCGCATCGACGGCAGCTTCCTGACGGCTTTCAATGCCATCGCTAACCACTTGTGTTAGATCATCTACGGTATATAAGAATACGTCATCAAGTTGAGCGACTTCGGCTTCAATATCTCTAGGTACGGCGAGGTCTACCATAAATATTGGGCGATGGCGTCGTGCTTTAATGGCGCGCTCTACCATGCCAAGCCCTACGATGGGTAATTGGCTGGCTGTGCTGGTGATGACAATGTCATACTCTGCAAAGCGTTGTGGCAAGTCATTCAGCAAAATGGCTTCAGCCTGGATTTTTTCTGCTAAATCTTGGCCGCGTTCTATCGTACGATTTGCTACTGTCATGGATTTTGGTTTTTGTGCAGCAAAGTGGTTGGCGCACAAAGCGATCATTTCTCCTGCACCGATGAACAGTACTTTTTGCTCTGTCAGGTCGCCGAAAATACGCTGTGCTAATTTCACTGCCGCTGCGGCCATCGAGATGGAACTGCCACCAATATCGGTATTGGTACGTACTTCTTTCGCCACTTCAAATGTACGTTGAAATAACTTGTGTAGGTTCGTCCCTAGCGTGCCAGCTTCTTGAGCCATTTTCACTGACTGCTTAAATTGACCAAGGATTTGCGCCTCACCTAGCACCATGCTATCTAAACCTGAGGCCACTCTAAAGGCATGTTTCACGGCTTCTTGGTTGCTTAGCGTGTATGTGTAAGGCTGAATATTATTGATGTCTAGCTTGTGATAGTCCGCCAGCCAGCTAATCACAGGCTTTGCTTCTGGCGATTGCACGTAAATCTCAGTGCGGTTGCAGGTTGATAGGATAGCCGCTTCCGTTGCGTTTTTCATTGTTAAATCGCAAAGGGCTTCACGCATGGTCTCTATGCCAAACGCGACATTTTCACGAATTTCAATGGGGGCGGTGGTGTGATTCACACCTATCGTATACAACTGCATTTCGCTATTTTACCAAGTCATTGATGTTGTTGGAAAATAAACTAACGCTTGAAAATCAGTTTAGTTCACTAAAACATCCGTGTAGAGGCTTATCCAAATGCAGAAATAGGGTTAAAATAGCATTTTCAGTAATACAAATTAATTCAAAATATATAAAGACGGAAACTACTATGAGTGAAACATATAGAATTGCCCCAAGTATTCTTTCAGCTGACTTCTCTAAGTTAGGTCAAGAGATTGAAGATGTCATTAAATCTGGTACAGACCTTGTGCATTTTGACGTAATGGACAACCACTACGTGCCAAACTTAACTATCGGCCCGCTAGTGTGTAATGCTATCCGTGATTTATCACATAAAGCAGGCGCATTAATTGATGTGCATTTAATGGTAAAGCCTGTTGACCGTATTATTCCTGACTTTGCAAAAGCAGGTGCGGACATCATTACTTTTCACCCGGAGGCTTCAGACCATATTGACCGTAGCCTAGCAATGGTGCGTGAATTGGGTTGTAAATCTGGTTTGGTATTTAACCCAGCGACATCACTCAGCTATTTAGATCACGTGATGGATAAAGTAGACATGATTCTATTGATGTCTGTTAACCCTGGTTTCGGTGGTCAGAAATTTATTCCTGAAACATTGGAAAAACTAAAACAAGCACGTGCACGCATTGATGCATACGAAGAAAAAACTGGCCGTAAGATCTGGTTAGAAGTTGATGGCGGCGTGAACCCAGATAACATTGCTGCGATTGCAAAAGCTGGGGCAGATACGTTTGTAGCAGGTAGTGCAATCTTTAGTAAACCAAGCGATAGCGATGCAAATCGTTACGATACGGTTGTCGGTAAAATGCGTGATGCATTAGCAACCGTGTAATTTGAGTTATTAATATGGATTTCCTTAAAAAGCATGCAGTCACTAGTTGGCGAAGAAGTTGAGATAGGTAAGTGAGGCTAAATCAAGCTTCGCGCGTAGGCACTTGCCTGCGAAAATCGCACAAAACTTTTTAAGGAAATTTATGCTTCAAACGATTACTAAGACCGAATTTGATGCCTTGGCGCAACAAGGCTATAACCGTATCCCACTGGTGCAAGAAACCTTTGCCGATTTGGATACGCCTTTATCTCTCTACCTCAAGCTTGCTAACCAGCCATTTTCTTATTTGCTAGAAAGCGTACAAGGTGGTGAGCGTTTTGGACGTTATTCCATCATTGGTTTGCCAGCAAAAACACGTATTGTGGCGAATGACTTTAGCGTGCAAGTGATGCAAGGCGATGAAGTATTAGAGACGCACGAAGATATGAACCCCCTCGACTTCGTCAAAACTTACCAAGCCCGTTTTAAAACGCCCCCGTATAAAGGCCTGCCTAGATTTACAGGTGGCTTGGCAGGTTATTTTGGCTATGAAACGATCAAGTACATTGAAAAACGCTTAAGCAAAACCAGCAAGCCAGATGTGCTTGGCGTGCCAGATGTGCTGTTAATGGTGAGTGAAGAAATTGCTGTGGTCGACAACTTGAGCGGTAAACTTTATTTTATCGTTTATGCTGACCCTGCCAATAAAGACGGATACGAGCAGGCAAGTGAGCGCTTACATAATTTAATTGTAAAGCTGCGAGAATCAGTCACAATTCCAGAGGCGGCAGCCATGCCAGTGACGACAGCAAACTCAGAACTTGGCGAGACGCCATATAAAGCAGCCGTTGAAACGGCACAGCAATATATTCTAGACGGCGACATTATGCAGGTAGTGTTATCACAGCGACTGTCACAAGATTTTAATGCGCCACCACTCAGTTTGTATCGTGCGCTACGAACGTTGAACCCATCTCCCTATATGTTTTATTACGACATGGGTGATCATCATGTGGTTGGCGCCTCACCAGAGATTTTAGTGCGCTTAGAAGATGGCGTGGTAACCTCACGCCCTATCGCTGGCACACGTCCGCGCGGCAAAAATCGTGACGAAGATGCCGCATTAGCTGAGGAGTTATTAGCCGACCCTAAAGAACGCGCGGAACATGTACAGCTGATGGATTTAGGCCGTAACGATGTTGGTCGTGTCGCACAAACAGGTACCGTAAAAGTAACAGACAATATGATGATAGAACGTTACTCACATGTGATGCATATTGTCAGTAATGTTGAAGGTCAGCTGAAGCCAGGCATGGACGCGATTGACGTCTTAAAAGCGACGTTCCCCGCAGGTACAGTTTCAGGTGCACCGAAAGTACGTGCCATAGAAATTATTGATGAGCTAGAAACTAGCAAACGCGGCATATATGCAGGTGCGGTGGGTTACTTAGGTTTTAACGGCGATATGGACGTGGCAATTGCGATTCGCACAGGTGTGATTAAAGATAACAAGCTTTATGTACAAGCAGGCGCTGGCATCGTGGCAGACTCTGTTCCCCAATCAGAATGGGAGGAAACGCAAAATAAAGCCAAAGCTGTGATTCGTGCGGCACAAATGGTGCAAGCTGGGTTAGATAATGGTGCGCACCCGCACACCCGTGAAGGGTGTCCCCCATCTACTAAGCCGCTAAAGCGGCAAGAGGATGGAGAAGCTACGTCCCCAACTTCGCTAGATGCTAAAGCATCAAGTCAGTTGAGAGAGGCCCAGTAATGCTATTGATGATTGATAATTACGATTCCTTTACTTATAACTTGGTGCAGTATTTTGGCGAACTAGGGCAAGATGTTCAGGTTTACCGAAACGATGAAATTGACTTGAAAAAAATAGCTGATCTTAATCCTCGCCACATTGTGATTTCACCAGGACCATGTACGCCGAATGAGGCGGGTATTTCTGTACCGTTGATTCATGAATTTGCAGGCAAAATTCCGTTGTTCGGTGTGTGCCTAGGTCATCAAAGCATCGGTCAAGCCTTTGGCGGAAAAATTGTGCATGCGAAACAACTTATGCATGGTAAAACATCATTGATTCATCATGAAAATAAAGGTGTGTTTAAAGGCTTGCCGAACCCATACACGGCAACACGTTACCATTCGTTAGTGATCGAAAAAGAGAGCCTACCAGATTGCTTAGAAATCACAGCATGGACAGAAGATGGTGAGATTATGGGTGTGCGTCATAAAACGCTAGCGATAGAGGGCGTACAATTTCACCCAGAGTCTGTTCTTACAGAGCATGGGCATGAGTTGCTCGACAACTTTATTAAGACTTATTAACAGGCGTACCAATGATATTTAAAGAGGCTCTTAACCAGCTACTCAATGCACAAGATTTATCACATGACCAAATGTTGGCAGTCATGCAGCAAGTCATGGGCGGTGAACTCACAACGGCTCAAATTGCTGCACTATTAATTGCGCTACGGTTGAAAGGTGAAACGGTCGATGAAATTACAGCGGCTGCGACTGTCATGCGTCAGCTCTCAACCAAGGTGAATATAAAAGACTCAGCACACCTGGTGGATACTTGCGGTACTGGTGGCGATGGTATTCAGACCTTCAACGTATCCACAGTATCTGCATTTGTTGCAGCAGCAGCAGGCGCAAAAGTGGCCAAGCATGGTGGTCGCTCTGTTTCTTCCACTTGTGGTAGTGCTGATGTGTTAGAAGTGTTGGGTGTGGATGTGAATAAAACACCAGACGAAGTAGCGAGTAGCGTTGATGAAATCGGTATTGGCTTTATGTTCGCACCGAATCATCACAGTGCAATGAAACATGCGGCACCAGTGCGTAAAGAGCTGGGAGTACGAACAATCTTTAATTTGCTAGGCCCACTGACAAATCCTGCTTCTGCACGTCGTCAAGTGATGGGTGTTTTCGATAAAGCTTTAACGGGTAAACTAGCGCAAGTATTACAAAAGCTAGGTAGCGAACATGTGCTGGTCGTACACGGTGCTGATGGTATGGATGAAATCTCTTTCACAGGCGATACTTATATTGCTGAGCTGAAAGAGGGCAAAGTCACTGAATATACGGTGAATCCACAACAGTTTGGTTTAAGTAAGCATCAACTGAAAACTATTCAGATTCAAAACGCTGCAGAATCAAAGGCCATGATTATGGATGTGCTGAATGGTAAAGCAGATGCGCCGCGTGACATCGTGCTATTGAATGCAGGTGCAGCCATTTATGCAGCAGGTATTGCAACAACATTAGCAGCAGGTATCGAAAAAGCCGCACATATGATTGATGATGGCACTGCGCTAGCTAAGCTAGAAGCTTTGAGAGCACGTTAGTAATGAGAGCGCGGTAGTAAGATGATTAAGAAGTTTATTTATTTATCGCTGATTTTGTTTAACACGGCTTGTTCGCAAACAGAGCAAGCCGCGGGAGAAATCGAGCCAGCATCAGAAGTGTCAAGTATAGATGCACTAAATCAAAAAGAAAGTGAATCAATGTTTGCTTCAGCATCCGAGTTGTTTGCGAGAAAACTTAGTGATCAAATGGTCGAAGGAGAAGGCCGTGTGGTGAGGTTGCTAGCAGACGATAATGAAGGTTCTCGACATCAAAAGTTTCTTGTTGAGATTGAGGATGGGCAGACCTTGCTATTTGCGCATAATATCGACTTGGCACCACGGATAGGTGATTTGAAGGTGGGTGATGAGGTGCAATTTTTAGGGGAGTATGAGTACAACTATAAAGGCGGCCTCATACACTGGACGCACTTTGATCCTGAAGGCCAACATGTGTCTGGCTGGATTAAGCATAATGAAAAAACATATCAATAGTTAAAGAAAGCCTATGTCTGACATATTAAATAAGATATTAGCCACAAAGCAGGAAGAAATCAGCAAAGCGAGTGCCTTAAAGTCGCTTCAAGCATTGCATGAAGAAGCGCTTGCACAGCCAGAGCCTAGAGATTTTGTCGGCAGTCTTGTTAAAAAAGTGGAGGCAGACCAAGCGGCAGTGATTGCCGAAATTAAAAAAGCCAGTCCGTCAAAAGGCGTCATTCGCGAAGATTTCAAACCGGCTGAAATTGCACAAAGCTACGAGAAAGCAGGCGCGGCTTGTTTGTCTGTATTAACAGATGAGCAGTACTTTCAAGGTTCGGCTGAGTATTTAAAACAAGCACGCGATGCTTGTAATCTACCAGTGTTGCGCAAAGACTTTATGATAGACCCATATCAAGTGGTCGAAGCACGTGCCATGGGGGCGGATTGTATTTTACTGATTGTCGCTGCGTTAGAGCTAGCGCAAATGCGCTTGCTAGAAGACGTGTCACACGAATTAGGCATGGCTGTGTTGGTCGAAGTGCATAATGGTGACGAACTGGAGCTTGCGCTTCAGTTAGAAACCCCATTAGTCGGCATTAATAATCGTAACTTACGCACATTTGATGTGACCTTACAAACCACCTTAGACTTGCTAGAGAAGCTGCCAGAAGATCGTTTTGTGATTACAGAATCAGGTATTTTCACATCTGAAGACGTGGCGTTGATGCGTAGCAATAATGTACATGGATTTTTAGTGGGTGAGGCGTTTATGCGGAAGGATGACCCGGGTGCAGAATTCAAAAAAGTATTTGCCTAATTTCTGCAAAATGAACACATAGCGGCGTTGTTAGGATTTGCCGTACTTTAGTACTGACTGCATCCTTCCGCCTTGCTCTGTATTCATTTTGCAAAAATTAAAGAGTAGGATGTACTAATAATACTGTCAAAGTTTTTGCATGAGCACTTGATAAAATAAGGATAAGTTTTATGGCTAACCAATTTCTTGCAAACCGTCCGCGCCGCATGCGTAAAGATGAATTCTCGCGCCGATTAATGCGCGAATACGTATTGACGACGAATGATCTTATTTACCCTGTATTCGTATTAGAAGGCGAAAATAAAACAGAAGAAATTAACTCAATGCCAGGCGTGCAGCGTCAAACAGTCGACGTGCTGCTCAAAACGGCAGAAGAATGTGTCGCTTTAGGCATTCCAGCAATCGCCATTTTTCCAGTGATCTCACAAGACTTTAAAAGCCTCGATGCAAAAGAAGCTTACAACCCTAGTGGCTTAGTCCCTAAAACAGTTAAAGCTTTAAAACAAGCATTCCCGGATTTAGGTGTTATTACCGATGTCGCTTTAGACCCCTACACTACCCATGGCCAAGATGGCATTATTGATGATGATGGTTATGTGCTGAATGATACAACGGTAGAAGTACTGATTAAACAAGCGTTATGCCACGCGAAAGCCGGTGCGGATGTGGTCGCACCTTCCGATATGATGGATGGCCGTATCGGTTCAATACGCGACGCGCTAGAAGAAGATGATTATATTCACACCCGTATTTTGGCTTATTCAGCTAAGTATGCATCAGCCTTTTATGGCCCATTCCGTGACGCCGTTGGCTCATCAGAGAGTCTAGGCAAGGGGAATAAATACAATTACCAAATGGACCCTGCTAACTCTGATGAAGCGATTAAAGAAGTTGCATTAGATATTGAAGAGGGTGCAGATATGGTCATGGTGAAACCAGGTATGCCATATTTAGATGTTGTGCACCGCGTGAAACAAGAATTTGGTGTGCCAACCTATGCTTATCAAGTGAGTGGTGAATATTCCATGTTAAAAGCGGCTGCGCAAAATGGCTGGTTGGATGAACGTGAGTGTGTGATGGAGAGTTTATTGGGGTTTAAACGTGCAGGGGCGGATGGGGTTTTGACTTATTTTGCGATGGATGTGGCGCGGTGGTTGAAAGCAGGTTAATTTTAACTGTAAAAATTTATGAGGGTGGCTCACCAAATATAGTTATAAAAGTGGTATGTTTAGCCATTGCCCATGTTTTTGTCATGTTTTCGTTATTCTCTAGCGCATCGTAAATTTCTCGAACTAGAGCTTCATCAATTACTTCAGCGGCCAACATTCTTTCCAGCAGCTCATAACCATGCCATATCGAAATGTCAAAGTCCTTGGCATAACAAATGCATGCCTAAATCATCAGTAACAATCACGGCGTCACGAATTTGACTAAAAGCTAGCACTCTGCAATCAGTTTTTGATGGTGGTGACCTACCTTCAATTAAGTAACGCTCATCTTCCTGTATAGAGTTCTGTAAGATGCTAGTTGCATTACCTAGATCTTTCTTATCTTGACTGCTTAGCCTGACTTGCATGGCCATGCGCTCGTTAGCAAGGTCTTCATCGTCAAACCATGGATAATAGAAGGCGAGGTTGCTATTACGGTGCACTTCATTTTCTACATCTCTTAATATGGTTGCAGTGTGATTGCCTTCGCCAAAAGGCTCTCCTAACAGAGGTCGTATACGCTTTGCTAAGCGTAAGTAAGCATTAGTGTCTAGTAATACTAATGTCAACTCACCAGCTCTTTGTGAAGAGCCTTGGCATCCTTGAGCGAAATATCAAGCAGTTGCTGAACGTAGCCTGAGCCAGTTCCTAAGTCCTTAAGCATTATCTTAAGTGAATTAAAGAAATTTGATTTGAAAACGGCATTAGATGCTGCAATGTATTTAGCTGCATCTGGCGCTGTAGGGCTAAATAAGGCTTTGCTTACCAATGAGCCGCGAACTTTATTTCTGATGGCATGGATATCATTTTTTGTAACTTTTAATGATGGAAGTTTCTCAGCAGAAGCGTACTTAATAACCTCACAGTAAACGCTATAGAGTGATATTTCATGAAGTTTAGCAAACTTAGTTAGTAGGTTAATTTCTCTAGACTTGCTTTGAGATTTGGCACATGCTGAATATATTTTCTTTGCTATCTCTTTAGGAAATAACAAAGCCCCTGCAAAGGCATCTGCAAAATCTTCACCTTCATTTGATCCTGCTAAATCGGGAGTGTATACATGAGCGAGCTCATGAGCCATCCAAAATTTAAAATCCTCTGTATAAGTATCTAAGTTCAGGTAAATAAACGTTACTTTTTCTTCAGGCAAAAGAATATGCAATGCATTGCCATGGTTTTGTTTATTCCCCCACATAACAGGAATGATTACAGCTCCATTGTTATTAAATTCACTTATGAGTTGTAGGTAGTCTAAAACAGCAGTTGAGCCAATTCCGATCTTCTTTCTTACTTCAGTTGCGGCTTCTTGAAGTTTCTCATACTCCAAAGAAGGGGCTTGAATCTGGGTGCGTAATGTAGTTGATTTTGGTAAATATTTAATTAAAGGCTTTAACAGTGAGCCCATAGATGAGGCATTAGTTAAGTGTTTATCCGTGGTGATAGAGCCAGCTTTTTTGCGGAAAGCAACTATAGGTTGCTCCCTTGTTTGCAAAACTAATTGGTCAAACCCTAGCTCAAGTTTTTTTGCTAACTTCAACAGTGTCTTTGGGCGCGGAAAGTCCTTACCCTTCATCCAGTTAGTAACAGCTTGCCCAGTAACATCTAATTCAGCAGCAAGTTGTTTTTGATCCCAACCAAGAGAGGCTAGTGCAGACCGTACTGAATCGCTATTTATAACCTTTTCCATTGTTAGCGTATGCTAACACATTTGTATAAATAATCAAGTTTAATCAAGTTTTGCCTATTGGTTAAAGTGTCTCCTATTGGTATATAGGCATTTAGAGTATAAATGTTTAGGTAGGCTATTTATTAAACACCAGTGTATGGAGTTACTTCGATTTAATAAAGGCAATAGTTGTTTTTCGCCTTTTGGCGAGTTACTTTACTTTTGCTTGCTCAAAAGTAAAGTAACCAAAGAAATTATAACTATGCCACAGCCTTACACCCGCAAGGGGTGTCCCCAACCTCGCTAACCGCTAAAGCGCCAAGTCGGTTGAGACAGTCCTCGCCGAAGTCCCTAGATTTATTTGCGTTGCTCAGCGTGATACAGGGGATGGAAAGTCAAAACCAACGTAGGGTATTGGGGGTAGTTAGTTCCAGCCAAATCTATTTTGTTTAAAGTGCTTATTCCAAAGCGGTACCGTAAAACTCCATGCGAATAGTGCGACAATCATGCCTTGTGGTTTGAATAATCCGTATTGCCATAGGAATGTGGTGGCAGCGACGCAGATGGCGTAGGCAATACGTGCATGGCGATGTTGTGGGGTGGTCATGGGGTCTGAGATCATAAAGAAAGCGAATAGAATGGTGGCGCCATTCATCGCTTGGTGTAACCACATATCAATGCCTAGTTCAGGTGTGTAGCCTAACCATACTAATCTTGCGCTCAATAAGCCTAGCCATGTGACCAGAAAA
Organism: Methylophilaceae bacterium; assembly: GCA_048595445.1. Classification (GTDB taxonomy): domain Bacteria; phylum Pseudomonadota; class Gammaproteobacteria; order Burkholderiales; family Methylophilaceae. The sequence continues at coordinate 54,967 of JBJPGD010000026.1, forward strand.
GTTAGGCTAATATCCCATCTTGAGATGCGGCCCGTCACCATGCCCCCGAGTGCAATCATCCATAGCATGGCGAGGGTTTCTTGACCCCATTGTCCTGGTGAAAGCCATGCGTGTGGCATGATGGTCATGGCTAGGAATGCAGCGAAGTTCGCAGGGTTCAGAATATGGCCTCTTGCTTTGCCACTACCAAAGCGAAACATGAATTTACTGCTCATGGCAATGCAGGCCAATGCTGGCTGTGCCCAACTCACATCAGACCTGACTAAGATGCAGATACCGCAAGTGGTAATCAGTGCGCTGAGATAACCTTTTAGATTTTTGCGATTGGGTAGCTTTAGAAAAAACTGCCAAAAAGCTTGTGTGGCAAGTGCTGCTGCAAAGGTCAGCATTACTTGAATGCTTGTCAAAGAGAAGTCACGCGCTAATGCACCGAACAGCAGCAAGCTAATTAAAAACACGATTTGAAAATAACGTGCGTCCATTAACTTAACCCAGCCCAACTTAAACCAGCCAGGGATGTTTGGTTTGCTGATAGCGTTAGGCAAGCTTGAAAAGTAGTGCATAGCGAGTGACTTCATCGTTAACCTCCTTTCAGGTTATTGCTTGGCTTTATTGTTGTTAAAAAGGGTTTCCCACCATTTTTTGTTATTGCTATTGCTGTCGCTGACTTGGTAGCCAGTAAAGCGTTCAGCTTCACGCTGATTCCAGCCTGTGTAGCGCATCAGTGTTTGCATTTCGGTTTGCTGACGCTGAGGCAGGTCTGTTTCATAATAACGACGGGCAGTTTCAATTGCGTTATTAGTGCTAGCCCGACAGCGCTGGATGCAGGAAGCGACACGATTTCTACCAGTTACAAAATCACGCCAGCCGTTACCGATATTTCTACATGAGTCTTCACAGTTGTAGTTGGCAGCTTTCTCACGGCATTGTTGTACGGTGCTCTCAAATGGGTTCTGTACAACATAGCGTGTTTGCCAATTTTGGCGATCAGATGTTTGTACAAACATTAAGTCTTCAGGGAATGTTTTTGGTGTGTAACGTACATGTAAGCGCGTCAGTAATGCATTTTGTTCACCGCCACCTCTGCGACTACGCTTTGCATTATTATTGTTTGAATCATTGTCTAACCAAAATACGCCCGCTTGGTTTAATTCAGTACGACTAAGTGGATCCGCAGCGCAAGGGTCACACCAGCCCATATCCCAAAAGTATTCAGTAAATACCACGCGGTGATCTTCTTGTTTAGCTTGGTGATCAAACATTGTTTTGTAAAAAGTTTTAAAATCTTTTTTAATGGCTGGCGGTAAGTTTTCATTCGCTGGTAGTTTGACTGTGCGGTAGTTAGCACTTTCAACACGGCCGTTTTTAGTGAGTACATAAGCGATTAAATCTTGTGGCTTGCTTGGGTCGGCGTTAATCATGCCTAAGCGTATCGGCAACATAAATTTTTCGCTTTCAAACGCAAACTGTAGTGGGCGAAGGTATTGAATGCCTGTTTTTGCTTGCGCTTGTAAATTAACTTTTGCCACAAAGAATTTCATGTCTTGCGCAATATATGGCTTAAGCGCAGCCGCTGCTCCTTTGGGCATTTTGTAACCATTTCTACGTAACCAAGTTTCTAAACCATTAGATTGTTTCGCTGAAAGCATGACAATGTCATATTCGCCTACGGTATAGCTGGCTTCTACTACAACGCCTAAGGCTTCGTCGCGTTCTTTTTTCATTTTCCCCATTGATCTAGCCATAGGCATTGCGCTTTTATCTTCCATCTCCAGAACGTCGTAGCGTTGACCAACAGGGCATGGGTCAGGGTCAAAATACTCTGCTAAACGCGGGGATGAGTAAGCATCGAGGCGATCGAAAATACGTTTGTCACCAATCTGCACTTGGCCTTCTTCTAATACATGTGGTACTGGCACCACTAAGGCAAAGTCTTTCAATGGCCCTTTAAAATCATTCAGCATGGAAATGACACTACGATTACCATCGCGTACTAAGATGACTTGGCTCGCTTCATTAAATAATGAGGCATCGGCTTTGCCAGCAAAGAATCCGCAGAATGCCTGTGCATTGCTTGATGCAAGTGACAAAACAAGCGCGAAGAGAGTTAAAAAACCAGAATAAAATCGTGTTGCTTTCATGTTGTACTCCTTGTTAAAAAAATGACTTACAAGGCTTTACACGTGCAGAAAGCGCAAGCGGGGTTAAAAAAATAAAAATAATTAATTAACCCCGTTGTAATTGATTGACCGTTTAATAAGCAAGTGCCTATACTTAATAAATGAGTTGTGGGGATACAAATGAAGCTTTGTCAGACGAGAAGTTAATGCGCCGATTCTGCGCTGGTGAAACACATGTGTTTCAGCTGTTATATGCACGTCATGAAAAGCCACTATATCGTTACCTACGCAGACTGCTAGGTAATAGCGAAGCGTCACAGGCTGAAGACGTGTTTCAGGACACATGGATAAAATTGGTAGATGCCAGAGATAGTTGGCAAGTGCGTGATAATGCGACTTTTAAAACTTGGCTTTATACCTTGGCACATAACCGTGCGATTGATGTGTTACGTAAAACAGGCCGTGAGATTTCGGTTGATGATGGCTGGGCATCTGATGATGGTCAAGAGCCGTGGCAGTTATGGCCAGCATCGAGTGCAGAGCAACCTGAACAGCAAGCATTTTGGCGTAAAGCAGGACAGCAGTTATTAGACTGTTTGGAAGGGTTGCCAGCCCTACAGCGAGCAGCTTTTTTATTACACTATGATGATGGTTTAACGTTAGATGAAATCACCCAAGTGATTGATGCAGAGTTTGAAACAGTGAAAAGTCGCTTGCGTTATGCATTAAGCAAACTGCGTGCCTGTATGGGTGCGCATATTAACCCTTTAATAGAAACGGATAGCCCCGCTTGAGTTTACAAGACGAACATTTACAGCAAGCATTAAAAAATGCACCAGACAGAGATCTGGCGCCGAGTGATGCTGCACGTAAGCACATTTTGGACTATGCACAAGAAGCGGGCCAACCTAGACGCGTCAATATATTTAAGCGCTGTTGGAACATGCTGAGTGCTTGGCGGATAACAAGTTGGCAGATTGTGGGCATGAGTACAGTGGCTAGTGTGATGCTTGTGACGGTTATGTTGCGACAGCAATTACCACAGAAATCTATATGGGAGAGCTCAAATGAACAGGAAATTGCGCAGGTTGAAGAATTGGAATCAGCTAACACTAATATGCCAAAACAAGAAGAATTGGCGATGCCTAGTAAAGCTAGTAAAGAACAAACATTTTCACAGTCAGTAGATAGTGGTTTAGAAAAAAGGTTTGAAGACAGTGAGGCCATTAAGTCTGGCGGCAGTATAAGTAATAAAGCCAAAAACAGTGTGACAGTAGAAACGAAATCTGTAAAAAAACGTAAAGATAAAATTGAAAAACCTGCGTTGGATCTGTCGGATAAGGATGATGCCGTGATTGCAGCACCAGCACCAGCACCAGCACCAGCACCAGCAGAAAGCAGAGCTACATCAATTGCGGTCGTGGAAGCGGATGCCGTCGAAAGTGCAATAGAAAGTAATGATGGAAAAGTTGCTGGCGCTACGGGTAGAATGGAAAGTTCCGATGCTGCATCGAAACCTAGTCTTGCAGCAAGAAAGCAAAACTTGCCAGCAGGAGAATCCGTATCCGGTAAAGCGTTAGCTAAACAAGATATTCAAGCTGGAAATTTACGCATCTTATTTGCTGGAGAAGTTTGGCCAGAAGACAAACCATTGGTTGATGAAGAAACAGGGTTTCGTATTGAACTCACTAAAAACGCTCCTATTCAAATGCTAGAGAATGAGGTGGAAGCGTACAACCAAACTATGCGTGATTGGTATCATGCGAATAATGATTTAAGTCATTAGTTGTTGTAACTCAGAAATGTTAGCTCTGCTCGCACGGCTGCCATCACCAGCTCTTTTTGTTGCCATGCGTAAATCGTCATATTCAAATACGCTGAGCTTCTGTAATCCATATTCTGTTTCTAGCGTATAAACAGGTACGGCCTTGCGCACCTTGTCTTTTTTATCTTTACTTGGTCTATCCGATAAGCGGTGCGTTTTTTCACTGGCTTCAAAAGGAATTTGTTCGCTAAGTAAAAAGATTTCTACTTCTTTGGCGCTATCTGCAAATAGGTGAATATCAGTCTGGCCATTTTTTCCTGCAGACCCTTCTAATACGCCGCCTGTTAAGTGTGGATTGAAGCGCTCAAAGAGTTGCATGGTAGCCAGTGCCGCTTTGCGTAGCATATTAAGTTCTTGTGGTTGGTCTTCGTTGAATAGCTGGTGATGGAGTTTAATTTCTTCTTCAATTTCAGCATTAGAAGGAAGAGCACTATTTTCGGATATGCCTAACTGGCGACCAGCCTTTTTTTTAGCATAGGCGAAATCGTTAATACCATCTTCCACCATCATGCGTGCCGCATGTTGAGCAATCAGTTGCCTTAGCTGGTCTAGCGCTTCGCGTGCCATATTCCATACTCAGAAATTAAATAAAAGCCTAATGTCCAGAAGGATTCAGAACCCCTCTGGCTCTTTCCATGCTGTTACGTTTCTGAGGTTTTTTAACTTCAGGGGGTAGTGATTTAATCTTAACCTCAGCCTCTCCTTTAGGAGGGGCAACTTTAGTACCGTTTGGTTCTTCTGTGTCGGTCGGTTGGGTTGATTCTGGTATAGCGTACATAGGCTCAAGTTCCATTAGTTCAGATTCACCTGGTGGGTGATCAGAAGTACCTCCGAATATTGGAGGTGCTGGATGTAATGGACTATTTGGCAAATTATCAGGTGGAAAAGCTGATTCAAAAGCATCTGTAAGCGGTGGAAAATCAAGCTCAAGTAGTGGAGGAGGATTTTCATGGTAAAAGTACTCAAAAACACCATCGTCGTATTGATAATCATCATCTACCATGGTGCCAGTAGTTGGGTCTATCTTCAATGACATGACGCCTTTAGGAATTTTACTATTGATGACTGGTTTGCCTTTTAAGGAAACGGCCATATATTTTATCCATATGGGGAGTGCTGCACGCCCTCCTGTTTCAACCCTGCCAAGTGAGCGCGGTTGATCATAGCCCATCCATGCAATAGCGACTTCATGCGTTGAATAGCCTGCAAACCAAGCATCTAAAGTATCGTTAGTGGTGCCTGTTTTACCTGCCAAATCACTCCTGCCAAGTGCTTTAGCTCTCGTTGCTGTGCCGCTTTGTACGACATCTTGTAGCATAGAGGTCATGATGAATGCATTACGACCATCTATGACTCTAGGCGCGGTCTTTCCTGCAATGGGGTATTTTTTTTCTTCAATAATTTTGCCATCACTATCTGTAATTTTACTGATTAGATGCGGCTCAACTCGATAGCCGCCATTAGCGAAAATAGCATAGCCGTTGGCTAACTCTAGGGGCGTTACTGCGTTAGCCCCTAATGCCATGGTCAGGTATGCGGGGTTGTTCTTACGAGGAAAGCCAAACTTAGTAGCATAGTCTTGTGCGTATCGAGTGCCTATGCTATCTAAAAGGCGAATAGAAACCATATTTTTAGATTTCTTTAAAGCGGTACGCATTCTAATTGGGCCATCGTATTGATCACTATAGTTTTTTGGCGCCCACTCTTTTTTACTACCAACTTCACTTGCGGACATAATAATTGGTTCATCTTCAATGATGCTAGCTGGCGTGAACCCCTTTTCTAATGATGCTGAATAAACAAAAGGTTTAAAGCTAGAGCCAGGTTGGCGGTAAGCTTGGGTTACATGGTTGAATTTATTTTTATTGAAATCAAACCCACCAACTAACGCGTTGATGGCACCATTTCTAGGGTTAATTGCGATAAGCGCAGACTCTACTTCTGGCAGTTGTACAATTTGCCATCCATCTTTAATTTTAATGATACGTACTACTGAGCCAATTTTGATTTTATGTTTTTTCGTATCTTTTTTAGCGAGGTTTCTTTTTAGTAAGCTTAAGCCATTACCAGAAATTGTTAGTTTTTCACCTGCTTTGGTAAATAACTCGACGGATTTAGCAGAAACTTTAGTGGTGATAGCAGGGATAAGGCCACCATATTCTGAGATGCCTGACAGTGCTGATTGCATTTCCTTATCCAGGTTAGTTGAATCTAATTGCGATAAATCAATCCATTTTTCCGCTCTTTTATAACCTTGACGTTTTTGGTATTCAAGGATGCCCGAAACAACTGCACTAGTTGCCGCTTCCTGGTTTGCTTTATGGATTGTGGTATAAACTTTTAAACCAGTATTGTAGATGGCATCTCCATAACGTTTATATAATAGCTGGCGCGCCACTTCAGCAACATAAGCAGCTCTTAGTTCACGCGTTTTTTTTGCTGATTTGAAAACCAGCTCTTGTTCCTTGGCTTCATCAAATTGTTGTTTATCGATAAAGCCATATCGGCGCATATCGCGTAAAACCTCCTGCTGCCTATTAATTGCTTTTTTAGGCCTGTAGAAAGGGTTGTAACCAGAAGGTGCTTTAGGTAAGCCAGCTAATAACGCAGACTCGGCTAATGTAAGATCAGCCAATGGCTTGCCAAAGTACACCTGTGATGCCGCAGAAAAGCCGTAAGCTCGCTGGCCTAAATAGATCTGATTTAGATAAAGCTCTAGAATTTGATCTTTCGCTAATGTCTTTTCTATTTTTATCGCTAATAATGCTTCTTTGATTTTGATGAAAATGTCACGTTTTCTATTGGGCCCTGTAAAAAAGTTTTTGGCCACTTGCATCGTAATCGTACTTGCGCCTTCATGACTTTTGCCTGTGAGATTGTTTTTTATTGCGCGTAGTACACCTTTTGTATCAATGCCACCATGCGTATAAAAGCGCCTGTCTTCAATTGCTAAAACAGCATCTTTCATTTTTTTTGGCACTTTATCTATTTTAATAAAAGCGCGCCGTTCCTCGCCAAACTCCCCTATTAGATATTTGTCCGCAGAATAGACTCTAAGCGGTTGTTTAGGTCGATAGTCTGTAATCGACTCTAAAGAAGGCAGCGTAGGATAAATTAGCGTAATTGCTAATGCGCCAAGTGCAGATATTGCTACGCCGCTTACAAGCGCGAATAAAATAAGAAAGTGCCACCATTTTTTGGGAGTCATAAACTTTAGAGTATCAATCAAGTTAATTTAAGACGACAGTATATAAGGTTATGCAAATTAACCAAAACAATGACAAGCGGTTCTGAAGGGGGGATGTCGCGTAAATAACACAACTGTTAGAAAATACATTAAGTTAATCGCTTAAGTTAAAAAATCGCTTTACAGTGCTGGAGGTTGTTGCTAGGATTTAATGTAAATTATCGCAATTACGCGTAACTAACGAATATAGAAAGAGAATTTTAATTTGAAATTCGACTTTTTTAGTGAAAGTACCCCACCGTTAATCGGTGTTGATATCAGTACATCTGCTGTAAAAATGGTGGAACTGTCAGGTGGTGCTAAAGGTGCTTACCATGTAGTGGGCTACTCTGTGGCTGCTTTAGCCAAAGAAGCTATAGTGGATGGTAATGTTGTGGGATTAGAACAAGTCTCTGATGCCGTAAAGCTTGCTTGGAAGCTATTAGGATCAAAAGAAAAGCGTGCCGCTCTTGCATTGCCGTCATCTGCCGTCATTACTAAGAAGGTATTACTAGCAGCAGATTTGCGCGAAGAAGACATGGAAATACAAGTTGAGGCAGAAGCCAATCAATATATTCCATTCCCACTTGAGGAAGTTAACATTGACTTCCAAGTGATTGGCCCTGCACCAAATAATGAAGAAGAGGCCGATGTGCTTATTGCAGCAGCGCGTAAAGAAAAAATTGAAGACCGAGTGGCAGCGGCAGAAGATGCTGGACTCAAAGTTACTGTGATGGATGTTGATACTTATGCGACAGAGGCCGCTTATAGCTTGGTCGCACAACAGTTCCCTAATGCTGGTAAAGATCAAACTGTCATGATAGTTGATATGGGTGCTGCAATGATGCATATCAATGTGATGCATGATAATAAGTCCGTTTATGTACGTGAGCAAGCGTTTGGCAGCGGGCAACTCACACAAGAAATTCAGCGTCGTTTTGGGTTGTCAGTTGAAGAAGCTGAGGTTGCAAAACGCAAAGGCGGCCTACCAGATAGTTACGAGGCGGAAGTATTGCAACCGTTTATACAATCTTTATCCACTGAAGTGGCGCGTGCCGTACAGTTTTTTACAAGCTCTACGCAATATAATCGTATTGACCATATAGCATTGGCTGGCGGTGGTGCGGCTATTCCAGCGATTGATGTCGCGGTTCAAGATAGGACGCAAGTAAACACAGTGATCGCAAACCCATTTCATTCTATGTCATTGAGTAGTAAGGTTAAACAGCAGCAGCTGGCGATTGATGCACCAGCATTAATGGTTGCATGTGGTCTAGCAATGCGAGGGGTAGGTTAACATGATGCGTATTAATTTACTCCCACATCGCCAGATTAAGCGTGCGGAAAAACAAAGGCAGTTTGGGCTGATGGCCTTGTTCTCGGCAGTATTAGCTTCTGCAATCGTATTTGCAGGCTGGACTTACTTAGTCTCTAAAAAACAAACACAGCTAGATCGAAATGCACGTTTAGAACAAGCTATCGTTCAGTTAGATACCGAGATTGCTGATATTCGTGAGTTAAAAGACCAGATTAATAATGTACTGGAAAGAAAACAGATTGTTGAAAATTTACAAACAACTCGTAGCAATGCGGTTGTTATATTGGATGAGTTAGCTAGACAGTTGCCGGAGGGGATATATTTAAAAGGGATTAAGCAATCAGGTAATGCTATCACTTTACGGGGCGTTGCTGATACAAATGCGCGCGTCGCTACTTTAGTTAGAAATCTGGAAGTCTCTAATTGGTTGGAGTCGCCAGTATTAATAGAAATTAAAGCATCTACCTTAAATGGTATTAGACAAAATGACTTTATATTAAAAGTAAATCTTAAAGTACAAAAAGCTGATGAAGCTTCAGGTGGTAGATAATCATGAATTTAGATGATTTTAATAATATAGATTTTAATAATGCGGGTAGTTTACCTACCTATGTTAAGTTGGTTTTATTAACTGCGGTCGCTTTACTTTTGGTGGTGGCAGGTTACTTTTTTCTCTGGAGTCCAGAGTATGAGGAATATGAAAAAGCGGCTGCAAAAGAACAAGAGCTTAGGCAAACATTTACTGCTAAAAAAAGAGAGTCTGTGAAAATAGAAGCATACAGGCAGCAGATGGATGATATCGAGAAGACGTTTGGTGCACTGCTAAAGCAACTACCGGACAGGTCTGAAATGGATGGTTTGTTAACAGATATAAACCAATCTGGACTGGGGCGCGGATTGGAGTTTGAACTATTTAAGCCAGGTCAAGAGATAGTTGCTGACTTTTATGCTGAAATGCCTATACAGATTAAACTTTTAGGTGGATATCATGACCTGGGTGCATTTGCAACAGACGTATCAAAGCTGTCACGTATTGTTACGCTAAATAATATGTCCATATCGCCTGTGGCTAAAGGTGTTAAGGGAGGTGGAGGGGTGCTCGCGCTAGAAGTGGTTGCGAAAACATATCGCTATCTAGATTCATCTGAACTTGCAAGTAAAAGAGCTGCTAAAAATAAAAAAGGAAGCAAATAATGTTTTTAAGCAGGGCGAGGTTTAATTTATTAGTTTTAGCTTTTTTATCATGCTTACTATTAGGTTGTGGTGCTGGTGAAGGTGATGATTTAGATCAATTTATGGCAAATGCGGCTACTGGCATGAAGAAGAGTGTGCCACCACTGCCAGAGGTATTGCCATATACACCGCTACAGTACAATGTCGACGCGGCCTTAATCAATCCATTTAAAGCACGTAAGTCAGGGGCTGGTTCAGGCTCATTACAACCAAATACTAATAGACCAAGAGAAGCGCTTGAGTCTTTTCCGCTAGAAAGCTTGTTATATGTAGGCTCTTTAAGTAAAAAGAGAGCAAAGTATGCATTAGTTAAAACACCTGATGGAACATTGCAACAAGTAAGGGTTGGGAATTATTTAGGGCCAAATTTTGGCATCATTACCGCTATTAATGACACGGCAATAGAAATCAAAGAAATAGCCCAGGATGACATTACTGGGGACTGGGTTGAACGAGAAGCTAGTATTAACTTGCAAGAATAAAGAATGGGAACAGACATGATCAGAATAATGACTAAATGGATTGGCATAATACTATTAATTAATTTGAGTGTGATCGGAGCTGCATCGGCAGCAGAAGGTGCGTTCAGTAATAAAATTGAAAGCATCGACTTTTCTCCACTCTCAGGTGGGCGAGTTAGTATACGCATTAAAACAACGGAACCGCTGGTGAATCCTCCAGCAGGATTTACATTAAAAAGTCCTGCTAGGATAGCTTTGGATTTTCCTAGAACAGGCAATGGGTTAAATAAAAACAATATAAAAAGTGAGCAAGGCGTGCTGAAAAGTGTAACGTTGGCTCAAGCCAAAGATCGAACAAGAATGGTACTCAATTTGTCTAAGTCCGTTACATATAATACGCAGTTGCAAGGCAATGATGTGATTATCACCCTGGCAGGAAATGCTGCAAGTGTAACAAACGCTCAAGCTGAAACGCGTTTTGCTGAATCGAAAGAGGGTAGTGAAGCGCATGCAATCACTAATGTGGATTTTACTAGAGGAAAAAATGGCGAGGGTCGTATTATCGTGGATTTGGCAGACGCGAGTACAGGCATCAATATTAAACAAAAAGGTAAGCAGATTATTGTCGACTTTGCAGATACTAACTTGCCTGCAGAGTTGCAACGACGCCTAAATGTCATTAACTTTAATACACCAGTATTGTATGTTGATACGATGAAACAGGGCAAAAATAGTCGCATGATCATCGAGCCTAAAGGCAATTGGGAGCAGTCAGCATATCAAGCAGATAAAAAGTTTATTATTGATGTGAGGCCAGTAATTGAAGACCCAAATAAGCTGGTAAAAGGCTCTAAGCCAGGATATTCAGGTGAAAAACTATCATTAAACTTTCAAGACATTGAAGTGCGTTCAGTATTGCAGGTTATAGCTGACTTTACGGGATTAAATATTGTTGCCAGTGATACGGTGACAGGCAACCTTACTTTGAGGTTAAAAGATGTGCCTTGGGACCAAGCGTTAGACATTATTATGCAGAATAAAGGCCTTACAATGCGTAAAATTGGTAACGTGATAACAGTTGCACCTACAGAGGAGGTTGCAGCTAAAGATAAAGCGGAATTAGAGGCGAGTAGGGCAATAGAGGATTTGGAACCGCTAATAACAGAAGTGTTTAGGCTGAAGTATCAAAAAGCAGAAGATTTTAAAAATATATTGACTGGCGCTAACTCTGGAGGATCAGGTAAAAACAAAAGCATTTTATCTAGCCGAGGAAGTGCAGTATGGGATCCACGTACAAACACTTTGTTTATACAAGATACGGCAAAAAAACTTACTGAAATTCAGGAAATCATCAATCAAACAGATATACCGGTTCGCCAAGTGATGATTGAGTCACGCCTAGTTGTAGCCGATGAAAAATTTGGTAAAAGTTTAGGTGCAAGATTTGGTATTCAAAGTGCAACAACGCCAGGGAAAAACATTTTAAATGTCGGTGGCACACTATCTAGTACAGGTGATGCATCTACTGGCGCGGCGGGTAGTACTACTGGTTTAAATAGCAACTTGCCTGTTACAGCGATAGGTGCGGGGAGCTTGGCGTTTAGCCTGTTCAGGTTGCCGGCTGGCTTATTGCTTAACCTCGAGTTGACTGCGTTAGAGACTGATAACCGAGGTAAGGTTGTGTCAAGCCCGCGTGTGACGACAGCTGACCAACAGAAGGCAAAAATAGCTCAGGGTACGGAAATTCCATACTTAGAGGCTTCTAGTAGCGGTGCAGCTACCGTTTCATTTAAAGAAGCAGAGTTGAGCTTAGAAGTTACACCACAAATTACACCAGACAACAAAATTATTATGGATCTTGAGGTCAAAAAAGAAAGTGTTGGTGTTGTATTTAATGGAGTGCCTTCAATTGATACGCAAAATGTGTCGACACAAGTATTGGTCGCTAATGGTGAAACAGCCGTATTAGGTGGTATATACGAGCAGACTGAAAGAAACCAGGTAGAAAAAGTCCCTTTCTTTGGGGATATTCCAATCATTGGTAATGCCTTTAAGCGACGTACAAGGCAAGATGATAAAACGGAACTGTTGATTTTTATTACACCAAAAATTATGGATGAAAGCTTAGGATTGCGTTAAATTCAATTTCTACGTAAGTCAACCTGACAGAATGTTGACTTTGCCTTAAAATGCCTATCATTGAATTGATAGGCATTTTTATTGTGTCAAAGATAAATAATATATTTTTTATAGGCTTGATGGGTGCAGGTAAAACGACCGTCGGTAAGCAGCTAGCAAAGCAGCTAGGAAAAACTTTTTATGATGCCGATCATGAAATAGAAAAACGTACTGGTGTAAAAGTGTCTGTTATATTTGATTTAGAAGGAGAAGCTGGCTTCCGTAAACGTGAAGCAGCGGTTATTAAGGACCTTACTCAACTTGATAATATTGTACTTGCGACAGGCGGTGGTGCTGTCTTAACTCTTGAAAATCAAGAGACATTAAAAAATAATGGCTATGTCATCTATTTGCGTGCAACGGTCAATGATCTATGGAAACGAATGCGATATGATAAACAGCGCCCACTATTACAGAATGTAGATATACGTGATAAGTTGGAACAGCTGTACAGTGAACGTAATCCTATTTATACACAGACAGCGGATGCTATTGTCGATACAGGACATCAGCCATCTGCAGTGCTTATTAACCAAATTAAAAAGTCTATTCAAGCATGATGAAACAAACGCTAAATGTCGCCTTAGGTGAGCGAGCTTATCCAATTCATATTGGGCCAGGTCTATTAAATCAAACTGCTCTTTTACTGACCCATCTAAAGCATAAGCAAGTAGCCATCGTCACCAATACGACGGTGGCACCGCTATATCTTGAAAAGATAGCTCAGCCACTACGTGAAGCAGGTATTCAGGCCATCGAAATTATATTGCCTGATGGTGAAGTATATAAGAACAATGAAACATTAAATGTGATATACGATGCGTTGTTAGCAGCGCGTTGTGAAAGAGGCGTAACACTGATCGCGCTTGGTGGTGGCGTGATTGGTGACTTAACGGGATATGCGGCCGCAACCTATCTGCGCGGTGTACCCTTTATACAAATCCCGACGACACTGCTTTCACAAGTGGATTCAAGTGTTGGTGGTAAAACAGGTATCAATCATCCCCGGGGCAAAAATATGATTGGTGCATTTTATCAACCGCAATTGGTATTGATCGATACAGATACATTAAATACCTTACCTCAGCGTGAGTTATCAGCTGGTGTGGCAGAAGTCATTAAGTATGGCTTAATTCGTGATGAAAAGTTCTTTACTTGGTTGGAAGACAATATGGATAAGCTAATGGCTTTAGATGAAGCTATTGTTGCAGAAGCGGTTTTCAGATCATGTCAAAACAAAGCTGAAGTTGTTGCCGCAGATGAAAAAGAAGCAGGTGAGCGCGCTTTGCTAAATCTTGGCCATACTTTTGGCCATGCCATTGAAAATGCAATGGGTTATGGTGTCTGGCTGCATGGCGAAGCAGTCGCGGCAGGGACAATAATGGCGGCTGAATTTGCTGAAAGTATGCATTGGCTGAAATCTAATGATGTAGCACGTATTAAAGCAATATTCCAAGCTGCAAAACTAACGCAACTACCACCAGCACTTGGTGCAGAAAAGTATCTTGATTTAATGGGGTTAGATAAAAAAGTACAAGATGGAAAAATTAGACTTGTATTGCAAAAAGGCATAGGTGACTCTGTTATCACCAGTGATTTCGATACTGAAAAGTTAAAATTAATGTTGGATAATTGCTAATGCAACCCTTAGCAGCTTATGCCGCCAACCCAGAGGCTTCTA
>JBJPGD010000027.1:0-19003 GCA_048595445.1 Methylophilaceae bacterium
ACAGCAACAACATTAGCAGCGATACAAAAAATGCCGCACACCTATTAGCTATATTGGCATGGTTACTTCTTTTTATTATCAGCACAATCGTTGCTTCTGTATTAGTCGTTAATTACATGGGGCAAGAGCCTGAGCAGTCAACACCGTTATTTTGGGCCACAATCTGTGCAATTTTCATTCTGAGCTTTATTATACTGATCACAGCTAGTGGCCTTAAAAAACATCGTCAATGGTCACGGTATGTTGGTGGATTTTTAGCGATTGCAGCACTATTCGCCTTTCCTGTTGGGACAGTAATGGGACTTTTTATTCTGAATAACATACATAAAGGTTGGGATGAGCATTAAAAAAATACTATTTATCTGTGATGCAATTCCAGCCAACAGTTTCAGTGGTTATCAAACTTACAATCATGCATTCATTAGCAGCTTAACTACTCAAGGCCATCAAGTTTGCTTAATAGTCACCGGAAACTCATTTACATCACCAATATTCAAGTTGTCAAACATAACAGGTATAAATAGTATTGAAAGTAAATTTAAGAATGCAAGACAACTCTATAATGATATATACCTAATAAGCATTATAAGTTTGGCAAAGCTTGTATACCGTAAAGCAGGCGTATTTAAAAAACTGATATACGGCATACAATCAAAATTAAAAAATAAAAAAACAAGCAATGCACATATAGGAAAATGGTTGACCAGGGGTCAATTAACATTTATTAATTCAGAGATTGAAAATCAATCACCTGATGTTGTTTTTGTCGATACGATTTTTAGAGCACCTAATTTCCCATCAATAAAAGGAAGCTTCACTAAAATACTGATTGGCCACGATGTTTTTTATGAGCGTTGTGAATCATTTGCTAAGCAGAATAAAGAGCCAATTCCAAATGTGGACATCAGAAAAGAAGCATCAATTGTAGGTGGTTTTGATACTGTAATTGCGATTTCAGAAAATGATGAAAAGTTATATAAAGCGATGTCCCCTGCCACCACAACCATCACTTTATCCGCACCAATTAGCCCCCAAACCAGTATGCCAATCAAAAGGGATACTCAACAAATACTATATATTGGAAGTAACGCTCACCATAACGTAGATGGGCTAAGATGGTTCTTAATGGAAATATGGCCTAAAGTTAAATTGACCAATCCAAAGCTTACTTTAAATGTTGTTGGTAATGTTAGCAGTTCATTTAATGGCAACTTTAGTGACGTAATATTTCATGGTCGAGTGCAAGATATAGCACCTATAGCAAATAAAGCAATGTTCGCAATTAATCCAGTAAGAATAGGTAGCGGGATGAAGATAAAAATATTAGCTTATTTTGCATATGGATTGCCTTGCATCACTACTTCTTTAGGTGCAGCTGGATTTCCCGAAGTAGAAAATACTCCGATTAGCGCTTGTGACTCTGTTGAGTCATTTGCTAATGGAGTTATTGAATGGTCAGGAAACCCAGTAAAATGTAGCGAGCTATCCAAATATGCAGTTGCTTTCACAGCGCATTTTGACGCCGACAACTTCGACCAAAAATTAATGTCATTAGTCAGCAATTAGACATCTACTACGACACCCAACACTAAAAACGATTAAAATAACAGATTGATACATAAACATAGGCCAGCATGGAATTAACAGCCGTAAACAATACGCTGCGTGTCGACAACTTAGGTTGTCAGCGTGGTGAGCGCATATTGTTTAAAAATCTTTCTTTTGATCTCAATAGTGGGAAGTTGCTTTACGTACAAGGGGAAAATGGCAGCGGTAAAACAACGCTTCTACGCACTTTGTGTGGTTTGTCTTTACCCGCAGCTGGCGAGATATCATGGAACAATGATAAAATTAAGGCACTTTCTGAAGACTATTATGGACAAGTCTTATATATTGGCCACCTTGCTAGTATTAAAGATGATTTAACTACTGTAGAAAACATCCAGTTTTCTATTTCTCTATCTGGTTATTCCGTAGACCGTACACAAACCATTAACGCACTAGAAGCATTAGGCATAGCGCGTTGCGCAGACTTTCCCACTCGCGTGCTTTCTCAAGGCCAAAAAAGACGTATTGCATTAGCGCAGCTATGGTTGCAAAACAACCCTGCACAAACGCCACTCTGGGTGTTGGATGAGCCTTTTGCTTCACTTGATATAAACATGATTAAGAAGTTTACGCAACATATTGAAAATTATGTAAAAAATGGCGGTATGGCGGTATTTACATCACACCAAATACCAAAGTTTGAGCCACAGATAATGCAAAACTTACAATTGGGTAATGCATGAGTAATCAGAAGATCAGCACCCTTTCATTGATGTTACGTGTCGTTATGCGTGATATTACCGTTGCTTGGCGCCGTCGCTCCGACATAATGAGTGTTTTCTTTTTCTTTATCATTGCAGCTAGTCTTTTCCCGCTGGGCTTGGGTGCTGACCCTAAGCTATTACATGCGATAGCGCCGAGTGTATTATGGGTTTGCGCCCTACTTTCTTGTATGTTGTCTTTACCACGCATGTTTGCGGCAGATTATGTTGATGGCACCCTAGAACAGCTTATAATATCGAGACAGCCAACATTACTGATTGCCCTAATGAAAATTTTGGCGCATTGGGTATTGTCAGGACTGCCATTGGTCCTAATTGCACCGTTAATTGGACTGCAATTTGGGTTAAATGGAGCAGAGTTAAAAGTGCTGGCCCTCGCCCTGTTGTTGGGTACGCCAACACTAAGCCTTATTGGTAGCATAGGCGCCGCACTAACGCTAGGTTTGCGTGGTGGTGGCGTGTTAATCGCATTATTAGTACTGCCGCTTTATATTCCGGTATTGGTATTTGGTGCTGGTGCAGTCAATGCTGTATCGATTGGCATGAGCGCCAATGGCGGCTTGTCTTTATTGGGTGCAATGTTGGCTTTTGCATTAATATTTGCACCGCTAACCGCAAGCTATGCATTAAAAATAGCTGTTGAGTAAGATTAATCATGGCTAGCGTCATCTTGATTGTTTTGAAAGCGTTATAAAACGAATGAATTTATTTAAATACGCATCACCCCAAATTTTTTATCCATTAGCTGGCAAGATGATTCCATGGGTTGCTATCGGTGCGGCACTATTGATTGTCTACGGTTTGTACATTGGGCTGTTAGTCGCACCAACAGACTTTCAACAAG
Organism: Methylophilaceae bacterium; assembly: GCA_048595445.1. Taxonomy (GTDB): domain Bacteria; phylum Pseudomonadota; class Gammaproteobacteria; order Burkholderiales; family Methylophilaceae. Next base: position 3,175 of record JBJPGD010000027.1, read on the forward strand.
GTGATGCATACCGCATTATTTACGTGCATGTACCGGCGGCTTGGTTTTCGATGTTTTTATATGTGCTGATGGCCACATATGCCATATTAGGCTTGTCGTTAAATGCAAAGCTGTCTTATATGATGGCAAAAAGCATTGCGCCGACAGGTGCAATGTTTACTTTTGTAGCATTAGTTACAGGCGCTTTTTGGGGCAAGCCAACATGGGGTGCTTGGTGGGTGTGGGATGCACGCTTAACGTCTGAATTAATTTTATTATTCTTATATATCGGCTATATGTCACTACAAGCCGCTATTGATGATACCCGTCGTTCAGACCGTGCTAGTGCGATATTGGCAATTGTCGGTGTGATTAATGTGCCGATTATCTACTTTTCCGTAAAGTGGTGGAACACCTTACATCAAGGGTCGTCTATTAACTTAACCAAGTCACCTGCTATGGCTGCCATTATGTTGAAAGGTATGTTGATTATGGCCATTGCTTTTTGGCTGTACAGCGTTGCGGTGATTCTGATGCGTGTACGTAGAGAGATTGAAGACAGAGAGCGTGAGTCAGCTTGGTTAAACGAATTTAAGGAATAAGTATGTATTGGCAAAGCATGAATGAATTTTTAAATATGGGTGGTTATGGCCTCTATGTCTGGGTATCTTTCGGTGTGACATTTGGCTGTATGGCAATGGAGCTATTTTTACTGCGCACACATCGATTAAGTAACGAAAAAGCAAAGGGACTGTTATAAATGAAATCACGCCATAAACGCATTGCAATTATTGTTGCAGGCATCACATTGTTAGCGATTGCAGCGACATTACTGCTGCAATCATTTCAAAGTAATTTGGTATTCTTTTTTTCACCGACTGAAGTGGTAGAAGGTGAAGCACCAAAGCAAGGAAATTTCCGTATTGGCGGCTTGGTGGAAGTTGGTAGTGTTGTCCGCAACGGTACCAAAGTGAATTTTCAGGTAACGGATACTGCAAACATAATGGATGTTACCTATATTGGCATCCTGCCTGATTTATTTAAAGAAGGTAAAGGCGTGGTTGCGCAAGGTAAACAAGGTGCAAATGGTGTGTTCGAAGCAGACCAAGTATTAGCAAAACATGATGAGAATTATATGCCCCCAGAAGCTGCCGCGGCTTTAGAAAAAGCTAAGCAATATAATGAAAAAAAAGCAGCTGATAAGAGAGCGGCTGAAGGGGAAGTTAAATGATCCCTGAAATAGGCCATTATGCACTCGTGATTGCGCTTATTATCGCTATCGCACAAGGTGTGCTACCGCTTGCGGGTCTATCAAAAGACAATCACAAGCTTTTTGCTTTTGCCACGCCTACCGCCCGCATACAATCCATACTAATTATCTTAGCATTCTTATGTCTAACATATTCTTTTTATATTAATGATTTCTCTGTTCTCTATGTCGCCAACACCTCTAACTCTAACTTACCGTTGCTCTTTAGATTGGCTGCTGTTTGGGGTGGGCATGAGGGGTCTATTCTATTTTGGGTGGCGATACTGGCTGTGTGGACACTAGCCGTTACATTTTTTGCTAAGGAGCTGCCTTTACGCTTCAGAAGCTCCGTTATTGCCGTCATGGGTTTAGTGACAGTCGGTTTCTTGCTATTTATTTTGATGACCTCTAATCCTTTTGAACGCTTGAATTTTATCCCTATGGACGGGCGAGACCTTAATCCATTGTTACAAGATATAGGTATGGTGTTCCACCCTCCTCTGTTATACATGGGCTATGTAGGCTTTGCCGTTGCGTTTGCGTTTGCCATTGCCGCATTGCTTGATGGACGATTAGATGTTACTTGGGCTCGCTGGACACGCCCATGGACTACTGCAGCTTGGGTATTTCTTACGCTAGGGATTGCTTTAGGTAGCCGCTGGGCTTATTACGAGCTTGGCTGGGGCGGCTGGTGGTTTTGGGATGCAGTTGAAAACGCCTCGTTTATGCCTTGGTTAATCGGCACTGCTTTAATCCATTCACTTGCCGTCACTGAAAAGCGTGATGCGTTTAAAGCATGGACGGTATTGCTAGCTATTTGTGCTTTTTCATTGAGTTTATTAGGTACATTCATCGTGCGCTCTGGCGTATTGACATCCGTGCATGCGTTTGCAACCGACCCTGCTCGTGGTTTATTTATTTTGCTTTTCTTAGTCATTGTTATTGGCGGCGCATTGATATTATTTGCTTTGCGCGCACCATCGATTGGTCTAGGTGAAAAGTTCGACTTAGTTTCTCGTGAGTCACTTTTGTTGAGTAATAATGTGGTGTTATTCACGGCTACTGCTTCAGTGCTACTAGGGACACTCTATCCACTACTGGTAGATGCAATGGGGGCAGGCAAAATTTCTGTAGGACCGCCCTACTTTGATACAGTCTTTGTTGCCATCATGGTGCCTGGCATTTTCCTAATGGGTGTCGGCCCTATTGCACGCTGGAAAAAAGCAACAATCCCTGAGTTGGCTAGCAAGCTAAAATGGGCGCTTATTGTGAGTGTTGTCAGTGCTTTATTGGTGCCAAGTATCATGGGTAAATTAACACCGATGATTTTCGTTGGCTTACTCATGGCCTTCTGGGTGGTGAGTTCGGTATTTGTTTCAATCAAAACACGTTTAAATACAATTCAGACTGGTACATTAAGTCAAAAATTTAAATCGTTTGGTCCTGCTTTTAATGGAATGTTGCTTGCTCACTTTGGTTTAGCGGTGTTTATTATTGGTGTCACCATGGTAAAAGGTTATGAAATAGAAACCGATATCACCATGCAAAATGGTGAAACAAAAACAATCAATGGTTACGACTTTAGGTTTGACGGCATATTGCAAATTATAGGCCCTAACTATGAGGCAAAACAAGGTCAATTTCATGTCTCTAAAGATGGTAAAAAAGTTGCTTTGTTAACACCAGAAAAGCGTCTTTACTTAGCACAAGGCGCCGTGATGACAGAAGCCTCTATTTCGATTAACCCTGTGCGTGATATCTATGTATCTTTAGGTGAGGATGTTGGCGAGGGCGCATGGAGTGTGCGTGTATATTTCAAGCCCTTTGTGCAATGGATATGGTTTGGGTGCGTGTTGATGGCCTTTGGAGGCCTGTTAACAATGGTAGACAAGCGTTACCGCTTAACCAATAAAACGCCGAAAGCAGAGGCTTAAACAAATGAAGCTTAAGTTCATGCTGCCGCTGTTATTGTTTATTGTAATAGTGGGTTTTCTTGGCAAAGGTTTGTTCTTAAACCCAAGAGAAGTGCCCTCACCACTTATTGGCAAGCCAGCACCAACATTTACGGCACCTGTATTAGGCGATGCAAGTCAAACTTTTTCTAGCGCTGATATGAAAGGGCAAGTATGGATGTTAAACATGTGGGCGTCATGGTGCGCAGCTTGTCGAGACGAACACCCTCTTTTGGTCGAAATGCTAGAACATGGTATTCCTTTGTACGGCTTGGCTTATAAGGATGTTGAAGCCGATGCGTTGGCCGTATTAAAAGAAATGGGAAATCCATACATTATTACTGCTGATGATGCTGATGGCCGGATTGGAATTGATTATGGGGTTTATGGCGTGCCAGAAACGTATATCATCGATAAAGCTGGCACTATTCGTTACAAGCAAATTGGGCCAATTAAGCCAGCAGACTTGCGAGATAAAATCTTACCGTTATTAAGGGAGCTGGATGCATGAACATTTTCCACCGCCTATTTTTGATTTTATTGCTTTGTTTTAGCATTATTGGTTTTAGCACGGTTACTTTTTCCGCAGACATGACGACAGAACAAAGTATTGATGTTCGATTAAAGAGCCTATCTAATGAATTGCGTTGCCTTGTTTGTCAAAATAGCACCTTAGCTGATTCTGATGCGCCACTAGCAAAAGACTTGCGTAGTGAGATTCGCAAGCTTATGGTCGAAGGTAAGACTAATGATGAGGTGGTTGATTATTTAGTGGCGCGCTATGGAGACTTTGTCACTTTTCGTCCACCTGTAAACGCTAGCACAGCATTACTTTGGTTTGGCCCGTTTTTAATGTTATTCATAGGCGCTATTACACTTGTCGTGGTGCTTAAAAAACGAGCATCACTATTAAATTCTACAGATAAGTCACCATAGAGACCTCTACATAAAGCACCTGACCATTTAACAACAACGCATTTAATGATATTATTCAGCCAAAGATAACAATCAATACAACACAATGCTAGCCGAGTTTAGAAAAAGAAAAATTCACTTTTTTAGTACCACCTTAATTATTTTTGCCCTTATGGTGAAAATGCTAGTGCCGATGGCGCATGCTGGCAATACATCTTTAGGTGACAAGAAAAGTTTTCTAGCAACACTTTGTTCTGGCAATAAAATAGTTTTTGTTGATCTTAGTTTCTCTGATAAAAGCAAGCCAGCGCCAAGTAAAGTTGATGCGAATAACAAATGTCCTTTATGTTTTGTTGCTGAGCAAGACAACCCGATAGGCATCACCGCAGAAGTCACCTTTGCACTACAGGGTGCAATCGATCAGTTATACACAGCCTTTAATCACCGCCTTAGTCACCACTTAGCAACACTATATGCAATAAGAGCTCCCCCAATATTCTCCTGATTTTTTAAACTTTAATACTACGCTTTTAAGCGTAAATAAACTTATTTTATCTAAATATCGGGAGTCCTCATGAGGGTCAAACAACAACTTATTCCTGCAGTACTAAGCACCTTATTTTTTACACCAGGGGCGTTGGCAGATATTCATACCAACGCTGGGCCACAAGCTAATGCACATGCTCCTATTGGCGTGATGGGAGACCATACACATCAAAAAAACGAGTGGATGCTTTCATATCGATTTATGACGATGGATATGGATGGTAACCGCTCAGGTTCTAGCTCTATTTCACCAGAGGAAATTGCCACCACAGTACCAAATCGCCTAGCAGGCCAGCCAATGCAACCACCTACCTTGCGCGTCGTGCCAACTAAAATGACCATGGATATGCATATGTTTGGTGCGATGTATGCCCCAACAGACAACCTTACACTCATGGTGATGGTAAATTATATCGAAAATGATATGGATCACATTACGTTCCAAGGCATGATGGGTACTAATAGGCTTGGTACGTTCACTACAACCTCTAGAGGTTGGGGTGATACTAAAATTTCTGGTTTGGTCAAAATTTATGATAACCATAAGCACAAAGTCCACTTAAACCTGGGTATTAGCTTACCTACAGGATCTATCACTAAAAAAGATACCGTACTAACGCCAATGAATACTAGAGTTGAATTGCGGTTGCCATATGCGATGCAACTAGGCTCTGGCACCTATGATTTATTGCCAGGCATTACCTATCAAACATATCAAGGTAAATGGAATTTTGGTGCACAATACATGGCTACAATCAGAACCAGTGAAAATGACGAAGATTACACACTTGGTGATGAGCATAAATTTACTGGCTGGGCGAGCTACTCATGGCTGCATAATCTCAGTACATCTGTAAGACTGGCTTATATGGATATTGGCAATATTGATGGTGCTGATCCTAAAATCGCAGCACCAGTACAAACAGCAGACCCTAACAATTACGGTGAAGAGCGTTTAGATTTATATGCCGGCATTAACTGGGCGCATCATTCTGGCCATCGACTAGCGTTGGAAGTTGGTGCACCAGTGTATCAACATTTGGATGGGCCACAATTAGAAACGGACTGGACATTAACGGCAGGATATCAGTACGCATTTTAACGCCAGCAAACAACAAAAAGCCCAGCAAATGCTGGGCTTTTTTGTCAGTACAATCGAAGATATTATTTTCTACGATTAATCAAATGATCTAAACTCAACTTACCTGCACCGCCAAACAATAATGGAAGCAGCATAATCAATAATAGTAATGGCAGTTTGTAGTTACCAAAACCTTTGTCACTAATAGCATAGCCTTTCCAAAGCTCCGCTAAGGTACCCCAGCTCTCAGGCCAGTGTACGGATGCAATTGCTACGATGGTTAGGATGATGAGTGAAAGTGAGAAAAAACGTGTAGCGAGACCTATGGCAAGAGCGAAAGCGCCAATAATTTCAAAATATGTAGCCATGCCCCAACTTATTTCAGGTGGAACTATGTTGAATGGGAATGGAAAATCTAGATTAGCAAACCAATTCTCCCCGTTAAATTTTGCAATACCAGCCTCTCCAAACTCCCAAGCTAAAATAAGTCGTAGTACCAACTGTGGTAACCAAGTGTTAAATCTGTCTAATAGGCTGACAATATAATGATAGAAATTACTTGCGGTATTTAGTAATGACATTCCATTCTCCCTTAATAACGATTAAATTTATACGCTTAATTTGTTGCGGCTAAGTTGCTTCTTTTGTTTCTAATCTTACTTTTATATTTAAAATAGACTCTAATGCCTAATAAACAAGCTAAAGCAAAAGCATAGTAAAAAGGTTCTGTGACGTCTTTTTTCACTAACCACCAAAAATGCAGCACACCCAATATTGCAATCACATAGATCAGCTGATGTAACTTTTTCCAATTGGATTTCAAGCGGCGCATCATTGCGTTATTAGAAGTAACGGCTAAGGGAATGGTTAATAAGAAAGCTGAAAAGCCAACAAGTACATAAGGGTGTTCAATAATATCTTTAATGATTTCATCCCATAAGAATGAATAATCTAGCCATACATACGCCGTAATATGTAGGCAAGCGTAAAAGAACATCCAAAGCCCCAGCATGCGTCTTAATTGGACTTGCCATACGATGCCCGTTAACAACCTGATTGGCGTCATGCTTAATGTGATGAGCAAGAAAACTAATGCCCACGTACCTAGAGAACGCTCAACAAACTCCACAGGGTTGGCAGTCAGCCCATCATTGAAACCTAACCAAAATAACCTTGCTAGAGGCAATAAGGCAAGTACCCAAATCAAACTTTTGATGTAAAGTAACTTTTGTTTAGTCATATTGCTTGTTTAGAAATTTTTCTTTAAATCTAACCCAGCATACATTTGCCCTACTTCTGATTCGTAGCCGTTGAACATCTTGGTTTTGATACGTCCACCAAACAAACCGCCACCAATTGGACGTTCAGATGATTGAGACCAACGAGGGTGAGATACCGTCGGGTTTACATTGGCATAAAAGCCATACTCACTAGGCCCAGCTTTCATCCAGGTTGTTTGCGTCATTTTTTCTACAAAACGAATTTTAACGATAGATTTTCCGCCCTTAAATCCATATTTCCACGGCACAACTAGCCTTGCGGGCGCACCATTTTGGTTTGGCAATAACTCCCCATATAGACCAACTGCAATGATTGTTAATGGGTTCATCGCTTCATCCATTCGCAAGGCTTCTGTATAAGGCCAGTCTAGAATTGGAGAGCTGACACCAGACATGGTGCTAGAGTCATTAGCCGTTACAAATTCAACGTACTTGGCATTGCCAGTTGGCTCTGCCCACTTAACCAAGCTAGCCAAGGGTAAGCCTACCCAAGGAATCACCATAGACCAGCCTTCTACACAACGCATGCGATAGATACGCTCTTCTAGCGTGGCTAACTGCATTAGCTTTTCTATGCTGATGGCTTTGGCTTTTTTAACCTCACCCTCAATGCTTATTGACCATGGCTGAGGCTGAAATATTCTGGCTTGTCTAGCGGGGTCAGATTTACTTGTACCGAATTCGTAGTAATTGTTATAGGTTGTTACGGCTTTGTACTTATCGATTTTTAAATCTTTGCCATAAGTAGTTTTAACAATACCTTTTATTTTTTGACGAGGGTTATATATAGCCCCTTTTTTTATTTTATTTTTCACTTCTGCTGGTGCGTTAGCGCGACCAATTAGTCTAGCATCTCCTTTGGTGTCACCTCCGGAAATGCTCCTCGCTTTTGCTTTTAAGCTAAGCAATGCTGCACCTGCAATTAAGCTTGTGCCAGCGGCTTTAATAAACTGCCTACGGTTATCAAACACCGAACGTGGTGTTATTTCTGAAGGCTGGATGTCGCTTGGGTTCTGTTTGGACTTGTTAGCAATAATCATTAAATCACTCTCATCGTTGAAATGCGCATGGTCTTTAGTCGTCCGTAATACTTAATCCTTACAACAAAACAACTAAATATTTAATTTTTTCTGTGAAGCATCAATTTCACTTGCCAATTGCTTAGCACCAATTTTATTGGCTTGGTTAAGCGCATTAGAAAGTAATGGCTTAGCAGCTTCTTTATCACCATTAGCCGCCAATGCTTCAGCTAAGCGAAAATTAGCTTTTGCCTCGTAGTAAGCGCCGCCATTATCCTTACCAAATTTGGCTAGTTTTTTATATACTCGCTCGGCGTTAGAATAGTTCTCTGCATTATAGTAGTATTGCCCAAGTGCTAAGCTAGCATCTGCATAAGCCGTTAAAGTGCCTGCTTTTTGTTGCATTAATACCGCCTTAAGCTGGAACTCAACGGCTTTGTCGTACTGCCCTAGCGTGTTATACGTTACAGCCGTTTTTTCAAAGCTTTCAGCGCGCTCATTATCATTATTAGCTAACCTTACGCCCACTAAATAACTATCTAAAGCTGCATTTAAGTCTTTCGCTTGTGTATGCGCATCACCGATTAGGTTATGGTTAATGCGTGAATAAGTTTGATTGTTGGTTTTTGCACAGATTTTTAAGCTATTGTTATAACTAACAATAGCTTCACCAGTTTTATTATTCGTTTTATGTAAGTTGCCCATTAAGATATAAGAAACGACTTGCGCAAAACTATCTTCGGTCGATTTAATTGCTTGCTCAAAAGAGGTGATTGCCTCGGTATATTTGTTCTGCAAACCTAATGCCCGACCTTTACATAGCAAGCCTTCATGGTCTGATGCATTTTTCTTTAAAATTGCTTCCGACAACTGAAGTGCTGCCGCCCCATCACCTTTATTAACGGCATCGTTACAAGCGACTATTGCTTTTGAAGGTTCTTTAGCTAGTGAATTAAAACTTATTAAAAACAATCCAATAGTTAATATAGTTAATGTGTTTTGTAGCTTCATATTTATCCTAAAATAGTTTCTTTTGTTCATTTGCTGTCACTGCAGCAGTGCCCGACCCGCTTACTGTAACATTAGTTGCAGTATCACTTCCTTCCAGAAGCTTTTTAAAAGCAGCCTCATCTAGCACAGTGATGCCTAGATTGAATGCTTTTTCTAATTTGCTACCTGCTTCTGCCCCAGCAATAAGGTAATGCGTCTTTTTAGAAACACTGCCAGTGACTTTACCTCCTGCCAATTCTACAAGCGCCTTAGCATCATCGCGTGACATGGTTGGCAATGTGCCAGTCAATACGAATGTCTTGCCTTGCAATAGCCCACCTTTTTCTTGCTTGCCATCATGTTCTTCCCAAGTAACGCCCATGGACACCATTTCGTTGATAGCATCGATATTATGTGGTTCACTTAAAAACTGCAAAATGGATTCAGCCACTATAGGTCCTACATCATTGACGGCTAACAAATCGTCAACATTGGCGTTGGTAAGTTTCTTTAAGCGACCAAAGTGATTACTTAAGTCTTTGGCGGTTGCCTCACCCACATTGCGAATGCCTAGGGCGTAAATAAAGCGCGCTAGCGTCGTGTTTTTACTTACATTGATAGCATTCACTACGTTTTGTGCTGATTTTTGCGCCATACGCTCTAAATCGGCCAATACAGCAACTTCTAACCTATAAATACCATCAACAGATTTTAGAGTATCTGTTTCAACCAGTTGATCCACTAATTTCGCACCTAAGCCCTCAATGTCCATCGCACGTCTAGAAGCAAAATGGGCGATTACTTGTTTACGTTGTGCTGGGCAATATAAGCCACCTGTGCAGCGTGCGATGGCCTCATCCTCCAAGCGTTCAATATGTGATTCACATTCCGGGCAAGTAGTCGGCATATTAAATGGCTGTGCGGAAGCTGAGCGCTTGTCTTGTACGACTGAAACCACTTCTGGGATCACATCCCCTGCCCTGCGTACGATAACGGTATCGCCGATACGCACATCTTTGCGTCGCATTTCATCTTCGTTATGTAATGTGGCGTTGGTCACATTCACGCCACCAACAAAGACTGATTTTAGTCTTGCAACGGGTGTAATCGCACCTGTCCTACCTACTTGCACCGTAATGTCTTCTACAATGGTCGTCGCTTCCTCTGCAGGGAATTTATGTGCAATCGCCCATCGCGGTGCACGAGATACAAACCCTAGCGCTCTCTGCTGCGATAAAGCATTTACTTTATAAACAACCCCGTCAATATCAAAAGCTAATCTGTCACGCTCTGCGCCAATACGCTCGTAATATACATTCAGGCCTTTATAGCCTTTGACAGTTGAACGCAGATCGCAAACTGGAAAGTGCAGTTTTTCAAGATAATCCATGGCTTCTGAGTGTGATGTAAGTGTTGGAACCCCTTTTGCCTCTCCTAAGCCATAAGCAAAGAAGCTGAGGGGCCTGGTCGCGGTAACTTCAGAATCCAGTTGGCGCAAGCTGCCCGCCGCCGCATTTCGTGGGTTTGCAAATAGTTTGGCGCCTGCCTTTTCTTGCATGGCATTTAACTGCTCAAAGTCCTTTTTGAACATCAGCACTTCGCCACGTACTTCTAGAAATGCCGGTGGATCTTCTATCGAAAGCTTGGCAGGTATGCTAGGTATCGTACGTAAATTATGCGTTACATTTTCGCCAGTATAACCATCACCTCGTGTTGCACCTTGTACAAAAAATCCATTTTCATAGCTTAAGGTAATCGCTAAACCATCAAACTTAGGCTCTACTGCATATTCAACACTGTTGGTGTCTAACCTTTCACTAATGCGCTTATCAAAAGCCATCAGCGCTTCTGATTCAAATACATTATTTAAAGACAGCATGGCCTGCTTGTGCGTCACACTACTGAATAGTTCAGATGCGTTACCGCTCACGCGCTGCGTTGGAGAATCAGGTGAAATAAGTGCTGGGAATTGTGTTTCTAACGAAACAAGGTCACGATATAGACCATCGTACTCATTATCTGTAATGGATGGTGTATCTAAAACATAATACTCGTGATCGTATTGTGCAATTTTAGCCAATAGTGCTGCTATTTTCTTACGCGCCACTTCTATCGCTAACATACTTAATTAAATAGACGCATACTGCCGGCGCTGCCTGGCATGATGCCGCGCGCCACCATAGTGGCATGAATCACTTTAAGTTGTTGTCTAATTTTTTCTATCTGCAGATCCCCTAGCGGCTTCTGATTATCATCAACCATGTGCGCGCCAAGGTTGTTCGCCATTTTTTGTGCTATTGCGATCATGTCATTAAACACTTGTTCGCAATTTTCCACTTTAGGAATTTCCATTTGAAAAGTGGCGCTCAGTACTACATTAGTACGTAAATTTTCAGCGGTAAATGGCTGCTCATCTGCATTGACTAAAACAAACTGAGGAAAGTCATCGGAAGTGTTTTTAAAGTGACAAAACTTACCCTGCTTCAGCTCCATATCGTGCACTTCTGCTAGACCTTTAAATTTCGTTCCATGAATCGGCGTTTCACCTTGCAACAAATGCACACTGACCAATTGATCTACATTCATGCAGAACTTGTCCAAATCGACTGCACGTTGCGCAGAATCGCCCTTACCTTGCCATTCAACATGCGCATTCAGCTCTAAGCCAATGGTCTCTACTGCAAACTGAAATTTATTCAGTACTGGACTAGGCACTGGCCCGCGACGGTCCGCCAACTGAAGGCTGAATGCCACTTGCTTATAATGAGCGCTCTTTGCTGCCGACGCATCTACGAGATGCCATGCATCATTGTCATCTAGTCCATGTAGCAATATAACGGCACCCAAGTCTTTCAAAGTGTCTTGCGCTAATGTTTGCAAGGCTTGGCCATCAAAGTTTTTTGACGTATACAAAAACGCTGTTAAATCAATTTGAGAGTGCACTTCATCAGGTAGTGAAGATGTGATGGCCTGCTCAAGTTCGGCAGGCAGTATGTCTTTATGCACATCAATGTCGGAAGGTGTTTCAACTTCAGGTAGTGCGCTTGTGGTTGAGGATGGGGCATCATCCGTGTCTTTTGTGGCTGCATATTCATCGCTGTCGCTGTTTTCAGGTTTCGGTTCTACATCGATATCTGATTTAACGTCAGGTTGGCTATTAGGGGTGACTTTTTCAATAGGTTCGGGTTCTAATTTATTGTCGTTTTCATTTAACTTGCTAACCATCGCAGCTTTGCGCGCATCACCTTCAAACTCCTTATCAATCAAAGCATCAGCATCAATATAAAACTCTTCAGTCAACACGTCTTTCTGCGGAACAATGAACTCTTCGGTAATATTTTCGCGCAGCTTTCTTTCTTGCAGCCAGTTGTAAACAACGACACTTGCAATAATAATAGCGCCTAAGGCAATAAGGATAATCTGTAACTCTGACATTGTTTTATTTTACTTTAGAATTCTTTTTAATGTTTAAACAATCGTATAAAAATCAGCTTTGTAACTCCATAGCTGCATCTATATCAACATCTACAATACGAGAAACACCTGATTCTTGCATAGTAACGCCAATCAATTGCTGTGCAATTTCCATTGTAATCTTATTATGACTTACGAATAAAAATTGTGTTTTCTCTGACATTTTTTTCACCATGGCACAAAAACGTTCGGTATTGCTATCATCCAACGGTGCATCCACCTCATCCATTAAACAGAATGGCGCAGGATTTAGTCTAAATAACGCGAACACTAATGCTAGTGCAGTTAACGCTTTTTCACCACCTGATAACAGTTGTATTGTCGTATTCTTTTTGCCTGGTGGTTGTGCGAACACTTGTAGGCCTGTATCCAATATTTCTTCACCCAGGAGCTCTAATTTAGCTTGGCCACCACCAAATAGTGTGGAAAACAGCTCCCCAAAGTGCCGGTTAGCTTCATTAAAAGTTTCTAAAAGCTTCTCACGAGTTTCTTTATCAATCTTATTAATGGCAGCTTCTAATGTTTCACTCGCTGTGATCAAATCTTGCATTTGGCTATCTAAATAAGTTTTTCTTTCGGCTTCGCTTTCCAGCTCTTGTATGGCGGCCAAATTAACAGCACCTAATCGCTCGAGTTTCGACTCTAGTTGATTTGTTTTCTCAGCAAAAATACTAGCCTTTGCATCTTCATCCAAGCTAGATAGAAGCTCTTGTTCATCCATGCCATTTTCTTGCAAGCTTGCTTGGCATTGTTCAAAATAAATCCTAGCTTCTTGCTCGTTTAAACGGCTTTGCTCTAGCTTGTCACGTAACGGGCTTAATTGTTGCTCGTTCTGCATGCGCACTTGCTCTAACTCTTTAAGCTCCACTTCTTGCGACTCCAGTAAGTTGCGCGCGCCTGATAAAGCCGTCTCTCTTAATTGCTTATTTGTCACCGCTTCAGTTAAATTCGCTTTAAGTGTTTCCATTAGCGTTACGTCTAACGTTTTTTCTGTCTCTGTTTTACGTAGAGAAAAGGCTTTTTCTTCTTCATTTATTACATTAAATTTACTTTTTAACTCATTGATATTATTATTTATTATTTTTATTTCAAAATTAGTTTCTTGATATTTTTTTTCAGCCTCTAACAGAGAGCTACGTAAAGCTTGATAAGCCTGCTCCACCCCCTCCTTTGCTGCTAAATCGACCAGTTTAGTTGATTCTAGCGCACTCATTTGACCTGCAATACCTTGTAATACACCCTCTTTGTTCTGCACATCCGTTAATAGTTGTGCATGGCGACTTTTGACCGCGTCTATATCTGATTTAAGGCTTACCTCACGGGATGTCGCTGTCTGCCGTAACTGCTCTAGCTTAGCAATTTCAAGTTGCTTTTGGCTTAATGTCTGCATCGCAGCTTTAAGCTTGGTATTTTCTAGCTGTTGTTGCTTTCTAACGTCGCTTAAATCACTTTCTGAGGCATTTAATGTCTTAGCTATATTGGATACTGCATTTTGCAAGACTGGCAACTCTTTTTGCAATGCTGTTAAACGTTGCTGGCGCTCAATTACGCCATGTAGGCTAGTGTTTTCACCGTGATAAACCACACTACTGCGGTTGAAAACATCGCCTTGTCGGTTCACTAGTCGTTCACCCAAAGTCAGTGCTTTACTTGCTTTTACGCCATCTTCGCCATCAGGTAGTAAATAACTGCCAGCTAACCAGTCTTCTAGAATAACTTTTAGCTCGGCTGATACGTCTGTTACTGCGTCAATTAACGGTGTAAAGTTTGTGTTTGGCTTTGCAGTCTGTGCTGCGACACTAGCAAAACCAAGTGCTAGCGCACTAGGAGGGCGGTCACCTACATGAGACTCCTCTGAAAGTAATGCGTTTAGGCGTTCACCCAACACAGCCTCTAAAGCAACACCCCAAGTATCATCTATCTTAACTTTTTCCCACAATCTAGCGTTATTCTTCAAGCCCTTACTGTTTAACCATTCTGATAACTGGCCTTCAGAGTTCAATGATTGCTGAATCTTCTCTAAAGAATAAATCTCAGCTTCTGCTTGGCCAGATGCACGTTGGTCTTGGTTTTGTTGCTCACGCAGTGCGTTAATCTTTGTACGTAACACCTCTTCATCTTTGCGCAGCTTTTGGATGGCTTGTTCAGTACCGGTAACTTCTTTTTGCGCTTGTTCAACGCTTTGCTGCGCTGATGTAATTAACTTCTCTTCGGGGCTCTCTAGTTGACCTAGCGCCTCTTCTAAGCGTAGCATTTGCTGCAAGCTGTCATTCATGGATTGATTTAAGTGCCTCACATTATTGCTATCAATCTGAATGAGCTGGTTAGCCTCAAGCACTGCTTTTGCACTCAATTCAAATTGCTCAACGGCAGCTTTTAATGTCGTTTCTTTTTCAGGCAATTTAAGTTTTTGTGCATCTAGTGCCACACGCGCTTCTTCTTCTTTTTCTGTTGCAACAGTTAGTGATGCATTAAATTGCGACAGCTTTTCATTGGTTTCTGTTTTGGCTTGTACGTTACGTGCTATATAGGCTTCTAACTCTTGCAACTGTTGCGATATACGATCGCGCGCTTCAATATTCTGCTTAACTTGATTTTCTAGGTTTGCAACGAGCGCATTAGACTCATAATAAGCCGCCTGAGCTGTATTAATAGCTTCTCCAGCGTTATAAAAAGCTTGTCGGCTAGTCTCTAGTCCAGATTCGCTTTTACGCAGCTTAGCCGTCTGGGCTTCTAACTCAATAACCAACTTCTCAACTTGCGCTTTTGTCTTTTCCCAAGCATGGCTTGCATCGCGCTTCTTCAGCACCCAAAACTGACCTTCTGTTAGCTTTAGTGACTCTTGCAATGCATGGTACTTTTGGGTGACGACTGCTTGAGATTCTAATTTGGTAATTTGCTTCTGTAGCTCACGGCAAATATCGTCTACACGTGTTAAGTTTTCACGCGTATCGCGCAAGCGCAATTCGGTTTCACGACGACGCTCTTTATACTTGCTAATGCCAGCAGCCTCTTCTAAGTAGACACGCAACTCCTCTGGCTTCGCGTCTACGATACGGGAAATAGTATTTTGCCCAATGATCGCGTAAGCACGCCCACCTAACCCAGTGCCTAAGAACAAGTCAGCAACATCACGGCGACGCACTGCCGTGTTATTGATATAGTAAGTAGAGCCCTTTTGACGTTCAATCACGCGCTTAACCGAAATCTCGGCGTATTGGCTCCACTCCCCACTTGCACCACCTAAGCTGTTATCAAAAATCAGTTCTACACTGGCTCTTGAAATAGCTTTACGACTAGATGCGCCATTGAAGATGACAGCATCCATTGCATCAGCACGCATT
>JBJPGD010000028.1:0-5086 GCA_048595445.1 Methylophilaceae bacterium
GCTTGTTTTTTTAACGCTAATGCAACTGAGCCACCAATCAGGCCTACACCAAAGATAACGAGTTTTTTCACAGGCTGAATTGTATCATCTCAGTATGTTTTATGATTGTCTTGCACTTATAGTTTTGCGCTAAACCGTAAAAACTTATTGAGCAGGTAGGGTAGTGGTGTCTTGCTTAACCAATGGCGGTTGTCCGCTACCCATGGATACGCGTGACTAAAGAATGGGTTTAGTGTTTTATTTCCCCATATTTTGCCTAACTTTTTAAATCCGCTTGCTGAGTATGCAGCTGCAAATACATCGGTGCTATTGATCCATTTTCCATTTGAATCCATGGCGTGAATACGTTCCATCAGCGCTTCTCTTGTGACAGGGCAGCTAGCAGGTAGGTCTATATTAGGGCTTGCGCAGTCGACCAAGATCAATTGATTGTCTTTATCTGTCTCTTTGAGCGTCTCCATCTCGGTCTTACACATAGGGCAAGATGCATCGTAATAGATGGTTAGTGGGTATTGAATATTCATATTAGTTAGCTCCGCGCATTAATTTTTGAATTTTTGCACCGTATTTCATTATTTTGATGAGCGTTTTTGGCTTAAGGTTTATCATTTCATCACCCCAAATTGATAAAGTTTGCATTAGTTCTAAGGTCGATTCCACGCGTTTCTTTGCTTCAGCTTCATCATTGTTGAAAGTATTTTCTTGTAAAAACGATTCTAAAAACTTAACGGTTGGGTCGAATTCCCGTGCTTTGCGTTCTGTAATAATTGTGCGAAAAAGCGCCCAAACTTCTAATGAGGTCTCAAAATAGTCGCGCCTGTCACCCATCATATGGGTCACGCGAATCAAATTCCAGTTTTGTAACTCTTTGAGACTATTGCTTACATTAGAGCGTGCGACTTGTAAGGTTTCGGCAATTTGTTCAGCATTGGCAGGCTTGCCTGTGTAGTACAAGAATGCGTGGATTTGCGATACTGTGCGATTAATACCCCAACGCGACCCCATTTCGCCCCAATGCAATATAAATTGATTGGCTTGTTCGCTAATTGCTATCTTTTCACTTGCTTCCATTGTTACCACCTTTTATGTTCAACTTGACATATTATCTGTTATATCATATATTTCTGTCAATACAGAAATTAAAGAAAATATAAAAAATGAATAAACAAAAAGAGAAGTTAAAAGTATTGGTGTTAGGGGGTAATGGGTTCATAGGAAGCCAGGTTGTAGAAAAGCTGCTAGGTAGAGCTGAAGTTATCGTAGGGACACGTAAAGAAACAAAACGGAAGGGTATGACAACAGTGCACATGCAATCCATGTTGAATATTGATGACTGGAAGTCTATGTTGCAAGGTTTTGATGTCGTTGTGAATAGTGTCGGCATCTTAAGAGCGCGACAAAACGAGAGCTATGAACAGGTGCACAACCTTGCTGTAAAGTCACTAGCGCAAACATGTGCACTATTGAATATTAGCTTAATACATGTATCGGCTATTGGTTTGTCAGATAAAGCAAAAAGCAGATTTATTCAATCAAAATTTGCTGGCGAACAAGCCATTTCAGCGAGTGGTGCAAAAGCAACAATTGTTAGACCATCCTTATTAGATGGCGAAGGTGGCTATGGTGCGAAATGGTTCAGAAGAGTAGCTGCTTGGCCGGTACAGTTTGTCATGAAATCAGGAGGGCTCGTTGCGCCATTGCAAGTGAGTGATTTAGGTGAAGCAATTGCAAAATTGGTGTTAATACCTACAGATCAAAGACCCGCTTTGGTTGAATTAGGTGGTGATGACATATATAGCATTCCAGAATATTTGGTTTCATTAAGGAAAGTAAAAAAACAAGCACCTACTTTGCAAATCGTTATGCCTAAATTTACTGTGCGTATTGCTAGCCATATATTTGATATATTTGCTTGGACGCCATTGTCATTTGGTCACTATGAGCTCATGCAGGGATATAACGTGCCAAGTAAAAACTTACTACCTGAGTTATTAGGTCGTAAGCCCAGTGGTTTGGGTGAAGTTGAAGAGAATATAGAGAATGAAAATGTTTTAGTGGCTTAATCGCTAGCTTATTTTCCACTCACCATTCATCAGCTTTTCTTGAACGTTAAACTTTTCTTTGTAAGTCATTTTCTGGCTTTCTTGAATCCAATAACCCAAATATAAGTGAGGAAGGTTAAGCTGCTTTGTCCAGTTGATAAGCCACATAATGGCATACGTGCCATAGCTGGCTTTTAATTCAGTTGCATTGTAAAACGTATAAACCGCAGAGGTTCCATCGGCTATATTATCAATAATGCTGACTATTTTGACCTGGTTTTGACTGTCTCTAAATTCAACCATTAAACTTTCAACATTACTTTGGCAAATAAATTGTCGATATTGTTCCTCTTCATCGGCATTTTCATTTTTTTCTAAAGCCTCTTCTGGATGTCTTAACGCTTGATATTGGGTGTAGAGATTAAAATGCTCCTGGTGAAACGCCACAGGTAATACGTTGGCAGTTAACGCTATATGTTGCTTGTAGGCGCGTTTTTGGCTACGCGTTGGTGTGAATTGATCCAATATAAGACGTACAGGTATGCAGGCACTACAGTGCTCACAATGTGGGCGATAAGCAAACTTGCCACTACGCCTAAAGCCTTGCTTAATTAGCCCGCTATAGATATCAGCATCGACCATCGAGTAAGGTGTCGCAATTAAGCTTTGCGCTAAGTTTTTGGCAATGTAGCCACAGGTGTATGGTGTGGTGACATAAAACTGTAGTTTCTGTAATGGTAATTCTTTGGGTGAACTCATAGCCTTAGCCTATCAACTTTGAAAGTGTTTGCATAAACGCATCACGCGGAATTTCTCGCCCACCGAAGCTTTCCAATAACGGTGTTTTCATTTGGCAATCTATCATGCCGACACCTCTGTTTTTAAGGTGTTCGACTAAGTGTACAAAAGCCACTTTAGACGCATCAGTTTCTGTATGGAACATGCTTTCTCCATAAAACATCTTGCTGATGATGACACCATAGCAACCACCGACCAGCTTGTTATCAAGCCAGCTTTCACTGGATATGGCATTGCCTAGTTGATGTAGGTCGCAATAGGCGTTAATCATGTCGTGATCAATCCATGTGCCAGCCTGGTCAGGACGTTTTGCTTTGCTACAAGCCGACATCACTTCTCGAAAGGCGGTATTGAGTTTGGTTTCAAAGCATTGCTTCTTTAGTGTTTTTTTGAGTGAGCTAGAAACCTTTAGTTCATCAGGAAATAAAACCATGCGAGGGCTTGGGCTCCACCACATCACAGGCTCATCTTCGCCAAACCAAGGGAAAATACCATGTCTGTAAGCATCTAACAAACGCTCACTGGTTAGACTTCCACCAATAGCAATGAGGCCATTTGGTTCTTCTAGCGCATAGTGTAAAGGTGGAAAGTCGCAACCAGCTTCAATGGCGGCCACTTTACCTGTGGGCAGTTCGTAATAACCGTGACTCAACTTAGAAGCATCCAAGCAGCCATCGCTACCATCGTTAAATCTTCAATAATGGTGACCGTGCTCATTGGCAAGTTGAAGCCCGTTCCTAGACAAGCGCAGCGAATTTTTTGTTTGTTCATGACGGCTAGTAGGACACCAATAGTAGAGAACCCCATCACGATGAGCGTTACCCAATTTAATGCCTTGGTTTGCAAGTCGAGTAAATACCAAACACCCAAACTTAACTCGATAAAAGGGTAGGTATAGGCGTAGGCTGTTACACGTTTTGCGAGCAAATCATACATGGCATAGCTACTTGCAAACCCAGACAGGTCTAATAGTTTGAAAAATGAAAATACCAAAAAGAAGCCAGCCATGAAATGTGGCATCCAGCGTGATAGTACAAAATCACCATGCGAGGCTTCAACAACCAGTGTTGCTAATAAGATAAAAGCAAAGACCAACAATAAAGGCTTATAGGTGGCAAACCAGCTTTTAGGTTCATCGATTATCACTGTTGCACTGAGCGCTTCTTCGATATCGCTTAGCTGATATTTCCCTATTTCCCTAAGCGCAGTGTTTAGTATATCAATGTCACGCCTAGCATTGGTTAGTACCGCTTCTGGTGGGTTTAGTGTCACCTCGACATTTTCTGCATAATCAGCAAGTGTACTTTTGACACGGCTAACACAACCACCACAGGTTAATCCTGAAACTTTATATTTAATCGTAGTCATAGTATTAATATTACGCTCATAATGAATAATTCAAGTAGAAAAATGCAGGAGTACTGATGAAATATCTGATTGTTAAGTATTTGGTGACGGCTGGTGTCGTCGTTCTCGTCTCTGAGTTTGCTAAACGCAGTGATAAATTGGGTGCGTTAATAGCGGCTTTACCATTGGTCACGGTGCTGACATTGATTTGGTTATTCTTTGAAAAGCAACCAGATGCCAAAATAGCTAACCATGCTTATTACACATTTTGGTATGTCATTCCGACATTGCCGATGTTTTTGCTGTTCCCTTATACGCTACCCAAATTAGGCTTTTGGCTGGCGTTAGTGGTTTCCATATTGTTTACGATAGTTGTCTTTTTTATTTTTGCGATGCTAGCAAAACAGTTTGGTGTGGAGCTGTTTTAAAAAAATGATGTTAAATCAATCAATTACCGCGTAAAATGCGCAGTTTATGGAAACGTACACCAGCATGCTCGCAAAACCAATCCAATCGTACCGTCCTTATTGGGCGAAACGGTTTGGCACGGCTTCTATATTGCCGACCTCTCGTGAAGAGATGGATGAACTTGGCTGGGATAGTTGCGACATTATATTAATCACAGGCGATGCCTATATTGATCACCCTAGTTTTGGCATGGCATTGGTGGGTCGTTTGTTAGAGGCACAAGGTTTTCGCGTCGGTATTATTGCGCAGCCTGATTGGCAAGATGCGAGCGCATTTAAAGCACTAGGTAAACCTAATCTGTACTTTGGCATAACGTCTGGCAATATGGATAGTATGGTCAATCGTTACACAGCGGATCGTAAGGTTCGATCTGATGATGCTTATACGCCAGATGCAGCACCAAACAAACGGCCTGATCGTGCGGTATTGGT
>JBJPGD010000029.1:0-20796 GCA_048595445.1 Methylophilaceae bacterium
ACACAAAACCATAAAATGCTTGCTAGCAGAAGCTAAGATTTGGCATACTATCTCCAACCTTCTTATGTAAATAAATGTTAATTCTATTTAGCATGTTTTAATAGGGATGTTTAGGAGACAACTCATTTAATCAGCTTGGCATTAAGAACGAGTAGAGGTGATGGGGTCTATTAAGAAGTAGATTTAGCAGTAAAACATTAAGTAAATTTTTTAGGAGAATTACATGAACAACAAATTAAAATTAGCTCTTGCTACAGCACTAGTTGCTAGTGCTTCAACCGCTAATGCTGGCATTATGATCCCAGCTGGTGATTGGACACTGGACATCGGTGGCGTGGTTAACGCTTACTACACAAACACATCAACAAGCGGTGATGCAGTTACTGTTATTGGTGGCGCAACTGAAAACGGTGATGAGTCACAAAACAACATCACGACAGGCTTGTTACCTAACTATCTATCAGTTTCTGGTAAAACACGTCAAAACGATTTAGATGTTGGTTTCACAATCAGCATTAACCCAGGTGCATCTACTACAAACTCTGGTATTCAGGGTGCTGGTGCAAATCAAGAAAATCGTCAAGCATTTTTAACATTTGGTGATGCTTCATGGGGTTCTATCAAACTTGGTAAAGATTTAGGTATCTATGCTTCTGATGCTATCTTGAATGACATGACACTATTAGGTGTTGGTTCTGCTGCTGGTGGTTTAGCTGGTAATACAACAACGTTAGGCCGTATCGGTACTGGCTTTATGTATGCAGATTGGAAATCACAAGTTGCTTACACATCACCAAACTGGAATGGCTTTAACTTTACAGCTGGTGTAACACAAGCTTGGAATGCTATTGCAGCACTTCCTGGTAGTGATACAAGTGTTGGCCGTGGTGGATCACAGCCAGCATTCGAAGGTAAAGCTGCTTATGCTTGGACTGGCGATGTTGCTGGTAAAGTATGGGGTTCATTTATCTCACAAAAAATTGACGCTCTAGCTGTTGGTGGAAGTGACCGCGCAAGTGCTTGGGACCTTGGTGCTACAATCAATGTTGCTGGCTTTGGCTTAACTGGTTACTACGGTGAAGGTGATGGTCTAGGTACAACTGTTCAGTTCCGTGATGGTTATGACAATAGTGGTAAAGCACGTGATTCTGAAGATTGGTATGTACAAGCTACTTACACAATTCCAGGACCAGGTACTAAATTAGGTATGTCATATGGTGAGTCTACTCTAGAAGGTAACGGCGCTGGTGATGCAACTTTAGCTAACGGTGACTACGAAAACAGTATGTGGACACTTGGCGCATACCATCCAATCACTAAACACTTAAACTTAGTGGCTGAATACTCATCTGCAGAATCAGAAATTGATAATCTAAACGTAGATGGCAAGTCAAAAACTATTTCTCTTGGCGCGATCTTATTCTTCTAGAATTAGGTTAAACCTTAAACAGGTTAAGCCTGTTTAGAAATAAATTAAACGGCAACTTCGGTTGCCGTTTTTTTATGGGTTTGAGTAATAAATTGATATACTTTGAACAGTTTAATAACTAAATGAAATGTATAAATGAACCTATATCCAGTAACAGTAGTAGAAAACTTTTACGAAGATCCTGATGCAGTTAGAGTATTTGCATTGAGCCAAAAGTATAAATTTAGACATCAGATAAAAGATGCAGGTTACGTGTTCCCTGGATGTCGAACTAAAGACTTATCATTAATCAATAAGCCACTATTTGAGAATGTGAGTAAGAAGATCATCTCGCTATTTCATAACGAAGAAAATGAACATATGCGCTGGTCTATTACCTCTAGTTTTCAAAGTGTGTCTGAAGAATATAGTAAAGGTGTTATTCATACTGACCATAATACGATTTTTGCTGCTGTATTATATTTAACGCCCGATGCACCATTAGAAACAGGCACTTCTTTATTTAAACCCAATAAAAACTTTGATGAAAAAAAATATCAACAGTGCTTAACGGAAAACGATAAACGCTTTATTAAAGGTGAAAACATTATGGATACTGAGTATCACAAAATGTTTGATGAGGTTGTCCGTGTAAACAATGTGTACAATACGTTAATATTATATGAGGGTCGGCATTACCATGCGGCCAATCAGTTCTTTGGTAAAGGGCTTAAGGATTCACGCTTGGCACAGGTGTTTTTTGTAGGTCATATTGATGCTCAAAAATATAGTTCTTTTCCTATCAGGCGAGCACAATCAATTAACGTATAAGCGGCAATTTACTCGTCTATACCTAGTTCTTGAATTTTCCTAGTAAGCGTGTTGCGGCCCATGCCTAGTTGGGTGGCAGCTTCAATACGGCGACCATTGGTATGTTGTAAGGCCTTGGTAATCATGACGCGTTCAAAATCCTTAGTGATAGGCTCTAAAATACCAGTTTCACCACGGTTAAGTGCGTCAGCCACCTCTTGTGCCAGCACATCTTGCCAAGCATTCTGTGACGTAGATTTGGCGTCATTCTCTTTTAATTCAGGTGGTAAGTCAGCAACGTCAACGTTCTGCCCTGGTGCCATCACGGTGAGCCAATGGCATACGTTTTCTAGCTGTCTTACATTGCCGCTCCAATTAACTGCAGTCAGATATTTCAAAGCATCCTCTGACAGTTTCTTTGCTTCAACCTCTAAATTAAGTGCGCTTTGCTGTAAGAAGTGTCTAGTCAATAATGGTATATCTTCACGTCTTTCACGAAGTGCAGGTAGGTGTAAGCGAATCACATTTAAACGATGAAATAAATCTTCTCGGAATAACCCAAGCTTTACACGCTCTTCAATATCTTGGTGTGTAGCAGCAATCACGCGTACATTTACTTTAATTGGTTGATGACCCCCAACACGGTAGAACTGACCATCACTTAACACTCGCAATAAACGCGTTTGTAAGTCGGCAGGCATATCGCCTATCTCATCTAGAAAAAGCGTTCCATTATCTGCTTGTTCAAAACGGCCACGCCTTGCCGCCTGAGCGCCAGTAAAAGCACCGCGCTCATGGCCAAATAACTCTGATTCTAATAAGTCTTTAGGAATTGCTGCGGTATTAATCGCAATAAATGGGTTGTCGGCTCTAGGGCTGTGCTTGTGTAAGGCGCTGGCAATAAGCTCTTTACCGCTGCCTGATTCTCCATTAATCAGTACAGTGGCATGTGAGCGACTTAGGCGACCAATGGCACGAAATACCTCTTGCATGGCAGGCGCTTGACCAATAATTTCCGGCGTTTCTTCAATAATGGTGCTGCCTACTTCTTGGCGCAGTGTTTCGTCAACAGCGCGTTTAATCACAACTAAGGCTTGGTCAACATCAAATGGCTTGGCCAAGTACTCAAAAGCACCGTTTTGGAACGCGGCGACTGCACTCTCCAAATCAGAGTAGGCTGTCATGATGATGACTGGAATGTCAGGGTACTTTTCTTTAACTGTTGTTAAGAAGTCTAGGCCGGAGCCGCCAGGCATGCGTATATCACTAACAATCACTTGTGGCAGCTCCTCCTCTAACGTCTTGAGTGCATCTGCTGTATTGGAGAATGATTTAAATGCTAATTCTGCACGCGCAAGCGCTTTTTCAAACACCCAGCGAATTGATTTATCATCATCTAAGATCCAAATTGGTTTCATACTTACCTTAATCTATTGTTCAATAATTGCATTTTTTATGATTGTGCTTTCAACTGGTAGTAAAATAGTAAAACAAGTATTTCCTGGCATGCTTTTACAGTCAATCATGCCACGGTGTTGCGTGATAAAAGTTTGTGCGAGAGAGAGCCCCAAACCAGAGCCGCCTTCATGTCCAGTCACTAGCGGATAAAATATTTTATCGATGATGTCTGATGGAATGCCTGGCCCGTTATCTATAATTTCTAACTTAATGGCGACTCGGTAACGTTTTCTACTTAACGTCACTTGGCGCTCTGAGCGTGTTCTGAATGTAATCGTAGCATCACCTGAATTTGCTTGTGATAGCATTGCTTGGACAGCGTTTCGCGCGATATTCAGTACTGCTTGAATAAGCTTTTCTCTGTCTCCAATCAGCTCTGGTAAGCTAGTATCATAATCTCTTTTTACTTCTATATTATTAGGTGACTCAGCTAATAATAAACTTCTAACGCGTTCTAGTACTTCATGAATGTTAGTCGGTTCGTATTGTGGTACGCGATGCGGTACTAGCAACCTATCCATTAGACTATGTAGTCTATCAGCTTCTTTAATAATGACTTGTGTGTACTCTCGCAAACTTGGTTGTGGTAATTCATGCTCTAATAATTGTGCTGCACCACGTAGTCCACCAAGTGGGTTGCGTATTTCATGGGCTAAATTACGTAAAAGCTCAGAGTTCGCTTGCTGTTGAATCAACATGCGCTCTTCTTTAGCAATACGTAATTGCTGATCCATAGGTTGAAACTCTAATAGTAATACCGCTTCATGCATATCGACGGGTGTTACGGCACAAGTGACTACTGATGAGCGTTGGCGCACCGTTGTAATTGCAAATTCATGCTCTCTAAAAGGGCTTTTAGTTTTAATTGCATGTTCAATAGCGAGGTCTAGAATTTCACAATTTAAGAATACTTCTGAAACGTGTCTATTCGATATTTTTGTTGCACTAACAGCAAACAAAATCTCAGCACTTGGGTTGGCATAGACGACTTGCTGAGCAGCATTCAGTAAGATGACTGATGTGGCTAGATTTTCTAGACCAGGGAAGTTTGCGGAGCCTTTTTGAACCATGTGTTAAATACTAGCATTAATGTTGTGAATACTTGTATTAAAGCAAAAGATAAGCCAGTTTTTTAAGGCTTGAAAAAGTTAATTTAAATTGCTAATTTCTTTTTCTAAAAGCTCGATATTTCGTTGATGAGAGTCGACAGTTTCCTGTAGTCCTTTTATTTTTTCTTGATATTTAGCTACATTACGGCCAGTGCCTGCAGGGACTGACTTTGTAGTGGTAGTGCCATTTTTATTTTTAACAGTAACTTTTTTAAATTTCCTGAATACTTCAGGGTTAGATTCGCCTTGCTTATAGGCTTCTTTTGCAGCTTCTAGTGCTTTTTTTTCTGATTCCAACTCAGAAAGTAGTATTTGCTTGCGTGAGGCATCTCTATTCTTTTGTGTCTCATCATCGACTTTCGGAAAGCTACTGGGTGATTTTTTTGTTGCTGGTTTCGCTCTTTCTTCAGAGCCACCTTGTGTACCAAAGCTAGTATCAGCGGGCTCAATATAGACCTTCTTTGCACCCTTTATTTTTACATTTGAATAGGTGATGCGGCCATCCGCATCCACGTGTTTATAGATGACCGCATGGCTAGTGAGCGGTAAAATGAAGGCCGCTAAGCATGTGCAAATAAAAATAAATTGTTTATTCATACCAATAGTTTAGATGAGGCTCTTACAGTTAGCAACGAAGTTGCAACTAATTGGTTGACTAATACGGGTTAAAAGCGGGCAAATGATATTTTTACAACTTTAAAATATGAAAAAGGGCAGCTAAGCTGCCCTTTTATGCTGTGATATTACAGTTTGCTAGTGCTTAGCAGCTGTAGTACATATCAAACTCTAATGGTGTTGGTGTCTGACGTTGCTGAGTCACCTCTTCCATTTTAAATTCGATGTATGATTCTACCCAGTCTTGAGAGAATACGCCGCCTCGAGTCAAGAACTCGTTGTCAGCTTCTAATGCTTCCAAAGCCTCCTCTAATGAAGCAGCAACAGTTGGGATCAATGCATCTTCTTCTGGCGGAAGATGGTATAGATCTTTAGTTGCAGGCTCACCTGGGTGAATTTTATTCTGCACACCGTCAAGGCCAGCCATCAGCAGTGCTGCGAACGCCAAGTATGGATTCGCAGTTGGGTCTGGGAAACGTGCTTCAATACGACGTGCTTTATCACCATGTACGAATGGTATGCGGATAGAAGCAGAGCGGTTTTTAGCAGAGTACGCTAATTTAACTGGTGCTTCAAAGCCAGGCACCAAACGCTTATAAGAGTTTGTACTTGGGTTAGTAATCGCATTCAATGCGCGGGCATGTTTGATGATGCCACCGATGTAGTACAAAGCAAATTCGCTCATGCCAGCATAGCCGTCTCCAGCGAATAAGTTTTTACCGTCTTTCCATACAGATTGATGCACATGCATGCCTGAGCCATTGTCGTTATGAACTGGTCTCGGCATAAATGTTGCTGTTTTACCATAGGCATGCGCTGTGTTTAATACAACGTATTTTAGGACTTGAGTCCAATCAGCACGCTCTACTAGGCTTGAAAATTTAGTACCGATTTCACATTGACCAGCTGTCGCCACTTCATGGTGATGCACTTCAACAGGCACCCCCATTGCTTCCAGGGTCATACACATTGCAGAACGGATGTCGTGTAGTGAATCAACTGGAGGTACTGGGAAGTAGCCACCTTTTACTTTAGGACGGTGACCTGTGTTACCACCTTCGAATGTATCACCTGATTGCCAGGCCGCCTCCTCAGAATTGATTTTAACAAAGCTATTGCCCATGCTAACGTCCCAAGCAACGTTATCAAAAACAAAGAATTCTGGCTCCGGGCCGAAGTAAGCTGTGTCGCCTATGCCGCTGGCTTTTAAGTATGCTTCAGCACGTTTTGCGATAGAACGTGGGTCACGGTCATACCCTTTACCATCGGTAGGATCAATCACGTCACAAGTTAAGATTAATGTTGCTTCATCCATGAAAGGATCGATATTTGCTGTTGATGCATCTGGCATCAATTGCATATCAGACGCTTGAATACCTTTCCAGCCAGCAATTGAAGAACCATCAAATGCGTGGCCCTCAGTAAATTTTTCTTCGTTGAATGCTGATACAGGCACACTTGTGTGTTGTTCCTTACCGCGTGTGTCTGTGAAACGAAAATCGACAAATTTAATGTCGTTTTCTTTAATCATTTTCATTACATTTGCTACGGACATTACAATCTCCTAATATTGAATGATTTGAAAGGTGTGAAGCTAGTATAAATATTGTTATTACTACAATAACGCCAACACCAGATATTAGCAGGAATTATGCCATTTAAAAAATAGTAAAAAGGCCTATATGACTAACATTTATCTTGGTAGGTGCATTCGAATGCACTAAGATGAAACATTTTGTTAAAAACTGCACTAAAATGGTGCATTTATGGCTTTGTATTTTTAGAGTGAAAAATAACGATATACTCTCTTATATATTAAAAATTCAATTTGATTGAATATGATATAAAAAAATAAAGGTCAACTGAATTTGAATTTTAAAAGAAAAGCGGGAGAAAGTAATGGAAGCCATTAGCGACATTCTTGAAAGAGCAAAAGAATGCTCAAATGAAATGAGCCTACCTTATGCCGGAGCGCTTACACCAAATGAAGCTTATGATGTATTGCAAAATACCCAACACGCCTCGTTGGTAGATGTGCGCAGCCATGCAGAGCTTGAATTGGTAGGCAAGGTGCCCGATGCTATAAGTATTGAATGGGCATTCTATCCAGGCATGGTCGCTAATGAAGACTTCTCTGCGCATTTAGATAGGCAGGTCGATAAAGAGTCTTTGGTGATCTTTATGTGCCGCACAGGAGGTCGCTCGCATAATGCAGCAGCGTTGGCTACACAACTGGGCTTTACTGAAGCTTACAATATGTTGGAAGGTTTTGAGGGTGAAGCCAATGCAGAAAAACAGCGCACATTAATTAATGGTTGGCGGCACGCTGGCTTACCCTGGAATAACTAACCAGATAGTAACTGGAATACTCAATCAGCATGACAGATAAATATGCCGTCATTGGCAACCCTATAGCACATAGCAAATCACCCGCTATCCACGCAGCATTTGCTAAACAAACCAATCAAGATATGTCGTATGAAGCCATTTTGTCCCCCTTAGGTGGTTTTGCTGATGTGATTAAAAAACTGATCGCTGAAGGGTATCAAGGTGTGAATGTGACTGTGCCTTTTAAGTTTGATGCCTACGAGTTGGCAACCGACTTGAACGTCCTAGCGCAATATGCTGGTGCAGTGAATACGCTGAGTTTTAACCATACTGATATTAACGGCCAAAATACCGATGGCCTAGGGATGGTGAGAGATATTGAACACAATTTACACATATCATTGCAAGGGAAAAGTGTATTGCTATTAGGCGCAGGTGGCGCGGCACAAGGTGTACTGCACCCATTGTTAAATAAAGGTCCTAGTGAATTGGTTGTGGCTAACCGTAGTGTAGAGAAAGCTATCACGATGATTACCAAAGTTAGCGATCAGTATGGTTCCATTCGTTTAGCTGCTAGTGCATATGAGGATTTAAGCAACCAGTTTGATGTGGTGATTAATGCGACTTCTACTGGCCTAAGTAAGACGAGCTTACCAATATCGGATACGGTATTCGCTGACGGTTGTTTGGCGTACGATATGATGTACGGGCGTGAGACGCCTTTTATGGCGCTAGCACGCGCTAAAGGTGTAAATGTGGCTGACGGCCTAGGCATGCTTGTAGAGCAAGCCGCAGCGGCGTTTATGTTGTGGCGAGGTGTACGCCCAGATTCGAATGCAGTGATAGAGAAAATGAGAGTTTCATAATTGATTCTTAGATGGTTCTTTAATAGCAAGCCAAGAGCCAAACGTTTAAAGTTTGGTGGTTATATCAACCGCGCTTTAGCGTTGCTGCTTTTATGGTTCTTTTTGTATAGCCTTTGGGTATTCATCCACATCGCTTGGTGGATGAAGTTCAACCCGTCGTCAACAGCTTTCATGGACTCTCGTTTAGCCGTCATGCAGGCGGAGAACCCTAAAGCGAAGCTTAAGCATCGTTGGGTCGAGTATGCAAAAATATCTAAAAATTTGAAGCGCGCGGTAATTGCCAGCGAAGATGCAAAATTTTTACAGCATCAGGGTTTTGATTGGGAGGGGATTAAGCTCGCTATCGAGAAGAATATCAAAAAAGGGAAGTTTGTTGCTGGCGGTTCTACGATTAGCCAACAACTAGCTAAGAACTTGTTTTTATCGAGTGATCGTACCTTGCTACGAAAGTTGGAAGAAGTCTTGATTACTCTAATGCTAGAAAATATGCTCAGCAAGCAACGCATTTATGAAATTTATTTAAATGTCATTGAATGGGGTAATGGTGTGTTTGGTGCAGAAGCGGCAGCACGACATTATTACCATAAAGGCGTGGTTAGCTTATCTACAACGCAGGCAGCAAAGTTAGCGGTGATGGTGCCGAACCCGCGTTTTTATGACAAACATCGTAATACAAGATATTTGAATCGCCGTACTGCAACAATTAGAGCACGGCTACGTTTAGTGAAAGCGCCATAAAGGGTATTTGATGGATTGGTATTGGTTAATAGCAGGTTTGTTGGTTATCGTTGGGTTTGTGGGGTTGCTGTTGCCGATATTGCCTGGCATCGTTTTTATTTTTGCTGGCCTATTATTAGCGGCTTGGGTTGATCATTTTGAATTAGTCAGCAAATCCACCATGGTCATTATTGGTGTGATTTCGTTACTTGCCTGGGCGGTTGATTTTTTTGCTTCTTACTTTACCGTAAAGCAAGCTAAAGCCAGCCGGTTGGCGTTAATTGGCACGATTATCGGTGCTTTGTTAGGTATTCTTGGCGGCGTTGTTGGTTTAATAATTGGGCCAATTATTGGTGCGGCAGTTGGTGAGTTTATTTCACGCCGCAACTCAGGTGATGCAGCGCGGGTTGGTATCGCTGCAGGTTTAGGCTTTGTGTTAGCACTAGTAGCGAAGTTGGTGCTCGCTATTATTGTGTTATCTATATTTGCTTACGCTTACTACTGGTAAGCGTAAGCAAACTTTAAGCAGATTAAAGCATATTTTTTAGGTATTTTCCGGTATAGCTCTTCTTGCTCTTAGCCACGTCTTCTGGCGTACCTTCCGCAATGATTAAGCCGCCACCATCTCCACCTTCAGGCCCCATGTCGACAATCCAGTCTGCCGTTTTAATCACATCTAAATTGTGCTCAATAATGACGATGGTATTACCTGCATCACGCAAACGATGAATCACATCTAGCAGTAATTGAATGTCGGCAAAGTGCAGCCCTGTCGTTGGTTCATCTAGGATATAGAGTGTGCGGCCTGTATCGCGTTTACTAAGCTCTAAAGCGAGTTTAACGCGTTGGGCTTCACCACCTGATAGGGTCGTCGCACTTTGCCCTAATGTGATATAGCCTAAGCCGACATCCAGCAAGGTTTTAAGTTTTCTTGCAATCGTCGGTTGCGCACTAAAGAACGGGTGCGCTTGCTCTACTGTTAACGCTAGAATCTCACGAATGTTTTTACCTTTGAAATTAATTTCTAAGGTTTCGCGATTGTAACGCTGACCTTTACATACATCGCAAGGGACATAAACATCTGGTAAGAAGTGCATCTCAACTCGAATCACGCCATCACCTTGACAGGCTTCGCAACGCCCGCCTTTGACGTTAAATGAATAGCGGCCTGGCCCATAACCACGCGCTCTACTTTCAGGCACGGCGGCGAATAAATCACGAATAGGTGTAAATAAACCGGTATAGGTTGCAGGGTTAGAGCGTGGCGTACGGCCAATTGGACTTTGATCGACATCGACTACTTTGTCAAAGAAAGCTAAGCCTTCAATGTCGTTATGTGGCGCAGGTTCTGCATTGCTACGATACAAATGTTGGGCAACTGCACGGTATAAGGTGTCGTTAATTAAGGTGGATTTACCGCTACCAGAAACGCCAGTCACACAGGTGAGTAAGCCAACTGGAATCTCTATTGAAACATCTTGCAAGTTATTACCTGTTGCATTGGTGAGTTTGACCATACGCGTTGTATCAGGCTTAGTGCGCGCTTTTTTGTATTCAATTTGTTTTTTGCCGCTTAAGTACTGGCCAGTTAATGAGTTACTGTTCGCTAGCACTTCTTTTGGTGTGCCCTCTGCAACAATTTCTCCACCATGCTCACCAGCACCAGGGCCAATATCAATCACGTAATCAGCCGTTAAAATTGCATCGTGGTCATGTTCAACCACGATAACGCTGTTACCAATATCACGTAAGCGTTTGAGTGTTTCTAGTAACCTATCGTTGTCACGCTGATGTAAGCCAATAGAAGGTTCGTCTAATACGTACATGACGCCTGTTAAGCCGCTGCCTATTTGGCTGGCCAATCTAATACGTTGTGCCTCACCTCCAGAAAGCGTCTCCGCTGAACGAGAAAGTGACAAATATTCTAAACCGACATTAGTTAAGAATTTAAGCCGATTACTGATTTCTGTGACAATCTTATCTGCAATAGCAAGCTTAGCACCGGTTAACGCTAGCGTATCGAAAAATGAAAACGCTTGCCTTAATGGTAGCTCGCATATTTCATGAATGTTTTTGTCGCCTACTTTTACGTGGCGCGCTTCACGACGCAAACGTGTGCCACTACAATCTGGGCAACTAGCGCTATTTATATATTTGGATAGCTCTTCACGCACAGCAGAGGAATCACTTTCCCGGTAACGGCGTTGTAAATTATTTAAGATACCTTCAAACGTGTGCGTTTTAGTGAAAAAAGTGCCGCGTTCATTAATGTATTTAAATGTAATTTGCTCTTTACCAGAACCATTGAGCAGCACATCTCTTGCTTCAACGGGTAGCTCTTCAAAAGCCATTTCTAAGTCAAAACCATAGTGCTCTGCTAACCCTGAAAGCATTTGGAAGTAAAACTGATTGCGTTTATCCCAGCCTTTAATCGCACCGCTAGCCAATGATAAGGTTGGGAATGCAACAACGCGCTTAGGATCAAAAAAGGTGACATTACCTAAACCATCACAACTTGGGCAAGCACCCATTGGGTTGTTAAAGCTAAATAGGCGTGGCTCCAGCTCCGCTAGTGAGTAGTCACATGATGGGCATGAGAACTTAGCTGAAAATAGATGTTCTTCTTCTGACTCCATTTCTAGTGCAATGGCTTTGCCGTCTGCTAGTCTTAATGCCGTTTCAAAACTTTCTGCAATCCGTTGCTTCATATCAGCACGCACTTTGAGTCTATCAACCACGACATCTACATTATGCTTTTTCGTTTTCGCCAGTTCTGGCAATTCGTCAACTTCGTAAACCTTGCCATCGACACGTAGGCGTACAAAACCTTGCGCTTTTAACTGATCAAATAAATCTAACTGTTCACCCTTGCGACCAGTAACGACTGGTGCCAAAATCATTAGCTTGGACTCTTCTGGTAGTTTTAAGATAGCATCTACCATTTGGCTAACGGTTTGTGCTTCTAATTTAATATTGTGCTCAGGGCATTCTGGGTCACCTGCACGTGCATATAATAGTCGTAAGTAGTCATGAATCTCAGTCACCGTGCCAACAGTTGATCTTGGGTTGTGAGATGTGGCTTTTTGCTCAATGGAAATGGCAGGCGATAAACCCTCAATCAAATCGACATCTGGTTTATCCATACGGGCTAAAAATTGTCTTGCATAGGCAGACAAACTTTCTACGTAGCGTCTTTGACCTTCTGCATAAAGCGTGTCAAAAGCCAAAGAGGACTTCCCAGATCCAGATAACCCCGTGACGACGACCAGTTTATTACGTGGGATATCTAAAGAAATGTTTTTTAGATTGTGGGTGCGAGCACCGCGGACTTTAATAAATTCCATAATTACTTTAACGAAAATAGGGCAACCTGATAATATACGCAATTATTCTGAATTCAGCTAAGGTTTCATGCAAATTTCTGAAAAGATGTCGCCGACAGAGCGTCGTGCGACGATAAGTCTCGCTTCAATTTACGGTTTACGCATGCTCGGCATGTTTTTGATTCTGCCGATATTTGCGATATATGCGCAAACGCTAGAAGGTGGACAAGATCAAACCATGGTTGGTTTGGCGCTGGGTGCTTATGGGTTAACACAAGTGTTATTACAATTACCGTTCGGTATTGCGAGCGATAAGTACGGTCGTAAAAAGGTGATTTATGTAGGCATGCTGATTTTTGTGATTGGCAGTGTAATTGCAGCAATGGGCACTGACATTTTCACTGTGATTATTGGACGAGCGATTCAAGGTGCAGGCGCAGTATCGGCTGTTGTCATGGCGTTAGTTGCAGACTCCACACGCGAAGAGCACCGCACAAAAGCAATGGCAACCATTGGCGGCACCATTGGTGTGACATTTGCTTTGTCATTAGTTGCAGGGCCGCTGCTTAACCAAAGCATCGGCGTACAAGGTATTTTTTGGATGACAGCCATATTGTCTATTTTTGCGATATTGGTGGTGAAGTTCTTAGTACCAGATCCAGTGAACAGTCACTTTCATTCAGATGCGGAAGCAGCACCTGGCAAACTTAAAGAAGTGTTGCGTAATACGCAATTGCTACGCCTTAACTTCGGTGCATTTAGCTTACATGCAGCGCAAATGGCCATGTTTGTCGTCGTACCTTTTGCCTTAATAGAAACCAGTGGTATGAATGTGAATCAGCATTGGATTGTTTATTTACCTGTGTTGGTTATTTCTTTTGTATTGATGTTGCCGGCCATTATTTATGGCGAAAAACGTGCAAAATTAAAACCAGTCTTTATCGGCGCGGTGGCTATCATGTTAGCAGCACAACTTTTATTTGCTGCGACTATTCATCAATTTTGGGGTGTTGTTGCTGCTTTATTCTTTTACTTTATCGCGTTTAATTTACTAGAAGCAACCTTGCCATCATTGATTTCTAAAATGGCCCCTGCAGATTCGAAGGGTACGGCAATTGGTGTGCATAACACGGCGCAATCACTAGGCGTTTTTATAGGCGCGGTAGCTGGTGGGTTTTTATCGGGGCATTACGGATTCTCTAGTGTATTTATCTTCTGTGCAGTACTCATTGGTATTTGGTTAATATCTGCTTTAGGCATGAAAACACCCCCAAGTGTTAAAACAAAGATGTATCATGTAGAACCACTAGACGAAAACAAAGCGATAGCTATTAAAAAGGCAATAACACAAATGTCAGGAGTGGAAGAAGTCGCGGTGATTGCACAAGAACAAACACTGATTGTTAAAATTAATAATCAACAAAGTATTGAAGACCAAGCCGCAATAGAGCAAAATATATTGAAATTGATAGGGAGCAAATAATGGCATCAGTAAATAAAGTGATATTAGTTGGAAACCTAGGACGCGACCCTGAAGTGCGCTATATGCCAGATGGTAACGCAGTGTGTAATTTTAGCATTGCCACCACAGAAAACTGGAAAGATAAAAGTGGCGTCAAGCAAGAGAAAACAGAATGGCACAACATCGTGATGTATCGCCGTCTAGCTGAGATTGCTGGCGAATACCTCAAAAAAGGTCGTCCAGTTTATGTAGAAGGCCGCTTACAAACACGCAAGTGGGAAAAAGATGGCGTAACACGTTATTCCACGGAGATTATTGGTGACCAAATGCAAATGTTGGGCAGCAAAAGTGATAGTGGTGGCGCAAGCTATGATGGTGGAAAAAGTGCACCAGAAGACTTCAATCAAGCTCCACCTCGTGAAGCGGCTGCTAGTAAGCCAGTGGCAGAGTCTGCGCCTGCAACTTCTTCAACACCAGTAGGCGGTGGTGCAGCGTTTGATAACTTTGATGACGACATTCCGTTTTAATTGAAAAGAAAATCTGTCTTTCAATATAATATTGAAACATGTTAGCTTAACGTTGGGTTACAAGAGCTGTCGGCTAAGAAAAACATCGCAACCTAATTGAATTTTTCAAAATAAATAATTGAGCATAATGTCATGCTTACTCTACACATATCTATTATTTGCTGGGATGGCAAGGAAAACTGCGCCGAATTAATTGCATCTCAAGTTGAAGGTTTGACAGATTATTTGACTGTCATTTATTCTACAAAAGATGGTTTGATCAGGAGTGGTACAGGTGCTTGGATCCAAGTCCCAGATGATTGGTTTTATGGTAAAAAGTTTAAAAAATCACTTGATTTAAATAAGGGTGATATACATTTGCAAATACAAGCAGATGCTGAATCTAAAAACTGGGCCCAGTTAGTTAGCAGGTGTAAGAAAGTCCATTTGGAAAATAAAAAAATTGGGATATGGGCGCCTGAAGTTAATTACACATACTGGGAAACAGAAGATGTAAAAATATCAAACTATGTTGACAGTACATTAATCCATGTTGCGCAGACTGATTCCACTGTATGGAGCTTTACGAAAGGTATATGTAATAAATTACACGGGCTTAAGTACGAAAAAAATAACTTTGGGTGGGGCATAGATTGGGCTGCAATTACTTTTGCGATGTCAAACGATTACCTTGTTCTAAGAGATCTGTCGTTAGAGGTGTCACATATTAAGGGGACGGGATATCATAAAATGGACTCTGTAATGCAAATGGATATGTTTCTAGACCAGCTTACACCGCAGGAAAAAACCATGTATGAGCTTTTGATTAATTTTATTGAAAATAATCAAAAGCTTAATATGGAAAAATGTAAATCAAGTTTAAAAAAGCTATTGAGGTTTTAGTAGTTAGCAAAGTGTTGGTAAGACGCTATATTGTATGAACTGTAGTTTTAATTAAACTAAACCACTTTCGAATAAAAGCATAATATTCAAGACCTTTATTATTTATCTAAACACTTGAATAGATTAACCAAATGACCGACATCAGTTATAATCTCGCCTTTGACTCAATACTTAAGTAATTAAACAATATGCCAATTTACGATTTCAAATGCTCAGCATGTGGCCATCAGGATGAGATGCTGCGTAAAGCGAGCGCTGAAAACACGATGGAATGCCCTGCTTGCAGCAAAGAAACATTTTCCAAAATGCTATCTGCACCTAGCTTTCAGCTGAATGGCACAGGTTGGTATGCCACTGATTTTAAAAATAACAATAAAGCAGTTGCTAAACCAGAGTCTAAATCTGAATCTACAACAGAACCTAAATCTGAGTCTAAAGCAGAAAGCAAAACTGAAAAGTCGGCTACTGCTGATTAAATCATCATGAAAAAATATTTTATTACAGGTTTGCTGGTGCTCGTGCCGTTGGTGGTTACCTTTTGGGTAATGAGTACGCTGATAGAAACGTTGGATCAAAGCTTATTATTGCTGCCTGAAGATTGGCGCCCACAAAAGCTACTTGGTTTTAGTATGGCAGGTCTAGGTGCGTTGCTAACGTTGGCCGTGATTTTTTTGACAGGGTTAATCGCGACTAACTTCTTTGGGCAACAACTGATTATGTTGTGGGAAGAGATGCTCTCACGTGTGCCGGTGGTTAAGTCTATTTACTCTAGTGTTAAGCAAGTTTCTGATACGCTTTTTTCTGATTCAGGTAATGCTTTTCGCAAGGCTTTGTTAATAGAATTTCCGCGTAAAGATTCGTGGACAGTTGCCTTTTTAACGGGGGAGCCAGGCGGTGATGTCAGTAATCACTTAAAAGGTGATTTTGTTAGCGTGTATGTGCCAACGACACCGAACCCAACTGGCGGCTATTTTTTAATGTTGCCTAAAGCTGATGTGGTAGAGCTAGATATGAGCGTGGACCAAGCACTGAAATATATTATTAGCATGGGCACTGTGGCACCTGAGGTCAAATCAGAGAAGATTAAATCAGCATTAGATAAAGCAGAAAAACAAAAGAAACAAGTTAAACCCAAATAAACATTAACCCCAATAAACATTAACCCAAGTAAACATTAACCTAGATAAATTGATTAGAACATTATGATGCGTACACATTACTGCGGCCACGTAAACCGCGAACTTATCGGACAAACTGTTACCCTATGTGGTTGGGCGCATCGCCGCCGTGATCATGGCGGTGTTATCTTTATTGACTTGCGTGACCGTGAAGGCATCGCGCAAATTGTGATTGACCCAGATACGGTTGAAGCATTTGCAGCAGCAGAGACAGTGCGTAATGAATTTGTATTGCAAGTGACTTGTAAAGTGCGCCCGCGTCCAGAAGGCACTGTGAATAAAAACATCCCAACAGGCGAAGTGGAAATGCTAGCCAGCGAGATTGAAATTCTAAATCCATCACTGACGCCACCATTTATGTTGGATGATGACAACTTAAGTGAAATGGTGCGTTTGCAACATCGCTATATCGATTTACGTCGCCCAGTGATGCAAGAAAACATGAAGTTGCGCTATCGCGTTTCTAAAGTGATTCGTGATTACCTAGACGACAAAGGCTTTATCGAAATTGAAACACCGATGCTAAATCGCAGTACACCAGAAGGTGCGCGCGATTACTTAGTGCCATCACGTGTGCATCACGGTGAGTTTTTTGCATTGCCACAATCACCACAGCTATTTAAACAGTTATTAATGGTGTCTGGTTTTGATCGTTACTTCCAAATCACCAAATGCTTCCGTGATGAAGATTTGCGCGCGGATCGCCAACCGGAATTTACACAGATTGACTTGGAAACTTCTTTCTTAGAAGAAGACGACATCATGGACATCGTGGAAAATATGATCCGTGATATGTTGAAAAAAGTGCAAGATGTTGACTTGCCAGCAGAATTTCCACGCATGCCCTATGCAGAAGCCATGGCACGATACGGCTCTGATAAACCAGATATGCGCGTGACATTGGAAATCACTGAGCTTTCAGACGTCATGAAAGACGTGGACTTTAAAGTATTCTCAGGCCCAGCTAATAGCGATAAAGGCCGCGTAGCCGCGATTCGTGTGCCGCAAGGCGCCACCATTAGCCGTAAAGAAATTGATGCTTACACAGAGTTTGTCAAAATCTACGGTGCGAAAGGCTTGGCTTACATCAAGGTCAACGATGTGACTAAACTAAACGAAGAAGGCCTACAAAGCCCAATCGTTAAAAACATTCATTCAGATGCACTGAAAGCGATTATGGAGCGCACAGGTGCACAAGATGGCGACATCGTCTTCTTCGGTGCTGACACCACTAAAGTAGTGAACGAAGCACTGGGCGCATTGCGTGAAAAAGTTGGGCACGATAAAGGCCATGTCGATGGGCGTGCTTGGGCACCATTGTGGGTAATTGATTTCCCAATGTTTGAACATAATGAAGAGAATGATAGCTGGAACGCATTGCACCACCCATTCACCAGTCCAAAAGATGGGCATGAAGAACTGTTAGAAACCAATCCAGGTGCTTGTTTATCAAAAGCCTACGATATGGTGCTAAATGGTTGGGAAGTTGGCGGCGGTTCAGTTCGTATTCACAAGCAAGACGTACAAGCTAAAGTATTGAAAGCACTGAATATTTCAGATGAAGAAGCACAGGACAAGTTTGGCTTCTTGCTAGAGGCATTGCAATACGGTGCGCCACCACACGGCGGCTTAGCATTCGGTTTAGACCGTTTAGTGACGTTGATGGCAGGTGCGGAATCGATTCGCGATGTGATTGCTTTTCCTAAAACGCAAAAAGCACAGTGTTTAATGAGTGATGCGCCGAGTGCGGTGGGTGAGAAGCAGTTGCGGGAACTTCATATCCGCGTCCGCGCAACTGAGTAAAATGCAACTCGCTTGCGGGGACGTCGTTGCAAGCGCTTGCCGTACTAATCGTACTGTCTTCACGCCTGCGCCTAGTCCGCGCGGAGCGATTTGCATTTTAGGTTAATAACATTTGAAGAGTAAAAAGGATGTGTTATGTATTTTTGGAAAGTAGATGCCTTGGTTAAAGATTTTAAGGCAGGTGAAGTCACCCAAAAAGAACAGTTGAAATATTATTTGGCGTTTATCGTCGCATGTACTTTAGCTACTCAGCTAAGCGGTTATGTAGATACGGTTTCTAATGTATACGATATGCTTAGCAACTGTCTAGAGTTGGTCTTAGGTGTAGCTGGAATTGTTTATTGTTATAAAATTAATTCTACTGGTGATGATAAAGACTTTATAGCGAGAATGGTTTGCATTGGTTTTCCAGTGATGATTCGTTTGATAAGTGTGTTGTTTCCAATAATGGTCATCATTTCAGTTCTGGGAGAAGTTCTATCCCCTACAAGGTCTGATTCAATCACTGAAAGCACTCTGGTAGATGTTATGGCGATTTCAGCCTTCATTGCGCTCAGTTATTGGTATACATCATTAAAGATTAGAGATGTATCAACATTATCTAGTTAGGGTGTAATTTGTACTTTAAATCCCTAATCCGCACCATCCCTCATTACCCTAAACAAGGCATCATGTTTCGCGATATCACCACTTTGCTACAAGACCCTAAGGGGTTAAGCATGGTAGTCGATGGTTTAGCGGAACAATACAAGAATCAAAACATAGATAAAATCGCTGGCATCGAAGCGCGTGGCTTTATTATTGGTGCGGCGTTGGCATATAAGTTGGGTGTTGGTTTTGTGCCAGTGCGTAAAGCGGGTAGGTTGCCAGCAGAAACAATCTCACAAGCATATACACTGGAATACGGCACTGGCCAATTAGAAATCCATACCGATGCGATTGGTGAGGGCGAGCAAATATTGCTGATAGATGATTTAGTTGCGACTGGCGGCACAGCAGAGGCCGCAGTGGCGTTGATTCAAAGGCGTGGT
This sequence comes from Methylophilaceae bacterium, assembly GCA_048595445.1. Taxonomy (GTDB): domain Bacteria; phylum Pseudomonadota; class Gammaproteobacteria; order Burkholderiales; family Methylophilaceae. The sequence goes on from JBJPGD010000029.1 coordinate 19,518, forward strand.
GGGGTAGTGGCGGGTTGTGGTTTTGTTATTGATTTGCCCGATATTGGCGGACTGCAACGATTACAAAAAGCCGGACTCCAAACTTTTGCTTTATGCGAGTTTGAAGGCGAATAGTACATGCGATACAATGTTTAATTGAAACGAATCTATAAAGAGCTTATTCATGCCTGCTACCGAAATCAATCACGTTAACTTCCGCACTGATCGCGATACCATGAACATGCTGCGCGACTTTTATTGCGACATTATAGGGCTCACCGTGGGTAAACGTGTGTCGAGTAAGTCTTATGGTTATTGGCTCTATATTGGTGATAATGATGTGGTGCATTTAGCGGAATATAAAACACCAGAGCCACCAGCATTAAATGTACATAGCACTTATGATCATGTGTCGTTTACCTTTACTGATATGCCAGCGATGGAAACACATTTAACAGCTAAAAATATTGGCTATACGACACGTATTTTAGCCAATGGTGTGCGCCAAATTAATTTGAAAGACCCTGCTGGTAATGGGGTGGAGCTTAATTTTGAGGAGTTTTGGGATCTGAATTATGAAATGAAGCCTTCTGGTGCGCCGAGCATGGGTGGTTAATGCCTGTAAGGATGAGTTTTTTAAACCGACTACTATGTGTGTGATTGCGGTTACATATCTTTATTTGAATACAACTAAAATGCCTGCAAGTAGTCCAAAACTGAACTGTTTGCGTTAATGTATTAAAGAATTAAAATATGATGATTAGAAAAAATTATGGGGTGAATGATGAAATTCAATAAATTAATAAGTATTATCTGTGTATCAACCGCTATTTTTTTAACAAATAGCATAACGGCATTTGCAGAGGCTGATCCTAAACTTTGGCCAGTGATGAAAGAAGCTTTCTTTGAAAAAAGAGCCATGAAGGAAGTAAGCTTCATGAAAATTGAGGCCGCTAAGCGTGCCGAAAGTGGTGCGCAAGTACCAGTGACCTATAAGATTGATAGTGCTGCCGCCAAAGCGGCAGGTGTAAAAATCGTTAAGCTGTATTCATTTGTCGATGCAAATCCAATCCCTCTAACTGCGGTATACCATTTAACAGATGCTTTAGGTGAGTTTAACTTATCAACGCGTATTCGTTTTGAAACAGATGCATATGTCCGTTTAGTGGGTGAAACAGCCGATGGTAAGCTTTACTTAGCTTCACGTGTGATTCGTGCAGCTGGTGGTTGTGGCGGTACGGTTGCTAATGATGAGGCAGCAGTAAGGGCTTCAGCAGGTAGAATGAGAATGAAAGTGGTG
>JBJPGD010000030.1:0-23873 GCA_048595445.1 Methylophilaceae bacterium
GCAGCCAATTACGAGAAAATACTTAAAAATTTACAAGAACGCGATCAGCGTGACAGAACGCGCACATCTGCACCACTAACACAAACTAAAGACGCTATTTTGCTCGACACAGACAATCGCAATATAGACGAAGCCGTTGCATTTGTGCTTTCCGAGCACAAAAAAAGCCTTTCTTAGCAAGAAAAACTCCATTAAGTCATTGAACATAAGATATTTTTTGTGTAATATGTGCGGTTCGTGTTGCGTTTTTACGGCTTACGTATACTTTAAACTTTAATCACGCGACGTTAATTAACTTCCCCACTGCTAGGTGGGACTAAACTGGATATACTTTTTTTAATGACTTCTACAACTACATCTTCTAACGAAGAATCATTCGCCGCCCTTTTCGAAGAAAGCTTAACGCGCCAAGAAATGCGCTCAGGCGAAGTAATCACCGCCGAGGTGGTTACTATCGACAACGATCACGTGATTGTTAATGCAGGTTTAAAATCTGAAAGCGTGATTGATATAAACGAATTTAAAAATCCTCAAGGGGAACTGGAAGTTGAAATTGGTGACTTCGTAAAAGTTGCTATTGAGAAACTAGAAGATGGCTTTGGCTCGACCATTCTTTCTCGCGATAAAGCGAAAAAAATGGAAGCATGGTTAGATTTAGAAGATGCGATGAACGAAGGTCGCGTTGTTAAAGGTTATATCAGTAGTCGTGTTAAAGGCGGTTTGCGTGTTTCAGTGAATGGCATCATGGCATTCTTGCCTGGCTCATTGGTTGATATTCGCCCAGTTAAAGATACAACCCCATTCGAAAACAAAGAATGGGATTTTAAAGTAATCAAGCTTGATCGTAAACGTAACAACATCGTTGTGTCACGCCGTGCAGTGATGGAAGTCACCGCTGGTGCTGACCGTGAAGCCCTCATGGAGACATTGGTTGAAGGTGCTACTGTTAAAGGTATCGTTAAGAACATTACCGATTACGGTGCGTTCGTTGATTTAGGCGGCATTGATGGCTTACTACACATTACTGACTTAGCATGGCGTCGTGTTAAACACCCATCAGAAATATTAACAGTTGGTGATGAAGTTGAAGCGAAAATCTTGAAGTTTGATCAAGAAAAAAACCGCGTTTCACTCGGTATTAAACAACTAGGCGATGACCCATGGGTATCATTGGGTCGTCGTTACCCTGTAGGCACACGCCTATTCGGTAAAGTTTCAAACTTAACAGACTACGGTGCGTTTGTAGAAGTTGAGCCAGGCATTGAAGGTCTTGTTCATGTTTCTGAAATGGACTGGACAAACAAAAACATCCATCCAGGTAAAATCGCACAATTAGGTGACGAAGTAGAAGTGATGATTCTTGAAATTGATGAAGATCGTCGTCGCCTATCACTCGGCATGAAACAATGTAAACCGAATCCATGGGATGACTTTTCTGCTACACATGCTAAAGGTGACAACGTATCAGGCCAAATTAAATCGATTACTGATTTTGGCGTGTTTATTGGTTTGCCAGGCAACATTGATGGTCTTGTTCACTTATCTGATTTATCATGGTCACAAGATGGCGAAGAAGCGATTCGCAGCTTCAAAAAAGGTGATGATTTAAATGCTGTTATTCTTGCAATTGATGTTGAAAAAGAACGTATATCGCTAGGTGTTAAACAGCTTACTGAAGATCCAAACGGTGGAAGTGCAACAAGCACTGAAGACAGTTCAGCCAAACCAAAAGCTAAGGCTAAGCCTAAAAAAGCTGAAAAACAAACTGCTGAAGAAGCTGCTGCTGCATCAGGTAGCACCAACCTCGGCGCGTTATTAAAAGCAAAAATGGATAGCAAGAAGTAAAACCTGAAATCATCGTCAATTAGAAAAGATATTTTAGCCATGACAAAATCTGAGTTAATTAACCTACTTGCAGAACATTTTCCGCAACTTGTTGTTAAAGATGCTGAGCTATCAGTCAAAGCCATTTTGGATGCAATGACAGATAACTTATCAAATGGGGAGCGTATTGAAATTAGAGGTTTTGGTAGTTTCAGTCTTAACTATCGTCCGCCTCGATTAGGCCGAAATCCTAAAACTGGTAGTAAAGTGCAGGTGCCTGCAAAGCATGTGCCGCACTTTAAAGCTGGTAAAGAATTACGAGATCGTGTCGATTTGGCTAACTAAACTCTTTTTATTGAACTTCATAACAAACGGTGCATACTTTATGTGCCGTTTTTTTTCGTCCTTTTTATGTATATCATTAGCACCTGGTCTGATGCTTAGGTAAAATGGCTAAAACAAGATAGCGAATATTGCATGACAATTGAATTTGAATACTGGTGGCTACTCATTCTCCCTCTGTTTTTTACGTTGGGGTGGGTGGCTGCACGTGTCGATATTAAACAATTAATATCCGAATCAACCACCCTGCCAGCCGCCTATTTTAAAGGCCTTAACTTTCTTATTGGCGACCAACACAATAAAGCCGTAGAAGCATTTTCTGAGGCCATACACGTCAATAGCGACTCTTTAGAACTCCACTTTGCACTTGGTAGTTTGTTTAGACGTACTGGTGAAACAGATCGCGCCATTAATATGCATTTGAATTTACTCGAGAAAAAAGAACTGACTGAGAATCAAACAGAAGCAGTAAAAGCAGAACTTGCACAAGACTACCTAAAAGCAGGCCTCTACGATCGTGCCGAAGAGTTATTCAAAGGCTTAAAAGATCAGCGCTATCGCCAACCAGCATTAAATGCCCTACTCGAAATTTACGTACGAGAACGCGAGTGGGAGCAAGCAATAGAAACGGCAACTGAGCTAGAACGATTGTCAGGCATTCCTTTTAGGAAAGAGGTTGCACAATATCATTGCGAACTGGCGATGAATGCCATGATTGATCAGCAACTAGATCAAGTGCGGTTCCACCTAGCGCATGCATTAGATGCCAATAAAAAATGTGTGCGCGCAAATGTATTGCTCGGCGACTTAGAAATACAATTAGACAATCATGCAGCAGCTATTTCCCATTGGAAACATATTGAATTCCAAGATCCAGAGCACTTAGGCCTAGTCGCACCGAAATTATTAAATAGCTTTAGTGCGACTGATAAAGCTAAAGACGGTATTGCGTTACTAAAAACCTACCTAGAGAGCTACAAGCTACCCTCTTTAATGTCTGCTCTATATGAAGCAACCATTACAGAAGAAGGCCCTGATAGTGCTGCGACATTAGCTAGGAACGAGCTTATTCGTCAACCAGGCTTGCAAACATTGGATCAATTATTGCAAGCCCGTGCAATGTCCGACAAGGATAGCAGAAGCAAGAACAATCAAGATATTCAACTAATGCAACAAACCGTGCGTAATGCGATTGGTAACCGCTCGGCTTACCACTGTAATCAATGCGGCTTTCGTGCAAAGCAATATCATTGGCAATGTCCCGCTTGCAATGCTTGGGAATCACTGCCATCTGAGCCAAGTGAGGCTGTTAGTCGCGAAATGACGATTAAGAAATAAAACGATAAAAATGGATGCTAAGATTATTGACACAAACATCAAAGACGCCAAAGTCATTGTTGCCCTAGATTATGCCAATGCTAAAGACGCCCTTTCACTCGTTAACCAACTAGACCCTACACTGTGCAAGTTAAAAATAGGTAAAGAGCTCTTTACCGCCACAGGGCCGCAACTAGTTGAGCAATTAATTGCTAAAGATTTCAAAGTATTTTTAGACCTTAAGTTTCATGACATTCCTAACACTGTTGCTAAAGCTTGCGAAGCAGCTAGCAATTTAGGCGTTTGGATGTTGAATGTACATGCTAGTGGTGGCTCTGCCATGATGGAAGCAGCACTAGAAGGTATAAACAAAAGCGCACATAACCCATATTTAATTGCAGTGACTGTGCTAACCAGCATGAGCCAAAAGAATCTGGAAGAACTCGGCATTAAGAGCAGTATAGAAGACCAAGTACTTAAACTTGCATCACTCACACAGCTAGCTGGGCTACATGGTGTTGTCTGCTCAGCCATGGAAGCACAACAATTAAAAGCAGCAATGCATGATGATTTTCTGTTGGTTACGCCTGGCATTCGGCCTGCTACTGCCAGCATAGATGATCAGAACCGGGTCATGACGCCAAGTAAAGCATTGAGTATGGGTGCCAGCTATTTAGTTGTTGGCAGGCCCATTACGCAAGCTGCAAGCCCTGTCGAAGCCTTGCATGCTATCAATAATGAAATTCAATCTCTCAATTAATCGGTAAGCCTATTAGTGAAGTCAACCGTTACAACTTAAGTAATGCGCATTAGTACCTAACAACTAAAAATAATTAGGAAATAATCATGAGAAAAATAATAATCATTCTATTTGCATCACTCGTATTAAGCTTTAACCTACATGCTGCAACCGATATCAATACAGCAAGCCAAACTGAATTAGAAGCGCTGACAGGAATTGGGCCAACGAAAGCACAAGCTATTATTGATTACCGTAAAAAGAACGGCGGCTTTCATACAGCAGAAGAGATAATGAACGTAGACGGCATTGGGCCTGGCACTTTAAAAAAACTAGAAAAAAGTATTTCAGTTTCTAAAAAGGTAATTGAAATCCCGCCCAAAGGCCGCATATCCTCGTCAATAAAGCTAGATTAAAGTTATAAAGTTACTTTACGCGCATCCCAGCTTTTGCACCTTCGTCAGGTGACATAATGAATGGGCCACCTGATTCATCAGAAGCAGCTAACACCATGCCTTCACTCATGCCAAACTTCATTTTACGCGGTGCTAAGTTAGCCACCATGATGGTTAAACGTCCGACTAAAGTCGCAGGATCATAAGCGGACTTAATGCCGGCAAACACCTGGCGGTTTTTTTCTTCACCGATATCTAAGGTCAGTTTCAATAACTTGTCTGCACCTTCTACATGCTCAGCATTAACAATTTTGGCGATACGCAGATCCACTTTAGTGAAATCATCTATATGAATGTAATCACCTGCTGACACAGCCGCTGTTTTAGCTGCTGCTGATGTCCCTGTTTTTTTCGCGGTTTTCTCAGCAGTTTTTTCTAGATTCTCTTTATTCGCTTCTACCATGGCTTCTATCGCCTTGGGCTCTATTCGGGTAATTAAATGATTGTATTTGTTAATGATATGTTGCGCACTCAAACTCACATCTACACTCGCCCACACTAATGGCTCAACATTTAAAAAGGCTTCAATCTCAGATGCTAGTTTCGGCAGTACAGGCTTAAGATATAACGTGAGTAAGCGGAACATTTCTAAGGCATCTGAACAGACTTGTTGCAACATATCATCTTGGCCTTCTTGCTTCGCAATCACCCATGGCGCTTTATCCGCGACATAGGCATTTGCCAAATCACTTAAACGCATAATCTCGCGTAAGGCTTTACCGTAATCACGTGCCTCAAAATCTTTCGCAACGTTGGGTGCTGCTGCTTTCATTTCAGCAATGACATTATTGCTTACTGATGGATTTAACTTGCCATCAAAACGCTTATTAATAAAACCTGCTGTGCGACTAGCGATATTGATGTATTTGCCAACCAAATCACTATTTACACGTGCAACAAAATCTTCTAAATTTAAATCAATATCTTCCATCGAAGAATTCAGTTTTGCTGCATAGTAATAACGTAAATATTCAGGATTTTTGACATGGTCTAAATAGCTGCGTGCATTAATAAACGTACCTCGTGACTTAGACATTTTCTCGCCATTTACGGTTAAGAAACCGTGGGCAAATACTTGCGTTGGTGTACGGTAGCCGCTGAACTCTAATGTGGCAGGCCAGAACAAGGCATGAAAGTAGAGTATATCTTTACCAATAAAGTGATAAAGCTCTGTTTTGCTGTCTTTGTTCCAGTATTCATCAAAATCTAAACCATTCTTATCACATAGATTTTTAAAGCTAGCCATATAGCCAATTGGTGCATCGAGCCATACATAGAAATACTTGCCAGGCGCATCAGGAATCTCAAAGCCAAAATAAGGTGCATCTCGTGAGATATCCCAATCATTTAGGCCACTCTCAAACCATTCACCCATTTTGTTAGCTGCTTCGCCTTGTAACGTTTTACCTTGAACAGTTTCGCTCTTCGTCCACTCTTTCAGGAAGGCTTCACACTCAGATAACTTAAAGAAGTGATGCTCGGTTTTTTTACGGATAGGCGCTGCCCCAGATACTGCTGAATACGCTTCAATTAACTCTGTTGGGTTATACGTTGCACCGCAGACTTCACATGAGTCACCATATTGATCTTTCGCATGACACTTAGGACATTCGCCTTTAATAAAACGGTCTGGTAAGAACATATTTCTAACAGGGTCGTAAAACTGTTCAATGGTTTTTGTCGCAATTTTATCGTTGGCTTTTAGCTCGCGGTAAATACTCTGCGAGAGTGTTTTATTTTCTTCTGAGTTAGTTGAGTAATAGTTATCAAACTCGACTAAAAATTCATCAAAGTCAGCACTGTGTTCTTGATGCACACCATCAATCAACGCTTCTGGTGTAATGCCCTCTTTTTCTGCTCGCAACATAATAGGCGTGCCGTGCGTATCATCCGCACAGACATAATGCACGGTATGGCCCTGCATTTTTTGAAAACGCACCCAAATATCTGTTTGAATATATTCAACCAAATGGCCTAAGTGGATACTGCCGTTAGCATAAGGAAGTGCGGAAGTAACTAGAATTTTGCGTGACATGGTAAATGAACCGGTTTTGCTTAAAATGTTATTTTAGCAAATGCTAGCTACTTAACCTAAGCCTTATCAGAATATCTACATCTGCTACGGTTAATCCCCATACAGGTCTTTTTAGAATTTCACTTTCCCTTCACTTGTGCATGACGTGTTGTCCGACATCCGTTAAAATGATTGCATTATTTAGTCGGAAATTTCTTACGCATGTCCATTACTACTCTTCTTATCGAATCGTCTCTGAAACTTTGCATAGACCCAAACACAGACAAAGATTTTATCAGCAGCAAATCTGCCAAGAATATTGAAATCAATGGCAACAATATCAGCCTGGACATTGTGCTGGGCTATCCTGCCAATAGCGTAATGGGTGATGTCAAAGCATTAGTCATCAATCATTTAAAAACACTTGATGGTGTAGGTGAGATTGCTGTGAATATCGGCAGCCGCATTGTGGCACATAAGGCGCAGCAAGGCGTAAACCTACTGCCTAACGTAAAAAACGTCATTGCCGTGGCGTCTGGTAAAGGTGGTGTCGGCAAGTCAACTACCTCAGCAAATCTCGCACTGGCTTTGGCAGCAGAAGGCGCAACGGTCGGCCTGCTAGATGCTGATATCTATGGGCCTAGCCAACCTCAAATGCTTGGCCTAAGCGGACGTCCAGATAGCAAAGATGGCAAAACTATGGAGCCGATGGAAGCGCATGGTATACAGGCCATGTCAATTGGCTTTTTAGTCGACACCGAAACGCCAATGGTATGGCGTGGCCCAATGGTCACAGGTGCACTTGAGCAATTATTGCGCGATACGAAATGGCGTGATTTAGATTATTTAGTTATTGATTTACCACCAGGTACAGGTGATATCCAACTCACATTGGCACAAAAAATCCCAGTGACTGGTGCAATTATTGTCACCACACCACAAGACATTGCCCTACTTGATGCAAGAAAAGGCCTGAAAATGTTCGAGAAAGTTGGCATTCCAATTTTAGGCATTGTTGAAAACATGAGCACGCATGTTTGTACCAAGTGCGGGAATGAAGAGCATATTTTTGGCGCGGGCGGTGGTGAAACTATGTGTAAAGATTACAATGTTGATCTGCTCGGCAGCTTGCCGTTAGATATTAAGATACGTGAACAATCCGATGGCGGGAAACCAACAGTGATTGCTGAACCTGAAAGTGAAATCGCAAAAACTTACAAAGAAATTGCGAGAAAATCTGCCATTAAAATTGCCAATGCTGGGCTAGACCATAGTGGCAAGTTCCCCAATATTGTCATTCAGAATACTTAAGCAAAAAAGCGCAGAAATGCTGCGCTTTTTTGCTTGTATTCACCTAACAGATTAAATATCCACACCAAAGCAATAAACATCAGCTCCATTTTTTCCTGTTACTAGCATGGCAGGAATCGCCTCACCTTGTCGCCATTTATTCACCGCATCTTGCTTGCCTGCACCAGTCACTAAAAACATCACCGCATTTGTGTGATTCAACCGATTCTGACTAATCGTAATACGGTCTGTAGGCGGCTTAGGCGCATCAAACACAGGTACTGCGTCTGCACTATTATCAACGGCTTGGTTAGGGAATAAGCTAGCTGTATGTCCATCTTCACCCAACCCTAAAATGACTAAATCGAATGGCCGCACGCCCTTTAATATTTCTGTATACGCTTTAGCCCCTTCAACATTGCCCAATTCAGCGGGAATATCATGAATCTGACCTTCAGGTATGGCAACATGACTTAGCCACACGTCTCTTGCCATTTTGCTGTTGCGTTCAGCATGATCTACTGGAAAGCACCGATCATCATTATGATAAACGTGCCAATTTTCCCAGTCAGCATCTTGTTCGCTTAATAATTTATAAACAGCTTTAGGAGTGCTGCCGCCTGCCAGTACTATTAGAAAGCTACCATATTTTTTAATGGCTTCATCTGCTGCTTGCAAAGTATTTGCAATTGCAGCTTGATTGATTTCATCTTGAGAGTTAAAAGAATGCCAGCGTGTTGCAGATTGTTGAGTCATATTACAAGAAGCCTTACTTATTTATTTGTTTGTGATTGTTAAATCATGCGATTGCATTTGCTATAATTATACTTGTTCTTACATTGTTATCGGTTGAAAAATGATGAAAAAAATTGATCCTTGCACCTTGGTGCTATTTGGCGCTACAGGCAACTTAGCTCGTGTGAAGCTTTATCCTGGTTTATTCAGGCTCGATTTGCTCGGTCATTTACCTGATAACATGAAAATTATGGGCGTGGGTCGACGACCAATCGATCAAGATGAGTGGCGTGCTGGCGTTGAAGACATGGTTCATAAAAAGTTTAAAGGCAATGTTGATGAAGCGGTTTTAGCGCGCTTTATTGCACGTAACTTTTACAAAGCCAACGAGCCAGATGATACTCAAGCATTTGCTAAAATGAAAGATATTTTAAGTGATGAAAGCGTCTTCCCACAAAACTTTGCTTACTTCTTATCTGTACGCCCTGTTGATTTTGGGCCAATTGTAGAAGAGCTTTCAAAAGTGGGTTTAACGCAAGAAGATAAATACTGGCGCCGTGTCGTCGTTGAAAAACCATTTGGCACAGACTTACCTTCTGCCAAAGCATTACAAGCATCATTAACAAAAAATTTACAAGAGCATCAAATTTACCGTATTGATCATTACTTGGGAAAATCTGCGCTACAAAATATCTTACTGCAGCGCTTTACCAATACCATTCTGGAACCGCTTTGGAACAACCAGCATATTGATCACGTTCAAATCACCAATACCGAGAAACTTGGTGTGGGCGATCGTACAGAGTTTTATGACAGCACAGGTGCCCTACGAGACATGATTCAAAGTCACGTATTGCAAACACTTGCACTCACAACGATGGAAATGCCTAAAGACTTAACGCCCGACGGCATCCGTGAAGCAAAAATTAAAGTACTTGAAGAGATTCGCCCTATTCCTGTCGACCAACTGGAAAAACACGCTTTCCGCGCACAATATGCAGCAGGTGAAGTCAACCAAGAGAAAGTCCCTGGCTATTTAGAAGAGTTAGGTGATGATAGTAGCGTAGTAGAAACCTATGCCGCTTTAAAACTGTTTATCGACAACCCGCGCTGGAAAGGTGTGCCTTTCTATATTCGTACGGCTAAGCGCTTGCATGAGGCTGACACACGTATCGCTATCCGCTTTAAAAAAGCGCCTTTACAAATCAATGGTGGTCAAGACCAAAACTGGCTCATCATCGGCATTCAGCCCCGTGAGTGTATCAAAATGGAAATTCAATCTAAGATTCCAGGCTTAGATATTAATACACGTTCTATTGAGCTAGATGCAGAGAATCGCCAACCTGAAGATGATACGGTCGATGCCTATGAAGCTTTACTGCTTAACTTAATGCAAGGTGACAATGCTAACTTCTTACATATTAGTGAAGCTGAAGCGCAATGGCGTTTAGTAGACCCTGTGGTTAAAGCTTGGGCGGAAGATCGTAAACCTGTGTACCAATATGCTGCTGGTAGCCGTGACCCTGAAGCTTCAAAAGCTATTTTTGAAGCTGAAGACCAATTTTGGCGCTACAGCATTGAATTAGGTGGCGACAAGGACTAAGCACCACATATAAAATAATTGCAAACGAAGTGCAGTTTATTGCTATTATTTGCAAATAATTAAGGCGGGGTTATCACCCCGCTTTTTACCTTAAACGAAACTAGGTTAAGCAATGAGTATAAAGTCAGATAAGTGGATACGTAAGATGGCACAAGAACATGGCATGATAGAGCCATTTGAGCCTCAGCAAGTTAAACTGAATGAAGCTGGTGAACGTATGGTGTCATACGGCACATCTAGCTATGGTTATGATATTCGCTGCTCTAGAGAGTTTAAGTTATTTACCAACCTCAATAGCACCATTGTTGATCCAAAGAACTTTGACCCCAATTCATTTGTGGAAGTTGAAGAAGATTTCTGCATTATCCCACCCAACTCATTTGCATTAGCTCGCACAGTTGAATACTTTCGCATCCCACGTAATGTGCTTACCGTTTGCCTAGGTAAGTCCACTTATGCACGCTGCGGCATCATTGTGAATGTCACGCCATTTGAACCTGAATGGGAAGGCTATGTCACATTAGAGTTCAGCAATACCACGCCACTACCTGCAAAGATTTACGCAAATGAAGGCTGTGCGCAAGTGTTATTCTTCGAAGCAGATGAAGATGATGTGTGCGAGACTAGCTATAAAGACCGTGGCGGAAAATACCAAGGTCAAACAGGCGTTACACTACCTAAAACCTAGATGAAAAACTAGACAAAAACCTTAATAGAAACTAAGGCGAATACATGAAATTTAAATTTCCAGTCGTTATTGTTGATGAAGATTTCCGTACCGATAACTCTTCTGGCCTGGGCATACGTGTGCTGGCAAAAGCAATCGAGGACGAAGGTGTTGAAGTCATCGGCGTCACTAGCTATGGTGACGTATCTACTTTCGCACAGCAACAAAGCCGTGCGTCAGCCTTTATACTTTCCATTGATGATGAAGAAATTGTAGAAGAAAAACCAGAAGCAATTGATGCACTACGCAAGTTTGTAGAAGAAATTCGTTATCGCAATGATGATATTCCTATCTTCCTGCATGGCGAAACCCGCACTAGCCGTCACATCCCTAATGACGTGTTGCGTGAGCTTCACGGCTTTATCCATATGTACGAAGATACGCCTGAGTTTATTGCGCGCATGATTTTGCGCGAAGCAAAAACGTATTTAGATAGTCGTAAACCACCATTTTTTAAAGCATTAACGCAATATGCTGCGGACGGTTCATATTCATGGCACTGCCCTGGTCATTCTGGTGGCGTTGCATTCTTAAAATCACCTGTTGGCCAAATGTTTCATCAATTTTTTGGTGAAAATATGTTGCGTGCTGATGTCTGTAATGCCGTCGATGAACTGGGGCAATTGCTAGACCACACTGGTCCTATTGCAGCATCAGAGCGCAATGCAGCACGTATTTATAACTGTGATCATTTATATTTCGTGACCAACGGCACTTCTACATCTAACAAGATTGTGTGGAACTCGACTGTTGCACCGGGTGACATTGTTGTCGTAGACCGTAACTGCCATAAATCAGTGTTGCACGCGATTATTATGACGGGTGCTATCCCTGTATTCCTTATGCCGACACGTAACCACTTTGGCATTATTGGCCCGATTCCAAAAAGTGAATTCACTTGGGAAAACATACAGAAAAAGATCAAAGAAAATCCATTCATTGAAGATAAGAATACGAAACCACGTGTACTGACCATTACGCAGTCCACCTATGATGGTGTTCTCTATAACGTAGAAGAAATCAAAGAAATGCTCGATGGTAAAATTGACACCCTGCATTTTGATGAAGCATGGTTACCACATGCAACATTCCATGACTTCTATGGTGATTACCACGCGATAGGCGCAGACCGCCCGCGCTGTAAAGAGTCGATGGTATTCTCTACACAGTCTACGCACAAGCTACTAGCAGGCTTAAGCCAAGCCTCACAAATTTTAGTGGAAGATGCCGAAAACAATAAACTAGATCGTGACGTGTTCAACGAAGCCTACTTAATGCACACATCAACCAGCCCACAATATTCGATTGTTGCCAGCATTGACGTGGCTGCAGCCATGATGGAAGCACCTGAAGGCAATGTACTGGTAGAAGAATCTATTATGGAAGCATTAGACTTCCGCCGTGCCATGCGTAAGGTAGAGAAAGAATGGGGGGGCGACTGGTGGTTTAAAGTGTGGGGGCCAGACGACCTATCAGAAGAAGGCATTGAAGAACGCGATGCTTGGATGCTAAAAGCCAATGAAGACTGGCATGACTTCGGCGATTTAGCCGAAGGCTTTAATATGCTAGACCCGATTAAAGCCACCATCATTACCCCCGGTTTAGATATTAAAGGCAATTTTTCTGATGATTACGGCATCCCTGCTGCCATCGTTACGAAGTACCTAGCTGAACATGGTGTGATTGTTGAAAAGACAGGCCTATATTCATTCTTTATCATGTTCACCATCGGCATTACCAAAGGCCGTTGGAACACCATGGTCGCAGCGCTACAGCAATTTAAAGACGACTATGACAAGAACCAACCGCTGTGGAAGGTATTGCCAGCGTTTGCAAAAAAACATGCTAGTTGCGAGCGTTTAGGCTTGCGTGATTTATGTGCACAAATACATGATGTGTATAAAGCCAATGATATCGCTCGTTTAACAACTGATATGTACCTGTCTAACATGGTGCCAGCCATGCGACCGGCCGATGCGTTTGCAAAAATGGCGCATCGCGATATAGATCGTGTCGCCATTGATGATTTAGAAGGCCGCACCACGGCTGTGTTGCTAACGCCCTACCCACCAGGCATTCCACTACTCATTCCTGGTGAACGGTTTAATAAAGTGATTATTAATTACTTAAAATTCGCACGTGACTTTAATGAGCGCTTTCCTGGTTTTGAAACAGATGTGCATGGCTTGGTCAAAGAAGTGGTGGATGGAAAGGCTATTTATTATATTGATTGTGTGCGAGATTAAGCTTTAACCTCATATTGACTGCAAGGCGAGCGCACGCTTGCAAGCGTAGCGTTTACTCTATTAATTCACTAGATAAATAGATAGCAAAGTGGGCATGCTTGATGAATAGACGCCCCTCACGTAAAGTGGTTGTAAGTTAATGATTAAGTGAGGTTTTACCGTATGTCCTCTTTGTGTTTATATAGTACATTATCAGGCAACCTGTCTGATAAACCCTGTTACATACCTAATACCTTATGAAGCATCAGTATTCAACATTCGATAAAATATTATTGGGTAGCATGTGCCTACTTTGTCTTATTGGTTATTTAGTAATTCTATTTCAGCCTCAACATGATTTAAGCGAGAGATTTATATTCAGTGGAATTTGGGTTATCGTTTCATTTATTATTATCACTGGAACGGTGGGCGGAATACATGGCATCCCAAAAACAGCTGTTCAAGTTCCAAAAAAACCTGCAATAATTTGTTTTTCTTTTGCAATTACACTGTTTTTAATTGGTGCCGTAGTTAATGGGAGCATATAACAAGGCGCTCAAGAATGGACGCAGTAAACTGCGCCCCTTAGCTTAGCGTTAGGGCTCAAATGCATACGCACGTTACACAATGAACATTACAACTAGAATATTGGTAGCAGTCGCCCCGATCTTGTTCACATTTCTGTTTGTGTGGCTTGTCTCAGGCCCTCTCAGCCTAGGTGGCGGCGAGAAAGACATCCTTCTTGCCATTCCGCTACTACTTTGGTCATTATTATTTTTGTGTTGTTATCTTGTACTATGGTGGAAGAAGTTTACTTTAAGTCGTTCCGTTGTTTTGTCCGCCGGGTTTGCTACAGCCTTCATTATCATAGTTTGGATGGCGCTAAGGTACCCTTTTTAGATCTTACCCGTCATTCAAGCAAGATACGGCGCCTTTTCTAATAATCCAAACGTAACTAATTTGCTTCGCGAACGAGTTACGTAGAGCGAGCTAGAACCACACACTTCTTAACTAACAACACTATCCAAATGGGCTATATCAACTGTAGTGCTTAAATTGTACTATTCGCTCTTCATTGTCCTTATCTAGAGACTAGCTTTGTATAGCACATTTTCTACCCGTTATTTGACACAACACCTCCTACCTACACTCTTAGCCCTTTGCCTAAGCACGCCAAGCATTGCGCAAAATTTAGTTGGCGCTGAAGCAGCACTAGCTAATGAAGCTGCAACGGCAAAAACAGAAGAAGAAAAGCTAGCCATGCAAGCAAAAGCAATGGCACACCTAAAAGCCATGCTCAGCGTAAAGAAAAAGAATGCAGTGGTAAAGCAAGTTAGTCCTTATGAACAGCTAGTTAAACTGGCATTTAAAGGCAAAGGCACGAACGGAATTAATAGCTATCAAGATGCAGCTGTGCAATTTTGCAAGCAAGCGCGAGATGATAACAGCGCCGAGGCGCAGTTTGCACTCGGCTGGATGTATGCCAATGGCAAAGGTTTTAGCAAAGATGAAAATATTGCTGCTTTTTTCTATCACAAAGCGGCTACACAAGACCATTTCAGAGCGAAGAAGTCACTCATTGACTTTACAGGTGATGCAAGCTTAGCAAAGACACCGGAATGCATGCTACCTGACGCACCAGAGCCCATGTTAGCCTCAAATGAATTGGCGCCAGCTGGCAGCAACGGCAAGGCATTTTATAAGAAAGGCCCAATATTTAAAATTGTTGAGAGACTGGCACCGCAGTACCATATAGAAACAGACTTAGCGATGGCGTTTATTAAGGTGGAATCTAATTTTAACCCGAAAGCCACTTCACCAAAAAATGCGCAGGGTTTAATGCAGCTAATTCCAGCAACAGCAAGACGGTTTCATGTCAAAAACCCATATAACCCTGAAGATAACATCAAAGGTGGCTTAGCCTATTTGCGGTGGTTAATGGCTTATTTTGAGGGTGATGTAAGGTTGGTTGCTGCCGCCTATAATGCGGGTGAAGGTGCAGTAGATAAATATAAAGGGGTACCGCCATACCCTGAAACAAAGAAATACGTGACTAAGATTTACAATCTTTATCAGAAGTCATTCCACCCTTTCCAGTCAGATGTCCCTAACGCGAGAACGTCTAGGATTATCCGCCTTTCAAGTAACCCTTAAGTTACTTATTGGGGCATATGCTCTCTGCATTGCGTTCATAAGTAACATAACTGAAAGCCAAGCCATTTTCGGCTTCATGGCTTTCACGAGATGCTTCTTGCCAATGTGCCAAATCAAAACTTGGTAAGAACGCATCACCTTCAAATTCCGCATTTACTTCAGTAACATAAAGCTTATCAGCATGCGTAAGCCCTATCTCGTATAGCTCTGCACCGCCTATTAAGAAGACTTCTTCGTCGTTACTGCTAGCTTCTAGTGCTGCTTCTAAGCTATTAACGACAATCGCACCTTCAACTTTATAACGGTTATTACGCGTCACAATAACCGTTGTTCGCCCTGGTAGCAGTCTGCCTAAAGATTCGTATGTTTTACGGCCCATGATAATATGGTGACCCATTGTCAGTGCTTTAAAGCGCTTTAAATCTTCGGGTAAATGCCAAGGAAGTGTATTGTTAATGCCAATGACGTTATTATTTGCGACTGCGACGATAATAGAAAGTTGACTCATACATCCATTATACTGGATGTTTGTACAAAGTAATTTAGACAAGCATATGCATATTCGTTACCCAGGTTCATTTTTAACCCTGCTATTAATAGGCTTTGCTTTCGCGATTCTGCCGCTATTATGGGCTTTTACCAATGCGAATATTGCTTTTGGTCACTTAGCAAAACAAAGTGAAGCAACGATCTCTCAAGCAGTAGAGACGACGAGGCTTAGCCGCGTGTTGCAAGAGAAATCCGAGTTAATGGAACGTAGTGCACGTCAATATTTTGTATTAAGAGATGCGCTATTATTCAAAAATTATCAACAAGCTAATACCGAACTTAGCAACACAATGACAAGCTTAATCAGTTACTCAAGTAGTCCTTCAGTCGTAAAAAAACTTAAAATATTAGCGCAAGAAAGCGCAGTATTAGACAAATCTATTATTAATAATAAGAATAGGAATTTAAGTGACTTAGCCTTTTTAGATGCATTTAGCCAACTTAACTTACAAATAGAGCAAATCATTGAAGAAAATAATACCGCTATTGATGAGACATCAGCGCGTTTCACAACGGAAGCAAAGAAAACGCAAAAAGACTTATTCCTACAAAGTTTAATATTAATCCCTTTGGCGTTATTAGCTGCAGGGATCATCACTTTCTTATTAGCACGCCCTATTCGGCGCATGGATAGCGCTATTAGCAACTTGGGTGAAGGTAATTATGAAGCGCCTATTTCCATTGATGGCCCAGGCGATTTACGTGTACTCGGACGACGCTTAGATTGGTTAAGAACCGAACTAAAAGACCTTAACGCGCAAAAGCAACAGTTCTTACGCCATGTTTCTCATGAATTAAAAACACCACTTACCGCTATCAGAGAAGCGACAGAGCTATTGCATGATGGTATTGGCGGTACGCTTTCTACGCAACAAACTGAAATTATCCAAATTATGCGAGATAACAGTATTCGCTTGCAGAAAATGATCGAAAATTTGCTAAATTACACTAAAGTAGAATCTGCCCAAGCTAAATCTAAATTGCAAACATTAGATCTTGGTGTATTAATTAATAAGGTGCTAGAAGCGCATGCACTTACCATCACCAATAAACAGTTAGATGTTGCAATGGATTTAAACATTGGTAATAGAATGTTTTCTAATGAAGAAAAACTTTTTATTATTCTAGATAATTTGGTCTCAAATGCGGTGAACTATACGCCAGAATCAGGTCAAATTAACATAATCACAAATATAGAAAAAAACTGGTTTATTATTGATGTATCCGATAATGGACCGGGCTTAGAAAAAGGCGATTTTGAAAAAGTTTTTGATCCGTTTTATCGAGGGAAAACTGTTCATAATGGACTAATCAATGGTAGTGGCCTAGGCTTAACTATTGTCAAAGATGTCGTGGAGACACTGGGTGGAAGTATCAACCTACTGGCTTCAGAACATGGCGCGCACTTTAGTGTGCGCTTACCCAATAACAATTCAGAATCTATGGAAATCTAATGCATATCAAAAGAATCATTCTATTCATTATTTACTTAAGCATATTACCTGCTTGGTCTGCTACTGCTGCAACGAATGCAACAACGAATAGCAGTACAAATACCGATAGTAGCGGATTTAAATTCTCACCCATAGCGCATGCACATACGGCAGAGCTTCTTGAGTTTGTCGCCAGCTATGGTGCGCTTGAAACAGAGAAACAGAAATCTATTTATTTAGACGTCATGCAGGCCTTAGCTAAAGATAAAAGTAATATCAAGCTAAGAGTTAAGCATGCTGCAATACTTGCACTACCCAATAGCAATCTACGCGATACAGCTATTGCACAACAGCACTTGCAATCATTGCTAGAGGATAGTGAGTTAAGTGAATCTAACGAAAGCCTAGTCAAGCTACTGTCTACATTTATACTCGAACATAACACTCAATCACAAAAAGCCCGTGATGTTGCTAAAAAGACTGAAGCATTAAAACAGAAAAACAAAGCTTTGGAACAAAAGCTTAATGATCTAAAGAATATTGAAAAAACCATGATAGAGCGCAATGCCAAAACTAATAACAAGCCTTAACGCATGACAAAGTTAACGATATTAGTCGTCGATGACGACCAAGACATTCTTAAGCTAATCAGTATGCGACTTATTGCTGCAGGTTACGATACGGTTGCAGCTAGTGATGGTGAGCAGGCGATAGCAGAAATATCGTTAAAACGCCCCGACCTCATCGTCAGTGATTTACGTATGCCGGCAATGGATGGCATGGCGCTGCTTGATGCCGTGCATAAACTACACCCTACTTTACCGATGATAATTCTAACAGCTCACGGCTCCATCCCTGATGCTGTTAATGCAACCCAACGTGGCGCATATAGCTTTTTAACGAAACCGTTTGATAGCCAAGAACTGTTACAACTAGTGGCTTCTGCTTTACGTATTAGTGGTTCGCAAGGCATTCTTAATGTCGGTGATGACGTCGATTGGCGTAGCGCAATATTAACGCGTAGCCCACAAATGGAAAATCTACTTGGTCAGGCTAAGCTAGTTGCCCAGACCGATGCTAGCGTTTTTATTCAAGGAGAGAGTGGCTCAGGTAAAGAGCTTTTAGCCCGTGCTATCCACAATGCAAGCGCAAGGAGTACTAATTCGTTTGTCGCGATTAATTGCGGCGCTATTCCAGAGAATCTATTAGAGTCAGAACTGTTTGGCCATAGTAAAGGTTCATTCACAGGTGCTGTTAATAATCATATCGGTTTATTTGAAAGCGCAGATGGCGGCACACTATTTTTAGATGAAATAGGCGACATGCCTCAGGCACTACAGGTGAAAGTGTTACGCGCTTTGCAAGAACGTGTCATTCGGCCAGTAGGTAGTACTAAAGATGTGAGTATTGACGTCAGAATCATATCTGCAACACATAGAGATCTATCAGAAGAAATGCGTGCCGGCCGTTTTCGTGAAGATTTGTTCTACCGAATTAATGTTGTAAGCCTTGAAATTCCATCGCTAGCAAACCGCAGAGAAGATATCAGCCTTCTAGCCAGCCACTTTATTACTACATTTAATAAAAAATATAATAAGGCCGTGCAAAGCTTTGCGCCAGAAGCGTTAGAAATGCTAATTGCAGCCGAATGGCCTGGTAATGTAAGGCAACTACAAAACGTAATAGAACAAACGATTGTCCTTGCGACTACACAAATCATCAGTATTAACTTGCTAGAAAAAGCGTTACAAGAAACAACCAATACCATTATTCCACTTGATATGGCCAAACAGCACTTTGAACAAAACTATTTGGTTAATATCCTAAAAGCGACGCAAGGTAATGTCGCACAAGCATCTAAGCTGGCTAAACGTAACCGTACTGAGTTTTACCGGTTATTAGAACGACATCATATCCAGCCAAACTCCTTTAAAAACAAAGACTAAGACCACCTCATAATTATTGTCGTTATTTAGCGACAACATATTTCCTTTAAATTCAATCGGTTAACTATTATCTAAGTTTTATTGTCGCCCTCAAACGACATTAAATATGCTTTTATATCGGCAATATTTTTATAAGTATTTGATTTTTAAATGATAAAAAAGTTGGCACGGTCCTCGCTCTTACTTATTTGTAATCAAAAGTTACACTCAATATAAATAATGACGAGGAGTCACATATGAAATTCGTTTTTCCAAACAAGTCAATCAATACAATGCTTACAAGCGTTGCTGGATTACTCCTAGTGGTAGGCTCAAGCACTTCATTTGCAGATAGCAAAGAAGCTGTTAAAGCTGAAGTTGAAGATACAAAGGCAATTACTAAAATTGCAGAAGCACCAACAGACACTGGTTTTAAAACACTGGATGGTAATAGCGATGGAAAAATATCTTTAAAAGAGGCAGTTAAAGATCCTGTTTTAGCCGAACAATTCAATAAAACAGATGCTAATAAAGATGGTGCTATTACAGCAGAAGAATACGCGATGTATTCATCAAAAGCTGAAAAGCCAACTGCGGTAAATTAATAAATTGAATTAACAATAAGACAGTTTAGTTTTTGTGGCTTCCCCCCCTGAAAGCCACAAACTATAAAGGCTACCTTTCATTAGGTAGCCTTTTTTTTATCTAAAGCTTAGACAGCGCCAAGCTTAATATATAAGAGGTCTAAACTGCCACAGCACCTTTTATCAGAGGATATGGATCATAATTTTCTAACGTAAAGTCTTCAAATTTAAAAGCAAAGATATCGTTTACTTCTGGATTAATACGCATCGTAGGTAGCACTTTAGGTGCTCTTGAAAGCTGCTCTTGTACTTGTTCCATATGGTTGGAATAGATATGTGCATCACCCAGTGTATGCACAAAATCACCGAGATCCAAATCACAAACCTGTGCGACCATCATCGTTAGCAGTGCATAAGAGGCAATATTAAACGGCACCCCTAAAAAAATATCGGCACTTCGTTGATATAACTGGCAAGACAACTTTCCATCGGCTACATAGAATTGGAAAAAAGCATGACAAGGTGGCAATTTCATTTGATCTACATCTGCCACATTCCAAGCCGAAACGATCAAGCGTCGTGAATCTGGGTTGTTTTTAATACTGCTAACAACCTGTGTAATTTGATCTATATGGGTGCCGTCCGGTTTTGGCCAGTTACGCCATTGATAACCATAGACTGGGCCTAAGTTTCCGTTTTCATCTGCCCACTCATCCCAAATACGTACACCATTCTCTTTCAGGTACTTAATATTGGTACTGCCTTGCAAAAACCAAAGCAATTCGTGAATAATAGACTTTAGGTGCACTTTTTTAGTGGTCAGCAAGGGAAAGCCTTCCGCCAAATTAAATCGCATTTGGTAGCCAAACACTGATGTCGTCCCTGTGCCTGTGCGATCCTCTTTAAAGCTGCCTTCTTTAAGTACGTGTTCTAGTAGCGCGTGATATTGTTTCATGTAGTTTTAATTTTCTGCTGCTTTTGCAATAAAGTCTTTAATGGTATCTGCGCTTGAATCCATTACTGTGAATTTTTGAGGTAAATCTTCAATCCCATTTAAACTTTCAGGGCGAGGTGGTACGTCACCCAGCGCCTCAACCAGCGCATCTTCAAATTTAGCTGGTAGCGCCGTTTCTAGCACAACCATAGGCTTAGACTCCTCCTTGTGCTCCAGTGCCACTTTAAGGCCGTCAGCCGTATGTGTGTCGACAATAACGCCATATTTTGCATTCACCGCACGTATCGTTTGCATACGCGCTGCATGGTTGCTGCTACCAGAGACAAAACCAAAAGTTTTAATTTTTTCCAGCAGCTCTTTAATATCAAATGCACCACCTTGGTCAACCTTACTCCATAGCTCACTGACTTTGGCTGCATCTTGATCTAACAAATCAAAAATAAAACGCTCGAAGTTAGATGCTTTGCTGATGTCCATTGAGGGGCTAGACGTATGAAAAGTATTGGCCGAGCCGCGTGGTCGATAAACGCCTGTTTTAAAGAATTCATCTAAGACATCATTCTCGTTAGTCGCCACAACGAGTTTATTAATGGGTAAGCCCATCATACGCGCAATATGGCCAGCACAAACATTACCAAAGTTACCTGATGGCACAGCAAAATCTACTTTTTGTGCATTATCATCTGTCACTGCAAAATAGCCTTTAAAGTAATAAATGACTTGCGCTACGATACGGCCCCAATTAATTGAGTTGACTGCGCCAATTTTATACTTCGCTTTAAAGTCAGCATCGTTAGATACCGCTTTCACCATATCCTGGCAATCATCAAACACACCATCTACAGCGATATTGTAAATATTGTCATCTTGTAAACTAAACATTTGCGCTGTTTGAAAACGACTCATTTTTTTATGTGGTGATAACATAAATACACGTACGCCATTCTTACCACGCATCGCATACTCAGCTGCAGAGCCAGTATCGCCAGAAGTTGCGCCTAGTATATTAGTTGTTTCGCCTTTTTTGGTCAGGACATACTCAAACAAGTTACCAAGCAACTGCATCGCCATATCTTTAAACGCTAATGTCGGCCCATTAGATAGTGAAAGTAGGTATAAGTTATCTTCTAGCTTTAATGTCGGCGTAATATCTTCTGCATCCTGGCCTTCACGTGTAAATCCATAGACTTCAGCCGTGTAGGTCTTATCGATAATGGCACGCAAATCTGCCGCTGGAATATCGTTCACACTAATTAAACGTGAAAGAATAGTGAATGCTAGGTCGCGATAATTCATATCACGCATCGTTGTTAAATCTGTATCCGTAAATTGTGGATAAGTCTCAGGTAGATACAAGCCACCATCAGGCGCTAACCCACCAAGCAATACTTCACTAAAACTTAAAGCGGGTGATTGCCCGCGTGTACTGATGTATTTCATGTTTATCCCAGGGCTTCCATGCGCAATTTAACCAGCTTACCTGCAATGGCAGGGAGCACTTCTATTTCGGCAATAGCTGCGTCCATATTCTTTTCTACCGTGACATGCGTCAAAATAATCACATCGGCTTCTACTGAACCTGCTAATGGCTCTTTTTGACTCATGGCATCAATAGAGATTGATCTATCGCCTAATATCTTCGTTGCAGCTGCTATCACCCCTGGCTTATCCGTCGCTTTCAATCGTAGATAGTAGGCACTTTCAATCTCTTCGATTGGCAATACCGCTATGTCTTGCACTTGATCTGGCTGGTAACCCAATGCGGCTGCACGTTGCATTTCTGTTGTTCCCAAGGAACGCGCCACATCCATCAAGTCAGCCACTACTGCACTAGCCGTCGGTTCTGCACCTGCACCAGCGCCATAGTATAGTGTTGGGCCAACGGCATCGCCTTGCACAACAACAGCATTCATCGCGCCATCAACGTTCGCGACTAAACGCTTTTCAGGAATTAAGGTGGGATGCACGCGTAGCTCCACGCCTTTATCGGTACGCTTAGTAATGCCTAGCAATTTAATGATATAGCCTAGCTCTTCGGCGTATTTAATATCAGACTGCTCTAATTTCGTAATACCTTCCGTGTAGGCTTCGTTAAACTTCAATGGCATACCAAATGCAATTGACGACATAATCACTAACTTATGTGCTGCATCAATACCTTCCACATCAAATGTTGGGTCAGCCTCTGCATAACCTAAACGCTGTGCTTCACCAATCACGTCTTGATAAGTTAGGCCTTTTTCACGCATTTCTGTCAGGATAAAATTAGTGGTGCCGTTGATAATGCCAGCCAACCATTCAATGCGGTTTGCACTTAAGCCTTCACGCAATGCTTTGATAATAGGAATGCCACCAGCTACAGCGGCCTCGTAAGCCACCATTACACCTTTTTTCTGCGCTGCTGAGAATATCTCATTGCCATGCACTGCGATTAATGCTTTGTTAGCAGTCACAACATGTTTACCATTCTCAATCGCTTTTAAGATTAAATCTTTGGCAATGGTATAGCCACCAATTAACTCGACAACGACATCAACATCAGGATTGCTAACCAATGTAAAAGCGTCATCAATCACACTAGACTTGCCAGCAGTTAATGCCTGAGCGCGCTCCATATTTTTGTCTGCCACTTGAACAACATTAATATCCACACCTGTACGGCGTGAAATCTCATCTGCATTACGTGTTAAAACAGTATAAGTACCGCCACCGACTGTCCCTAACCCTACAATACCTACATTTAATTTCTTCAATCTTTAGCTCCAAACTTCATTCTGTAATTTTTTAAGAACCTAGTAATGCGATTCATCGCTACGGTCAAATCATCCACATTGGGTAAAAATACGATGCGGAAATGATCTGTTGATTTCCAGTTAAAACCTGACCCATGCACCAACAGTACTTTTTCTTCTTCTAGTAAATCTAAAACAAATTTTTCGTCATTTTCAATCGGATAAATATCAGGGTCTAATTTAGGAAATAGATAGAGTGCTGCTTGCGGT
>JBJPGD010000031.1:0-27075 GCA_048595445.1 Methylophilaceae bacterium
TCGGAAATACGATACTAAAGGTACTGCCTTCACCTATCGCACTTTCGATTTCTAGTCTGGCTTTATGGCGCGTTAAAATATGTTTAACAATGGCTAATCCTAGGCCTGTGCCGCCAGTATCACGGCTGCGACCATGGTCTACGCGATAAAAGCGTTCGGTAAGTCTAGCAATATGCTGTTCGTCAATACCAATGCCACTGTCTTGAACACTAAAGATGGCTTGCTCATTTCTAAGCTCCCAGTTAATCAATACATCTCCACCTTCAGGGGTGTATCTCACTGCATTGCTGACTAGGTTTGTAAATGCACTAAGTAATTCCTCTCTACTACCTTTAATATTAAGTGCATCGGCAATGCTGAGGTGAATGTTATGCTTGCCATTGCTCAGTGCTTTTGCATCACTTCGAATCATTTTTAATAACTGTTGCATGTCAATCACAGTCGTTTCCGGGACTTCGTAATTGCTTTCAATCCTAGAAAGCGTGAGTAAATCTTCGATAATTAATCGCATACGGCTGGTTTGATTGATCATCATATCGAAGTGGCTCTTCGAGCTCTCTGCGACGGCATCTTTTGTGTCAGCTAGGGTCTCTAGAAAGCCACCAACCACGGTGAGAGGTGTGCGTAACTCATGAGATACGTTAGCGATAAAGTCTCTTCGCATGGTGTCTATTTTTTCTTGAACGGAAATGTCGCGGCAGATGAGCAGTTTTTGTGCTGCACCAAATACGATGAGTTGAATTTGCAGGGTTGACTCCGCGCTACGCATCGACTTTACCGTAATCGACTCGCTATAATCTTTTGCGTTTAAATAGCTAATAAATTCTGCATAACGTACAAGGTTCTGTACTGGTTGATTGATATCTTTGTCTAAATCTAGGCCCAATAACATTTCTGCTGGTGGGTTACCCCATTCAATTTCGTGCCGATGGTTGAGCACCACAATGCCATCTGGTAACGCATTGGTTGCACGTTTAAAGCCTTCTAGGGCTGATGCTAATTCCGCTTCTGTTTTGAAGTTTTTGCGCTGGTGTTGAAATAACGCTGAAAAGATATTCTCCCAACTACCTTCACCCTCAGGGACGTCGCTAAGCTTGGGAGATTTAAGCCAAGTTTGTAATTGATGTATCCAGTAGGTATGGCTGGCGATATGAATGAGTGATGCTATGCAAAGAAAAATCAATGCAGCCACAATGCCGGCTATGGCCCAGATAACAAAAGATACGGCTACTAGACTTAAGATCAACCAAAATGTTTTCCAGCGAATATCTTGCACATTTATTTACTCGAGTGATGTGCGTTTATTATAGTAGTTTTTAATCGCTTGAATAGTGTGGGTTCAATTTAATTGACTTGCGTTGAAAGTCTGTAACCAGAACCACGGACGGTTTGAATTAAGTCTTCATGGCCGGAAGCAGAAAGCGCATTTCTTAAACGACGAATATGAACGTCTACCGTGCGGTCTTCTACAAATACGTGATCGCCCCATACTTTATCAAGCAACTGACTTCTTGAATGTACACGTTCAGGATTGCTCATAAAGTAATGCAGCAATCTAAACTCTGTTGGCCCTAGGTCTACGTTGGCACTATTGCCTGTGACACGGTGCGTGACTGGGTCAAGCAGCAATCCTTGAATCTCTACCGGGTCATCCGTCATTTGAGGCGCTCTACGCCTTAACACAGCTTTGATGCGTGCATTAAGCTCTCTAGGACTAAATGGTTTTGTCACATAGTCATCAGCACCGGCTTCTAGGCCACGCACTTTATCAAACTCATCGCCGCGCGCTGTGAGCATGATGATGGGAATTGGTTTGGTTGAGCTGTTGGATTTTAGTTGACGTGCAAAATCGATGCCACTCATGCCTGGTAGCATCCAGTCGAGTAGTATTAAATCCGGGATGGTATTGCGTAATAACTCCATCGCGTGCTCTGCGCTAATCGCACGTAAAGGCGTGTGTCCTGCTTGTGTAATATTGAGGGCTAATAGTTCTTGTATTGCTGGTTCGTCTTCAACAACTAAAATATTTGCTGGCATTTTTATCCAAAATCTAGAATGTTGTAGGCACTCATTATGTGACTATAATATTTCAAATTGATGACATGTAGTAAGTTTTATAGCAATTGCTTAATTGCCATTTTCTCTTTTTTGTAACAGTATGTATCATATTGCAAGATCGACATCAAAAAGTTAAAACTAAGAGAGCTAAATAAGGGGAGGCAGCATGGCAAGTTTTTTAGATAAAGAAAATACAATTGCAAGTCCGAGTTTTAATCGTTGGTTAGTGCCACCAGCAGCACTTGCGGTACACCTATCTATCGGTATGGCGTATGGTTTTAGTGTGTTTTGGAAGCCGCTAGGCAATGCATTAAAAGATGCCGCTGGTAACCCTGTCGAAGCTTGCGCAGCGGGCGCAACGACTTTTGGAGACAAGCTGGCAGGAACAGGAAGGGCGCTGTTTGCTACTGACTGTAACTGGACGCAATTCGATTTAGGCTGGATGTACACCTTGTTTTTTGTGTTATTGGGTTGTTCTGCCGCGCTGTTTGGTGGTTGGTTAGAGCGTGAAGGACCTCGTAAAGCAGGACTTGCTGCTGCTGTTTTATGGGGCGGTGGTCTACTTGTTTCAGCATATGGCATCTATACCCACCAATTGTGGCTGTTGTGGCTGGGGAGTGGTGTCATTGGTGGAATTGGGTTAGGTTTAGGTTACATCTCTCCTGTATCGACCCTCATTAAATGGTTCCCTGACCGTAGAGGATTGGCGACTGGCATGGCGATTATGGGTTTTGGCGGTGGTGCAATGATCGGCTCTCCTATGGCAACAAAGCTAATGTCACATTTTTCTACTGTGACAACGGCTGGTGTGTGGCAAACATTTGCGGTGTTAGGCATTGTTTACTTTATCTTTATGGCGATTGGCTCATTGGGCTACCGCATTCCAGCCGCTGGGTGGAAGCCGGTTAACTGGACACCGCCAGAAACAAACAAGAATGCCATGATTGCAACCAAACATGTGCATTTGAATAAAGCACACAAAACACCACAGTTTTGGTTGATATGG
Source organism: Methylophilaceae bacterium (assembly GCA_048595445.1). Lineage (GTDB taxonomy): Bacteria > Pseudomonadota > Gammaproteobacteria > Burkholderiales > Methylophilaceae. The sequence continues at coordinate 3,065 of JBJPGD010000031.1, forward strand.
TTGGTGTTATGCATGAACGTTTCTGCTTGTATCGGTATTCTTGGTGCGGCTTCACCAATGTTGCAAGAAACGTTTGGTGGCGCATTGATTGGTCAACCTGAACTTGGTTTTGCTGACGTCAAGTCTGATAGCTCTCTGACAACTGCTGCTGCATTGGTTGGTGCTGGGTTTGTGGGTTTGATCTCAGTGTTTAATATTTTCGGCCGTATTGGCTGGGCATCTTCTTCCGATAAGCTAGGCCGTAAACGCACTTACTATATTTTCTTTGTTTTGGGTGCGTTTCTATATTGTTCAGCTGCATACGTGGCAGGCTTTAAGTCAATCGCTTTATTTGTGGCTTGTTTCTGTATTATTTCCTCCATGTACGGCGGTGGTTTTGCGACGATACCAGCTTACTTAGCTGATATGTTTGGTACGCAGTTCGTTGGTGCCATTCATGGGCGCCTGCTCACCGCATGGTCAACAGCAGGGATAGTCGGCCCAGTAGTGGTTAATTATATGCATGACACACGGTTAGAAGCAGGTGTGCCTTTCGATCAAATCTATGCGCCTATTATGTTGGTATTAGCTGCGATGATGGTGATTGGGTTTGTGGCCAATATGCTGATTAAGCCCGTTGATGATAAATACTTTATGACAGACGCTGAGCTTGATGCTGTGCGTAGCGCCGGGCATGAGAAATCAACACAAACTGTGACTACAGTTGCTGCAGACAAAAGCAGCTTTGTTATGTCACTAGCTTGGGCAGCAGTGGGCATTCCAATTATCTACGGTATTTGGAGTACAGCACAAAAAGCATGGACGTTCTTTAGCTAGTAGATTTAATAATCCCTTAACGTTGTTTAGGTTTAAATAGCGTAAAATATTGTTTTGATGAAATTGAAGAGAATATTTTGGATATGATGGCAATTAATTTAGACGGCGCAGGTAAAAGGGTGGGCATCGTGTTGTCGCGTTTTAATAGCAATATTGGTGATGGCTTGCTAGATGCTTGCCATGCTGAGCTGCTAAGGCTTGGTGTTGCTACAGAAGATATTACTATTGCGACAGTCCCTGGTGCGCTTGAAACACCGTTGGTGCTAAGTCATATGGCTTTAACCAATAAGTATGATGCTTTAATTGCCTTGGGTGCAATCGTGCGAGGTGAAACCTATCACTTTGAAGTGGTCGCTAATGAATCTGCTCGTGGCATTTCTGAAGTGCAGTTGAATACTGGTGTTCCTGTTTCGAACGCCGTGTTAACGACAGAAAGTAATGCACAAGCGGTTGCCCGTATGCAAGTTAAAGGTGCAGAAGCAGCACAAGTGGCAATCGAAATGGTCAACCTGGTAGCAGCGTTATGAGCAATGAAAAAATCGAATCACCCATTAAAAAAAAGCGTAAATCTAGTCAGAACCGTCGCAAATCTAGGGAGTTAGTTTTAAAAGCTGTCTATCGACTTATGATGAATGAGAGCGATTTAAAACAAGTCTTTTTAGATATGAAAGATGACCCTGAGTATATTAAAGCTGACGAAAGTTATTTTAAGCAGTTGTTGCAAGGCGTCATTGATCAGCTAGAAACACTTGATGCACAAATTTCAACTTTTATTGATAGAAAGTTAAATGAACTAAGTCCCATCGAGCATGCAATATTACGCGTCTCATCCTATGAGCTCACCTTTGATGCGACGATTCCTTACCGTGTTGCCATTAACGAAGGTGTGGAATTGGCTAAGACTTTTGGTGGAGCAGATGGACATAAATATATCAATGGTGTGCTAGATAAAGTGGCCGCTTCGACAAGGCCGCAAGAGTTTAGAAAGTAATATTCATTTAGAAACTAGTCTATTTGGGTGATAGCGCTATATGTGTCTAGTATGTTCTAATCCTATCAATACATTTAATAACGAGTGAGCAGGGACATAATGAGCGCAGAAAAAATTAGAGAAATTGTACAAGAAACGATAGATGCTTCTGGTCTTGACATTGCCGTTGACGATGATTTGTCATTGGTAGAAGGTGGTCTATTAGATTCAATGAGTATTGTGAAGCTTGTGCAAGAACTGCAACAAACATTTGACATTGACATCGACTTTTCAGACATCACGATAAGTAATTTTGATAGCATTGGCGCATTGACACAGTATGTAGATATGAGGAAGGCTGGCGCTTGAGTCGTTCTATTTGCGAGTTAATTGACCAGTCATTTCAACGTTTTAGTAATAACACTGCTTTAATACAGCACCATTCTAATGGTGAATCAGCAGCACTCACCTATCAAGCGTTAAAGGAAATGGCTGGGAAGGTTGGTAGTCTGCTTGGGGATTTACATGCAGATGAATGCATCGGTTTGTACATGCAACGCTCTGCTGAGCACGTCGCTTCAATCGTTGCGAGTTTATATTCTAAATCACCATATACGACGATTAACAACCTAGTTTCATCTAGGCAGATACGTCATATCGCTCAAGATAGTAATCTAAAAGTATTAATATGTGATAATTCGACTATCTTGAAGTTGCGTACATTGACTCAAGATGAATCGGATCAAAAGGTACTATCTAACATCCGTATTATTCATCTCCATAACAGTGATGTGTTGCAACCCGTTTACCAGCAAACGGTGGGGTTGCTATCCAAATTTACAGCGATAAGCTCTGTTAAGCTGGTGGACGTTAAACCATTCGATTTGCATGTGCCTGATGCTGCACTAGTGAATGAAGCCAAGCTGATACTATTTACTTCTGGGTCTACGGGCAACCCTAAAGGCGTCATGATTAAAGGTGACGATCTTATCGGTCGGGTTGCCTCTGAATCTAAAGCTTATGGGTTGCAAGAGGGTGACGTGCTATTAAACATGCTGCCTTTTTCTTTTGATGTTGGTTGCAACCAGTTATACAGCTCTTTAATTAAAGGCTGCACCTTGGTGCTGTTAAACTCATGGCTGTCTAAAGATATCGTGTCGGCAATTATTAACTACAAGGTTAATGGCGTATCTGGCGTGCCATCGCTCTGGCTTTCTGTAGTGAACTCTGGCCTAGACACACTAAAAGAAATTAGCGGTATATTAAGGTACATCACCATTTCAGGTGGTGATATGGCAGAGAAGGATCGGCTGGCGTTACGTGATTTGTTACCAGGCGTTAAAATATTTAAGACCTATGGTCAAACCGAAACCTTTAGAAGTGCCATGTTGTTAGCCGAAGACTTTAATGAGAAGCATCAGTCTGTCGGTAAACCAGTTGATGGCGTGACATTATTGATTCTAGATGAAAATGGTGAAGAAGTAGAGACAGGACAAAAGGGCCAAATCATCCATCAAGGTATAGGTACTATGTTAGGTTATATCGGTGATGCCGATGCCACTAATCAAAAATTAAAAGCACTGCCAGAAAGTAGTGACGGTCCTAAGGTTATCTTTACTGGTGATTTAGGCAGTGTAGATGAAGAAGGTTTTCTCTATTTGCATGGACGTCAAGACAGGATGTTTAAAGTTAGAGGCAACCGAGTCTATCCTGAGGAAATTGAAAAAGAATTGTGTACACATAATGAAGTTTTAGAGACTGTATCTTCATACAATGTGTCCGAAGAGGCAATAACTGTTTTTGTTAGGAAAAAAGAAGGTGCAGATACCTCAGAGAAAGAAATCTTAAAATTCCTTTCCGCTAGATTGCCATCTTATATGGTGCCTAGTCATTGCTTGTTATACAATGATTTTCCTAGAACGGCTTCTGGTAAGGTTGATGTGCCAGCGTTGACATCAAAATTTAAATAAACGGTTCTAATAAGACTGTATTAAGTATGCGGATGTATGAGACTCGACCTATATAAAATAGGCTAAAATTAAATAAGAAAATGTATTATGAATAAAAATGATTTTTATGCGTACGTATCAAAAGGTGAATTAAAAAAAGTAGCTGATACTTATGATACGCCTGGCTATGTTTATTTTAAAAAAATTCTACATAACCAAATTAGTAGATTAAAAGAAGCGACGCACGGCAAATTTGATATTCATTATGCGCTAAAAGCGAATCCTAATCTCGATGTCTTGTCAGAGCTTGCTTCTAACGGCATCGGTGCAGATGTGGCATCGGAGGGGGAACTTAATCTCGCGCTAAAAGCAGGGTTCTCACCAAGCAAAATAGAATTTTCTGGGCCAGGAAAACGTGTCGAAGAATTAACATTAGCGATAGACAATAATATTGCATCGATCAATATTGAGAATATTGATGAAGTTCATAAAATAATAGAAATCTGTAAGGCTGCAAAAACATCTGCAAATGTTGGGGTTAGGTTAAATCCTACGCTCGAAGATGAGCGTTCAGGTATGCGTATGGCCGGTGATACGCCATTTGGTCTAAAGATAGATGATGCTGTAATAGCACTTAAAATAATAGAAGAGAATCCCCAAGTTTTAAATTTTACAGGTTTTCATGCTCACCTTGCATCACAAGAACTAGATGCGAACAAGCTGGTTTCTAAGTATGCGGTCATCATTAGAAATGTGATTGCATTAACTAAAAACACGTCATTGAAAGTCAAAAAAATTAATTTTGGTGGCGGCTTGGGCATTAAATATTTCTCAAACCAGTCTGATTTGGATTTGACGTTGTTGTCATCAAATTTACAAGCATTATTGGCATCCGATGATGCGAAACAACTTCCAGAGAATGTACACTTTGTTATTGAACCAGGTCGATTCTTAGTGGGCGAGTCTGGGGTGTTTATTACAAAAGTCTTATATCGTAAAAAAGCCTATACAAAAGAATTCTTAATTACCGATGGCGGTTTAAATGCTAATTATGTATTGGCAGGGGGTATGGGTCAGGTGATACGAAGGAATTTTGAACTTGATGTGTTAACTGAAAGTGACGACAAAGCTGAAGCCAGTTTTAAATTTGATGTGGCCGGACCGCTATGTACGCCTCAAGATATTATCGCAAACAACGTCGAAAGCGATGTGGAAGTCAATGAGGGGGATTATATAGTGTTCTTTAATTGTGGTGCCTATGGCCCAAGTGCTAGCCCAATCAATTTTTTAAGTCAAAAAGTACCTATTGAAATTATTATTTAAATAGCTAATATTTAAATCACCTTATGATATTTCACTCTCTGAAGTTTGTTGTTTTTTTTGGTATTGTTTTTGCGATATATTTATCGCTACGGCATAAGGCACAAAACCGCTTCCTATTAGCAGCTAGTTATCTGTTTTACAGTACTTGGGATTGGCGTTTCTTAGTCTTAATCATCATCACGACACTCACGGATCATTTCTGTGCGAAATCTATTCATGCCACTTCAGATAAAGCCCGAAGACAACGTTACGTTGCTATTAGCGTTATCGTCAATTTAGGTATATTAGGGGTATTTAAATACTACAATTTCTTTTTAGAGAACTTTGTCAGCCTTTTCGCCTCTTTCGGCTACGATATATCCGGCCCAACGCTCAATATACTACTACCTGTTGGAATTTCTTTTTACACCTTCCAGTCAATGAGCTATACATTAGATGTCTATAGGAAGCAGCTTAAACCAGCAGATAGTGTGTTGGATTATGCGCTCTACGTTTCTTTCTTTCCGCAACTGGTTGCAGGCCCTATAGAGCGAGCAAAAAACCTCTTGCCACAAGTGCTATCCCCTAGAACACTGACTTTTAAAGCGGTTCAACAGGCGTTAGTTTTAATCGCAATTGGTGTTTTCAAGAAGCTTTTTATCGCCGACAACCTTGCTGATATTGTCGATCCAGTTTTTTCCCCCGATGCATCACCATCAAGTGCTATGGTGTTAGTGGCTGGGTACGCCTTCTTGTTCCAAGTCTATTGTGACTTCTCTGCCTATACTGATATTGCGCGTGGCGTATCTAAACTGATGGGCTTTGAGTTAATGGACAACTTTAGAGCGCCTTATTTGGCACGCAATTTACAGGATTTTTGGAATAGGTGGCATATCAGTTTAACGACATGGATACGAGATTACCTGTATTACCCGCTCGCGTTTACGCGATTTAAAAAGAAAAGCATCCCGCCTTACTTTGTGACGGTATTAACTTTTACAATTATGGGGCTTTGGCATGGTGCTGCATGGGGTTATGTGCTTTGGGGCGTATACAATGGTATTGCGCTAGCTGCTTATGGCCTTATTTCAAGATATCTACCTAAAGTTAAAAAGGATGCGAGTGCATTATTAAAGCACTCGATAAATATATTATGTGTGCTACTCACATTCCATGTCATCTTTATTGGCGATATATTCTTCAGAGCCATTTCATTTGATCAATCAAGTGCTTTAATAACTACGTTATTTACCCAATCACCGTTTACAGGTGAATTGTTAACACAACTGAAATTAATAGGTTTTTATATACTACCAATATTTTTGATAGACTTTTTTACAACGAAAAAACCGATAGAAGATAGGTTTTATGAATTGCCAGTGCTGTTGCGCTACGGCGTTATGTACGTTTTGTTTTACCTTGTATATTTTTATGGCACGTCTAAACCATCCTTTATTTACTTTCAATTTTAAGCTGATTAGATGATGAATAACACAAATATTAGTTGGAAAGATATAGGTAGTTTATGTCCTAGCGCTATGTCGATCTTGAAAGTTTTATTGATTATTGCAGTACTTGACCTTGCGATATCAGTTTCATTATCATTTTTTATCAATGATTCCTTTTACTATAAAAAATTTATGGCATCAGATTTATGGGAAGAAAAGAGTCGTTATGAGGAAATTACAAGCGAGTACTTTAATAACAAGCACAACCTTCGGCCTAACACTGAAGCAGGTTGGGTTAATACACCTAATTACCATAAAGACCATCTCAAATGGAGTACGGACTTTCTCGGCTCCCGTGTTTCTCCGCAGCAAGTGAAAATAAATTATCCTCCAGAAATAAAAAATGATGAAAACTTAGTTTTTTTAATTGGTAGCTCAGTATTAAGTGGTTATAACCTTGAGTATGAAAAAGCGCCTGTTAGTTATTTAAATAATGCTGGTTATAAGGCATTGAGCTTTGGCACAATTCACTATTCTATTGATCAGACATTTACTTTTTATAAAAATGTTTTATCTGAATATAAGCCAAAGATATTGATCGTTGGGATTCATAATGATCCAGAAGTTATTTCAAATATGTTTCTCCCTTTTAGAATACATGACACGTCGGCCCCTTTTTTAAAGCCTGCGTATTATCTGCGTGATAATGCGTTGGTTAAAATACAGCCACCTGTCGACCATCAGAAGCGTCAAGAATCGACAGAGATGATTTCAGAGCTAAAGAAACATGATACACATTACTATAAGTTTCAAATTTACAAACGTTTGAGTCTTCTGCCTTTTTCAGATTTAGTGAGAAAAGCCGTCTTAAAAATAGAAAAAAGAATGTTAGATATCGATGAATATACTAAAGCATTTGAATTGCAAAAATACTTTATGGAAGAAATAGTTGGACTAGCCAAGGAAAGTGGTGCGAAAGTTATTTTTGTAAAAATCGAGGCGCAAGAAGATCAAGAAAAACCTTTTTATAAACGATTCTATAAAGATAAAAATGAAATCCATACACGCCTCTTAAAAGAGACGGGGATGAATGTTATCTATACATCCGAGATGTTTAAAGAAACAGGTAGACCTCTATCTGATTTTTATCAAGGCCATGACACAGTGCATTTCTCAGCGGATGCCTGTGAGTTATTGGCCAAGAAGGTCGACCAGGCAATTAAAGACCTCACAACAAAGACGACATATTAGTGAGTCAGCTATCTGCAATAGTGTGGCAGTTAAATTTCCTACATATTGACGCAGCCTCTTTTCTTTTTGCTTCACGCAATGTTTTATATTTTGATGCTGCTTGATCCAGTATATTATTGTATATAATTCTCCTGTATGGTTGAGGGATTGCACTTACCAAGCCATCGTGTTTAGGTCGCGATAGCTGCTTCAATTAACCCAAAAATAGATTGAATTGAAATGGATGTAACGAATGCTATCCGTGTTGCTAGAATGACTGATGTTGGTCAACTGCGCGGACGTAATGAGGATGCGATTGCCAGCGACTTAAGCACTGGGGTAATTATGGTGGCCGATGGTATGGGCGGCTATAAAGGCGGCGCGGTTGCTAGTGAAATAGCGATATTAGTAGTGATTTCCGAAGTGGCTGAGTTAATGCATATCCATAAATCTTCAAAAAAAGCTAATCTAGCCTTGCCGATACCTGAAATGTTGAGTAAGGCTGTTGCTAAAGCCAATAACACCATCTTTAATGCATCATATGAGAATGCTGAATATGAGGGTATGGGGACGACGTTTGTTGCAGGTGTTTTTAATGATAATAAAGTAATAGTAGGCCATATTGGCGACTCTCGCATGTATCGACTGCGAAATGAAGCGCTGGAACAATTAACCGAAGACCATTCTTTGTTACAGGAGCAGATTAATGCAGGCATAATTACAAAAGAGCAGGCTAAGAACTCTAATGAAGGTCATTTAGTCACGCGAGCATTAGGGACCGATGCAGAAGTTGAACTTGAGATGGATGTACATGAAACAACAGTGGGGGATATATACCTACTGTGTTCTGATGGTTTAACAGATTTAGTGGATGATGAATATATACGTAAAATATTGCTGGATAATGGTGATGATATAGATTTAGCGGCAAGTGGTTTGATAAAACTTGCAAATAAACATGGTGGGAACGATAATATTTCCGTCGTCATAGCATTGGTAAGAGACACGTTTGCAATGAAGAGTAGTTGGATGCAAAAGATATTAGGATGAATCAAAGATAAAATGGACCTTTAAAGGCGAACATGGCTAAGTTAATATTTTTACTTGATGGAAATGTGATTAAAGAATACGCGCTAGATAAAGAGCGCATGACAATTGGACGCCGTGCGTCTAATGATATACATATCGATAACTTAGCGATTAGTGGTGAGCATGCAGCAATTGTCACGGTTGATGGAAGCGCGTTTATAGAAGACCTTAATAGCACTAATGGTACGTTAGTGAATAAAAAACAGGTCAAAAAGGAAACACTCAAACATGGCGACGATATAGGCTTAGGTAAATATAAGCTGAGGTATGTGAAAGATGATGCAGTTAGCCCCAACAAGGTAAGCGGTTTTGCTGACACCGTATTGGTTACCCCTAAATCAGAAGCAGAAGAAAAGTATGACTCGGAGCCGGCTGCAGAATTAAGTCAAGTGTCTGTGGAACCTGATGTTACAGCTGAGCAGGGTGATCAGCAAATGCATGATGTAGCTAATGAAGTTCAAGAAAAGCCAGCAGAAACAGATGCTGCAGTAGAAAAACCATCGGTACCTAAGCAGGATGCACAAGGCCCGCGACTGGAAATTTTGAATGGCGAAAATGCAGGCAATGCATTAATGCTAGATAAATCGATGGTAAAGGTTGGTCAGCCAGGGCAGCAAATGGCTGTTGTGACGAAAAGGGAAGATGCTTATTTTATTACACATGTCTCTGGCGATAACCATCCTTTTGTGAATGGAAAACAAATAGGTGCCCAAGCTTGCGCTTTGCATAATAATGATGAAATAGAAGTCTTAGATACTAAGATGGCATTTCATCTTGATTAATATGACGGCGCATCCCAGCGTAGTGATTAATGAGATGAATGTATGAGACAAGAAAAACTACTTAACCAGTTGGAACGTCTGAATGCCATTGGTATTGCATTATCATCTGAACCAGATAATAAGCGCTTATTAGAAACTATATTGCTTGGTGCAAAAGAGCTTACAAATGCTGATGGCGGCACCTTGTACACCGTTACGAGTGAACAAACGCTCAAGTTCGAGATTATGCGTACGCTTAGTCTTGGTATTGCTATTGGTGGCACAACAGGAAAACCAGTTCCTTTTCCGCCTCTACCTTTGTATTTGAAAGACAAGCAGCCCAATATCAATATGGTGGCAGCCACTGCTGTGCTGATTGATAAAACCATTAATATTGAAGATGCTTATGAGGCTGATGGTTTTGATTTCTCTGGCACACGGCAATTTGATAAGAAAATGGCATATCGTTCAAAATCTTTTTTGACGGTTCCAATGAAAAATCATGAAAATGAGATTATCGGTGTATTGCAGTTAATTAATGCCATCGATCCTACTACCAAAGAAATTATTTCTTTTAGTTCATCACATGAGCGTTTAGTTGAGTCACTAGCCTCACAGGCCGCAGTGGCAATGACAAACCAGAACTTAATTGGTGGACTAAAAGATTTATTTGAATCATTCATCAAACTCATCGCAGATGCGATTGATGAGAAGTCGCCTTATACTGGAGGACACTGTCAACGCGTGCCAGAGTTGACCATGATGTTAGCTGATGCTGCGATGAAAGCGAAGAATGGTCCATTTAAAGACTTTGCAATGAGTGATAAGGAAGTCTATGAGCTTAAAATAGCAGCATGGCTTCATGACTGCGGCAAAGTGACAACGCCAGAGTATGTCATGGATAAGGCGACAAAATTAGAGGCTATATTTGATCGTGTCCATTTAATTGACCAACGTTTTGAGTTATTAAAAGCCCAGCGTGAAAGTGCTTATTTGCGCTTGATGCTGCAATCTGCACATAAAGGCAAGTTTTTAAATGAGAAATCTTTACAAAAAGAAATTCAATCGATATACGCGCAATTAGATAGGGACAAAAAGTTTATTCGGCGAGTTAATGTTGGCAGCGAATCGATGCGGACTGAAGACCAAAATCGCATATTAAAAATTGCAAATTATGAGTTTATTAGCGCTACTGGCAAGGTGGTGAAGTTTTTAACAGATAATGAAGTCTACAACTTAACCATACCGCGAGGTACGCTAACCCCAGAAGAGCGAGCTGTTATTAACAACCATATATCTGTAACGATTCGCATGCTTGAATCTTTGCCGTATCCAAAAGATTTAATGCGCGTACCAGAATATGCAGGTGGACATCACGAGCGTATGGATGGTAGAGGATATCCTAAGGGTTTGGTGAGAGAGCAAATGTCTGTTCCAGCGCGCATGATGGGTATTGCTGATATATTTGAGGCATTGACAGCAGAAGATCGACCGTATAAGAAAGCAAAAACATTGTCTGATACACTGGAAATTTTAGGTAAAATGAAGTTAGATAATCATATTGACCCAGATATTTTCGATTTATTCGTGCATGAAAAGGTTTATATGCGCTACGCTAAAAGGTTTTTAGATTCGTCACAAATTGATGAAGTAGATGTCACTAAGATCCCGGGATATGTAGAACCTGGCATAGCTAAAAAGCGATAAAATATTCGATTACTTTTATTATTGTCTGATTAAAGCTTGTACGCATGGAAGCCTTGCGTATCCACTCTCAAGTAGCTGCCTTGGCTATACCAGTCCCCCAACACCCAACGTTCGCAAGTATGACCATTTATCGTATGTTGATGTTGCATCGGGCGATGCGTATGGCCATGAATGAGTTTTGGTGGGTAACTGTACGCTGACAATAGTTTTTCTACCGCAGCAGAATTTACATCCATAATTTCCATCGACTTGATAGATTTTTCTTGTTCACTTTTTTGACGAATCGATTCAATAAAATCAATCCGTTCAGTTAATGGCTTACTTAAGAATTGTATTTTCCAATCCTTGGAGCGCACTTCAGCTTTAAACTGCTGATAGGCTATATCGTCGGTACATAATGCATCGCCATGGCCGATGAGTATTGGTTCCCCGTGCAATTGAATTAAGCTGGGATCAGGTAAAATAGTGATGTTAGTGGCTTGAGAAAAAATATCGCCAAGCAAGAAGTCTCGATTACCGTGAATTAAGAAAAGGTCAATCCCTTTTAGACTGAGCTGCTTTAGAGCATTAATGCTTTTACTGTGTACCCCGATTGCTATTGCATCATCCCCGGCCCAATATTCGAATAAATCACCAAGGATATAGAGTGCATTAGCTTTTGACGCGGTATTCGCTAAAAAGGAAATAAAAGCATCTATTATTTCAGGGCGAGACTCACATAGATGTAAATCGGATATTAATAAGCTGTGATCCATATGAGCCTGTTATGCCCTCTATTGTAAAGAGGGCTTTAATTTAACAAAGCGTTGCTTTTTCAATGGTTACTGCAGATTCTGGAACATCCTGATGGCCTGCACTGGTTATTGTTTTAACTGCTTTGATTTTATCAACAATATCCATGCCTTCAGTTACTTTACCAAATACGCAATAACCCCAGCCACTAGCTGTAGGCGCTGTATGATTTAAAAAGTCGTTGTCATTTATGTTAATGAAGAACTGGCTAGATGCAGAGTCGGGAATAGCTGTACGTGCCATGGCAATGGTATAAGCGTCATTACTTAGGCCGTTATCAGCCTCGTTTTTAATTTCAGCTTCAGTTGCTTTTTGTTTCATATCAGCATCAAATCCACCACCCTGAATCATAAAATTGTCTATTACGCGATGAAAAATCACACCATCATAAAAGCCACTTTCAACATATTTTAAAAAGTTAGCGACAGTAATAGGTGCTTTTTCTGCATTGAGTTCAAGTGTAATCTCACCAAAGTTGGTCGTCAGTTTTACCACGGTAGTTCCTTAAAATTTAATAAAATGGGATTATTTACTTATTACTTCTTCAAGTAACTTGGCACTTTTAATCTTAATCGGTTTGGTTGGTACATCATCGAATCGTGCGACGCGGCTTGTAGGTACGACAGCCATTTTTTTGACTACATCCATACCACTAACAACTTTGCCAAATACGCAGTATCCTATCTCGGAAGGGTGTGTGCCAGTGTGATCTAAGAATGCATTGTCTTTAAGGTTAATGAAGAATTGTGCCGTTGCAGAGTTAGGGGACTGCGTGCGAGCCATTGCAATAGTGCCAGTTTCATTTTTTAGTCCATTGGCAGCTTCATTTTTGATTGGATCACGTGTCGGCTTTTGAAATAAGTCACGTTCAAAACCACCACCTTGAATCATAAAGTTATTAATGACACGATGAAAAATAGTGTTTTTATAAAAGTCATCTTGTACATACTGCAAAAAATTAGCGACGGTAACCGGTGCTTTTTCAGGATAGAGCTCAACCGTAAAGTTGCCTAGGTTTGTTTCAAATTCAACTTGTGTCGCAGCAGTGGCATGGGTTACTGCAAATAGAAACAAAGCACATAATAAATTTCTTAAGATATTCAATGTCATTGTGATTATGCCCCGCCTTCGTAAATGATCTTCCATTGATTGTTTTCGTTTTTCCAATATTGTCGTTTTAGCATTTTATTCTTCAATGTAGGGCTTTGATAATACTGTTCAAAATTAACCACTACGATGTTTTGGTTTTTATTCTTATGTATGGCTGGGTAACTAAACATGCTGACATTACTAACTTCTATCACCACTTTTGGCTTACTAGCTTGCACTCTACGTTTATGATCTGTCCATTGCGTGAGCTGCCCGCCACTATAGAAAAAGTCTGTTGAATAGTGACTTAGGTATCGGTTAGTGTTTTGAGAAATCCAGTCTGACTGCCAAGTTTTTAATGCATTGTTAAGTGCTTTTAGTTCTGTGTTTTTTAATTTATTTTTTGCGCTATTAATCCATTGAACATTGTCAGAAATAATCACTGGTACATTGCCTGATTGTAAAACAGGCGCCAATTTTTTTAAGTCAGGGTTGCTAAGCACTACGCAACCATCGCTGGCACGTGGTGGGCGGCTATATGTATCTTTAGGCGTGCCATGTAGCCATATGCCATAGCCAGTTTTTTTATTGTGTGTATCTAACTCGTTAGGGTAGTTAAGCGGGTAAGCGCCATCCCCATAAAAGTCTGATAATTGAGAGGTTAATTTCCTGCTAGAGAAATACAGCCCAACAGGTGTGCGTTTATCTCCTTCTACGTTCTTGTCTGCACCGTTTATACCAATGGATACATAGTAGTCAGATACGTGTTTTAACCCTGTTTTTGATTTCTCGTATACGAATAGCCTGGACTTAACTGTATCAATTAACACTAAATGCTTTTGTTGAGCATTCATTTGAACAGATATATTAGGTACCTGACGTTTGTTATCCGATGAAAAGTAGTAATTTAAACGTGTGCGGGCTTCTTCTCGTAAGCCTTCAATTTCTTTGTTTCTGGACTTTGTATTAATGGCTGCTGGGTTGCCAAAGGTATCTAACGGCCTTGCTTGCGCGCTGAGTAAGTCGCCACGAATTAAATGTGCCAGTTTAAAGTTTGGTGTTGTACGAATAAGCTCATTAACCGTTTTCATGGCTTGCTTATTATTACCTTGTGCAACTTGCATCAAGCTTTCCACCAGCAGTTTTTCTACTAGGTCTAGCCCAGCTGTACCGTTGAAAAATTGATCAGATAACTTGCCTTGGTTTACAGCGGTGGCGCTCCAAGGCAATAAGGTGCAAATAACGACTACTAAGTATTGAGTGAGCCGTATTTTTAGAGACTTAGGTTCTTGAATCGATTTCATTTTAATCATTTTTTACGTATACAACACTTGGATTGCATCTAATAACATTAATTCGATGCAATTTCTTTATTAATTAGCCAGGTGTCGCCCACTTTTTTCAACACTAGTGTTTTATTGGTGCGGATAGCATTGCGACCTGCGGCTTTGTAATATTGCTTAAAGCGCATGTTGGCATTGCTATCATCAACGATTTCAACTTCCTCATTATTGATGGTGTGCTCGATACTGGATGGTGATGTTACGCGTGTACGGCGTGTTTTTTCCCAGCTCTTACGGCTTTTGCCTTTTGCCGGTGTAAAGCTGTCAGCGTAGCTTGCAAGGTAGCCATCAATATCTTGGCTAGCCCATGCGCTGCTCCAAGCTGCTACAGCAGTAGCAATATCACTTTCCGCATCAGTTGATGTGTCTACAGGTGCTGGTGTAGGCGCTACTACAGGTGTGGGCGCTGGAATAGGGTCTACTTTTTTATTAGCTGGGCGAATAGGGCGCGTCTGTGTTGTATTGGCCGCGATAGTGGTCTTGCTACCAGTGCTAAATAAATCTTTGATTAAAGATAATTTGCTTTGTGCACGTGAATTGCCATTATCTAGCTTAAGCGCTTTGTCATATGCTTCAGAAGCCATGCGTGCATATATATCACCCAAATTCTCATGCGCAGTTGCGTAGCTTGGATGTGTTTTAATAGCCGTTTGAAGTGCTTTTTTTGCTAAGTCGTATTCACCAGCTTCAGCATGTAAAACAGCTAAGTTGTTATATGGCTCTGGTAAGTTAGGGTACTTTTTCGTTAAATCGTTAAATGTCTTAATCGCCTCATCGCGTTTTCCGCTTTCCGCTAGGATGATGCCCTTCATAAACAAGCCTTGTGCATCTTTCGGATTGGCTTCTAAGTATGTGTTAATCCGTTTAAGCGCAGCTTCTTGTTGGCCCTGCTCAGCCATTTTTGAAATATCTTTTAGCTCGTCGGCAGTAACAGGTGTTGCTGAAAACATAAAGGCAAAGAATAATGGCGCGACGTATTTTTTAAGTAAAATGTTCTGAATAGTCATTGTGATATACTGAATTTAGTTAGTAATAGCAGTATTCTACCAATAGGATAGCTAACATCCAATAGCTTGGTAGGTATAACGTGTAAATAATTGGTTTTATTGTAATAATTGGTTGTTTTATTGGTTGTTTATCCTCAAAATTCAAACGCATGCTAAAAATTTATAATTCCCTCACTCGCAACAAACAAAAATTCGTTTCCATCCACCCAAATAAAGTTCGCATCTATGTCTGCGGAATGACTGTTTATGATTACTGTCATTTAGGTCATGCCCGTGTGATGGTTGTATTTGATATGGCCACCCGTTGGCTGCGAGCCTCCGGGTATGAGGTGATTTATGTGCGCAACATTACCGATGTGGACGATAAAATTATCCAGCGTGCAAATGAGAATAAAGAAACGATAGGCGCGCTTACCCAGCGTTTTATTGATGCAATGGATGAGGATGCCACTAGGTTAGGCGTGATTCCTCCAGATATTGAGCCACGCGCGACTACGCATATAGATGCCATGATCACCATGATTAGCAGCTTGATTGAAAAAGGACACGCTTATTTAGCAGACAATGGCGACGTGTTTTATGCAGTACGTAGTTTTGATGGTTACGGCAAGCTTTCAGGTAAGAGTTTAGAAGATTTACGTGCGGGTGAGCGTGTAGAGGTTGATACCTTTAAAAAAGATCCGCTGGATTTTGTATTATGGAAATCTGTAAAGCCAAATGAGCCAAGCTGGGATTCGCCATTTGGTGAAAATGGTGGAAAAGGACGCCCAGGCTGGCATATTGAATGTTCTGCCATGAGCGGCCAGCACTTAGGTCAGCATTTTGATATCCATGGCGGCGGGCAAGATTTGCAGTTTCCACATCATGAAAATGAAATTGCACAATCCGAAGCGACACATGGTTGCCAAATGGCAAACACTTGGATGCATAATGGCTTCGTGCGAGTGGACGATGAGAAAATGTCTAAATCGCTTGGTAATTTCTTTACCATTAGAACAGTATTAGAAAAGTATGATGCTGAAGTAGTGCGCTTCTTTATTCTACGCGCGCACTACCGTAGCCCTTTAAATTACTCTGATCAGCATTTGGATGATGCCAAGGCTTCGTTAACACGGTTATATACCGCGTTGCGAGGTCAAAATGTAGAAGCGCATGATGTTGATTGGAGTCACCCGCAAGCTATTCGGTTTAAAGCTGCGATGGATGATGATTTCAATACGCCTGAGGCGGTTGCGGTATTATTTGATTTGGCTAATGACTTGAACAAAAATGGCACACCAGAAGCGGCAAGTTTATTGAGAAACTTAGGAGCAGTGATCGGCTTGCTGGAACGTGATGCGGATGTATTCTTGCAGGGTGCAGATTCACAAGACCTTGATGTAGAGGCCTTAATTTTAGAACGCTTACAAGCGAAGCAAAATAAAGATTTTGCAAAAGCGGATGCTATTCGACAGAAGCTACTTGATGCTAGTATTGTCCTAGAAGACCATTCTGAGGGAACATCTTGGCGAAGAGCTTAGCAATGTGTATCAATAATATTAAATATGATTTAAGTTGATTCACTAACGTTTATTCAATAGTCGTTTAATGCGCTAAAATACTGGCATTAAGTATTAATGAAAGTGCACGAATGCCAGCCAAACTCTCCGCACCTACTGCCTCATCTTTATTGTCTATTAATGGCATTGCTTTAGGCGTTGCAGAAGCTAACATACGAACACCAAATCGCAAAGATGTGTTAGTGATGGAGCTGGCACAAGGCAGCCATGTATCAGGTGTTTTTACGCAAAATCGATTCTGTGCTGCGCCAGTTACTATCTGTAAAACGCACTTATCCGAAATGAATAACATTCGTGCTTTACTTGTCAATACAGGGTGCGCGAATGCTGGCACTGGTGAGACAGGATTTAACCATGCAATGCAAAGCTGCGAGGCTTTAGGAGAATTGTTGAATATTCAGCCAAATCAAGTGCTGCCATTTTCTACAGGAGTGATTCTAGAGTCACTACCAATCGACAGGGTGGTTGCAGGCTTGCCACTGGCTATTGAAAACCTTCAAGAAGATAACTGGCGCAATGCAGCAGAAGCTATCATGACGACCGATATTGTGCCTAAAGGGACTTCTCGTCAGTTAACAGTCGATGGTAAGCAAGTGACAATCACTGGCATGAGTAAAGGCTCTGGCATGATCCACCCTAATATGGCGACTATGTTGTGTTATATCGCGACTGATGCGGCCATTAGCAACTCTGCACTTGATGTCATGATTCATTACGCGGTAAATAAATCATTTAACTGTATTACGGTCGATGGTGATACTAGTACGAATGATAGTTTTATCATGGTTGCGACTAACAAAGCGGGTAATGCAGAAATCACAGAAACAAGTGCCGATTTTATTGCATTGCGTGATGCAATGACAGAGGTTGCGATTGAGCTTGCACAAGCTATCGTACGTGATGGCGAAGGTGCTACTAAGTTTATAACGGTAGAAGTTGAAGCAGGTAAAGATGAGGAGGAGTGTCGACAAGTTGCTTATGCTATTGCACGCTCTCCGCTAGTTAAAACAGCATTTTTTGCATCAGACCCTAATTTGGGCCGTATATTGGCCGCGGTTGGTTATGCAGGTATTGATGATCTAGACGTCAATAATGTTGTGCTTTATTTAGGTGGTGTATTAGTGTCTGAGAATGGAGGGCTTGCTGAAAGCTACCAAGAAGAGCAGGGCGTAAGGATTATGCGTGAAGCGGATATATCGGTGCGTGTGGTGCTCAATCGTGGACAAGCAGATGCAACTATTTGGACATGCGATTTTAGCTACGACTATGTCAAAATTAATGCAGACTATAGAAGTTAAGGACGCTAGTGTCTGATGCATTAGAAGAGCTGATTAATCGTGCTGAAGGTCTAATGACCAAGCTAGAAACGCTTTTTTCCGCTCAGACACAAGTCGTCGATTGGGACGTGAGCGCTTGGCGCTGGATAAAACAGGGACAAGCAGGCGGTTTACAAGCGGTGTATCATCCACATGCGATTACTTTAGATGATATTCAATTTATCGATAGTCAAAAAGCTGAAGTTGTTCGTAATACGAGGCAGTTTATTCAAGGCTTGCCGGCAAACCATGTGCTATTAACAGGTGCACGAGGCACAGGAAAATCTTCTTTGATTAAGGCGTTGTTGCATGACTATGCAGCTAAAGGTTTGCGGCTGATTGAGGTTGAAAGGCAGGATTTAGTGAACCTACCTCAAATCGTGCAGCTGATTCGTGAACGACAAGAAAAATTCATTATTTTTTGTGATGACCTAACTTTCGAGGCGAACGATGTCAGTTATAAAGCGCTTAAGGTGGTGCTAGATGGCTCGGTTGAGTGTGCTTCATCCAATGTGTTGGTATACGCAACTTCAAATCGTAAAAACTTAATGCCAGAATTGATGGCTGACAATCTAGCAAGTACAGATTTTGATGGTGAAGTTCGACCGAACGACACGATAGAAGAAAAGACGGCTTTAGCCGAGCGGTTTGGTTTGTGGCTTTCATTCTATGGTTTTGACCAAGAAGAATATTTAGCAATTGCTGCACATTGGTTAAGTACGTTCAATATTGTTTTTGATGACTTAGCAAGACAAGCTGCCTTGAACTTCAGTCATACGCGTGGCGCACGCAGTGGCAGAGTGGCTTATCAATTTGCTAAAGATTATGCTGGCAAGTTGCAGCTAAAGCCTTAGGTTGGCATGACCAAAGTCATTCAAGTTGCTGTGGCGATCATCACCAAACCGAATGGCGAG
The DNA here is from genome assembly GCA_048595445.1 of Methylophilaceae bacterium. Taxonomy (GTDB): domain Bacteria; phylum Pseudomonadota; class Gammaproteobacteria; order Burkholderiales; family Methylophilaceae. The sequence goes on from JBJPGD010000031.1 coordinate 22,357, forward strand.
TATTTACTCGCTAGTCGTCCTGATGGTAAAGGTTGGGCAGGTTGGTGGGAGTTTCCGGGCGGTAAGATAGAGAAGAATGAAACGCCAGAAGATGCGTTAACGCGTGAGTTGCAAGAGGAGCTGGGCATTATGCCGGCACTTGTGCAACCTTGGGTCAAGCGTCGTTATGACTACCCAGCCACACACGATGCTAAGGCTAAAACAGTCTTGTTGCATTTTTACTTTGTGCTGGAATGGCAAGGTGAGCCGAAACCGCTGGAAGGTCAGGTCTTAGCCTGGCAGCACCCACAACAATTGAATGTCAGTCCAGTATTACCTGCTAATGCGCCAGTTATGCATGCATTATCTTTACCGGGTGTCTACGCCATTAGTCATGCGGCAGAAATGGGTGAAGCAGCTTTTCTTGCGGCTTTGCAACGACAGCTGCAGCAAGGTTTGAAGCTTATTCAAATACGTGAGAAGCAGATGGATCGCGTAACGCTAATAGCATTCATCGGCAAAGTGCGTCTATTAGCCAAACAATATAAGGCTAGAGTACTGGTCAATTCGGATGTGGTGCTGGCAATGGAACTAGGCCTAGATGGCGTGCACTTACCTAGTAAAGATTTATTGCAGTTGAAAGAAACGCCAAATGATTTGTTGGTGGCTGCTTCTTGCCACAATGCTACTGAGTTAGCGCATGCGCAGATGTTGGGCCTAGATTTTGTCACTCTTTCCCCAGTAGCTGCGACCTTAAGTCACTCTGGCACAACTTCGTTAGGTTGGCAGGTATTTGCAACGTTGGTAGAGAACGCAACGATACCTGTCTATGCTTTAGGTGGAATGCGTGCGAATGATTTGCCGCAAGCATTATCCAGTGGCGCACGTGGCATTGCCATGCAGCGTGCGGTATGGGGTATTACTGCGATTTAATGGCTAGTGTGACGTTCTGATGCGTGATGTTGCCACTTACATCTTCAAAGCACAGTCTAAACGCCACTTCCTCACCTGCTTTTAATGGCTTCTTCAAGTCAAACATCATTAAGTGAAAGCCGCCAGGAGCAAGTTCTTTAGGTGTGTTCGCTTCAAGCGTGAGCTCGTCTAACATGCGCATTTTCATGACGCCGTTATTCATCGACATACTATGAATTTCTACTGATCCTGCTGTATCAGCTGCTTCTGCATAAACGAGCTTGCTAGTTTGCGCACTGTTCAATGTCATGTAGGCGGCACCAATTTTTTGCCCCGGCGCTGGCTCACGTACCCATGCATTTGAAATAGATACTTCGGTAGCGTTCAATTCTATCTTGCTAGCTTCGGTAGTCGTTACCGTTTCGCTGTTTACATTAGAGCTTGTTTCGGTGTTGCATGCGGCGAGTAAAAAAATGATAGGAATTAGTTTAAGAAATTTCATGGGCATTGTTTTCTTGTAAAGTTGCCTACTAGGATTAGTATTTGATGGAAAAATTCATTTAGTTTGTTTCATCACTATTTTTAGGCGGGCTTTTATCAGGAATCTTATAGCTTTCATTAGCCCAATCACCCAAGTCTATCATTTTGCAGCGTTCAGAGCAGAAAGGCCTATATATGTTTTGCGGACTAAAGTCTGAAAGGGTTTTGCAGTTCGGACAAGGAACTTGTTTGATTCTTTTTGTTGGTGTTTGTTCTTGCATAAGGTATTTACATACTAACTACATTAAGTTACATAAGGTCATTTTGAAATTAACATCATGATCGCACTGTTTCGGTTTTTGTACGAAGTCCATGCTATTAAAACGCACATTTATCGCATATTTGTTCGCGCTAACTTCTGGGAAGTATGAACAATCATCCAGTAGTACAATTTTCACCATTTGTGCAGGTTTCCCGCTGCCTAACATTTGCTGGTAAAAGCCATTTTTTGCAGTATATTCATTGGTTAATTCACTGCCGCGTAGAATATGCAGAATAATTTTAATGCCTTCATACATGGGTAACAATTTCGCTAACCAAGTATTGAAATCACTTGTACGGCGGCTTTCATCTAATTTGAGCCAATAGTGGTAAGAGGGCAAATCAAACTGGCATACGCCGCCAGGAATGCCAGCGCGCTGTTTAATGCTCATTAACCATTCATTTTCGCGTAATGTATGCCCCACTCTAGTATTGTCAGCGCGGATTTTTATTGCGCAATCTTCTATTTCTTTAATTGTTTTGTTGAGCACTTCTTCAGATATATTAGGATTGCCAAGTAAACTTTGCATTGCCATGGCTTGTCGGTCTAATTCATGCACGATATCTACTTTGATATCAGCGCGCTCTATTAGATCAAGCATCTGCAGTAATAACATGAGGGCGCTATGATGGTCGTGCTGTTGACCAGCGTCGATACTGAGTAACACCTTTTTGAAGAGGTCTTCTAATCTTAAAAGTGCGCGTAGGCGCTCATTAAATGGGAACTCGTAGCTAGACACTGTAATAAAAGTCAGCAAACTTTGAATGGTATAGTGAAGTAAATTATGTGATTGTTTTGTTAACTATGCAAGTTTTAATGTATTTTTGATGTAGATTCCCTAACTTTTTACGTAGTTCTTCAACATTTTCGCCATTCTCAATGACATCATCAGATAGTTCTAATCGTACTTGGCGAGGCACTTGTGACTTGATGATTTTTTTGATTTCAGTTTCACTTAATTGATTGCGACGTTTAACGCGTTCTATTTGTGTTTTTTCATCACAATCAATGGTTAAAATTCGATCTATTGAAACGGTGTATGGACTGCCTTCTGGCAGCAAAGGGATTGAAAGAATGGCATACGGCACACTCTCCAGCTTACTTAATCGTTTAAAAGCTTCTTCATAAATTGCAGGATGCAAAATACTATTAAGCTGCTTCCTTGCCTCTTCATTGTTGAAGATTAACTGCCGCATTTTTTCACGGTCTAATACATTTTCTTCTGTGACATACGCATTGCCAAAAGCGTTAGCAATAACGCTGACCAATGGTTGATTAGACGTAGTTAGCTGGTGGGAGATGAGGTCTAAATCGATGATGGGCACACCAAACTCAGCAAATAGCTTGCTTGCTTCTGATTTTCCACTGCCGATACCACCTGTCAGTGCAACGATATACGTACCATTAATCACTAGACTAAATAAAAGCTAGCGAGTTGTTGGCCAAAGAACAAGGCGGCAATGCCACCAAGTGCTAAAAATGGGCCGAATGGAATTGCTGTCCCACCTTCTTTGCCCCTAAACATAATGAGGCCGATGCCAATAACTGCGCCAAGTACTGAGCTTAATAAGATAACAGCAGGAATCAACTGCCAACCAAACCACGCACCGATTGCCGCTAATAGTTTAAAGTCACCATAGCCCATACCTTCTTTACCTGTAACGATTTTAAATAACCAATAGACCGACCATAAAATCAAGTAGCCAATAGCGGCGCCAATGACCGCCGATTGTAAATCAGTGAAGCCGCCATTTAGATTGAATAAAAGACCTAACCATAGTAATGGCAAGGTAATGTCATCTGGTAATAGTTGTGTATCGAAATCAATAAATGTTAACGTGATTAGCGCTAGCGTAAACATCCAAGCAAAGAGTGTTGTATAGGTATAACCAAATTTGTAAGCAACAAAACCGAGCAGCGCACCTGTCAATATCTCAATTAAAGGGTAACGTAGACTTATTTTGGTTTTACAGCCTTTGCATTTCCCACCTAAAAGCAAGTAGCTAATCACGGGGATGTTTTCGAGCGCAGAGATTTGGTGGCCACATTTGGGGCAGGCAGAACGCGGTTTTGCAAGCGTGAACTTGCTTTGTTCAGGTGTTTCTTTACCTTGCAACTCAAGGCAGTTGTTATGCCATTCATGTTCCATCATTTTTGGTAATCGATGGATGACGACATTTAAAAAGCTACCAACCAATAGACCCAAAATAACCGAGCAAGTAATGAAAATAGTAGGTTCGCTACTTAATGCGTTAGATAAAGGTATTAAAAAATCAAACATACTATCCCCAATTAATGGTGTAAACTTTTCGTATCATCTCATCGTTATTTAAACTATGCAATGATGCATAAAAATGGCATATTTAATGCTTGAAATAACCTGTAGTAGTCACCATCTATAAATTGTTACGCTGAACGAACAGTAAAGGAATACATGATGACAGACCAAAATGATTTACAAGCCCAGTTGCAAGAACTGGTCAGCCTTGATGATAGTGGTCATCCTGAGTGGGATGAGCCAATTGTTTGTCGTGTAGAAGTAGACTTACCTGGCTGGTTAACACAGTTAGCTGGTGGCAATGATTGGGAAGTCTACAGTGAAAACGAAGATGAAAACTGCATAAGCTTTGCAATGCGTGAAAAAGCCGCTAAAAAAGCAGCTAAAACAGCAGAGGTAACCTTGTACCATAATGGCTATGCTGTTGTGGATGTTGAGGGCCAAGCATTATTTGATGGCACGTTGACATCCGGCACTAGTGAATGTGCACACTTGAGCTATTACCATGCAGACAGTGGTGAGCCAGTAACGCTCAATTAACTACTATTTAATACTGGCGTGCAACAGAAAACTCTGCCAGCTGTATTAAAGCAGTTTTGTAGTTTGAGTCTGGGAAGTGCGCAATGGTTGAGCAGGCATACTTAGACTCCTGCCTTGCTAGATTCAGCACATACTCAGATGCATTAGTAGCTGAAACGGCAGCAAGCACGGCAGACATATCTTCTAACCCACCATGTTCAATGGCTTC
>JBJPGD010000032.1:0-31886 GCA_048595445.1 Methylophilaceae bacterium
GTACGCCGTGAGGCGAGGAATAGGGCCACAGAGACGAGCGTATTTAGTTACGGTGAAACGCGGCAACCTCCATCTGCAGCAAGACCAAATAGGCTGGCAATAGGCGTGACTCGCGCTGCCAGTGGGTAGGTTGCTTGAGCGTATGAGTAATTATGCGCCTAGATGAATGACTGTCCGTGTAGCAATGCACGACAAAACCCGGCTTATCGGCTAACTTCACAACTGACTAGGCGGCAAAGCCGCCTAGTGAAGTTGGGGACACCCCTTGCGGGTGTGCGGCCTTACCAGCTGCGGGATACGCCAACATAAATGCAAAAAAGCTTTGATAAAAAAATAGCAAAGTAGACATAGTTGATAAATAAGCACTCACTAAGTGATTTAACGACAAGTTAATGATTAAGAAAGGATTTTTAAGATGTCTACTTTAGGTATATATAAAACATTATCAGACAACCTGTCTGATAAACCCTGTTAAATTACAAAATACGTATATGGAAATAGAAAAAGTTATCTCAACATTAGAAGAGTATTACGACGAACTAGGTGGTATTTTAAGTCGTTTTACAAAGACCAGAGATGCATTAAATATAGAGCGTCAGGATGGTTATCGCATGAGGGAGATTGCTACCGAACTTGTGGACTTTATTAATGATCATGTACCAAATTCAAAACATCATGCCTCTGCTGTAATTAATTATTACAATGAAGGCGTAAGTAATTATTTAGAGTCGTCATCTTATGCTAGCGTGGAAGAAGTAAGAGGCGTCGTAAAATCAATAAAAGTAAGACTAGAAAGAAATCCATCATTATTTGAGTCAGAAGCAGGTGAAATTAAAGTTGATAACCAAGAGCAAGCCATGTTCAGTGGCATTGACACCATTGCTAACCGGTTTCATGCTGTTGTCATGCAGCTTCACCAGCGTTACAACTCTAGAGCAACAATTGACGTTAATGACGAATACGATGTACAAGACCTCTTCCATTCTCTTTTAAATCTTTACTTCAATGATGTTCGAGCAGAAGAATGGAACCCCAGCTACGCTGGTGGTTCTTCCAGAAGTGATTTTTTATTACCTGAAATTAATACTGTTGTTGAAATAAAAAAAACACGTCAATCCATGAGCACAAAACAACTTGGTGAGCAGTTAATTGTGGACATTGCCAAATATAAAAAACATCCACAGTGCAGTAGACTTATTTGCTTTGTATATGACCCAGAAGGAAGAGTTACTAATCCCAGAGGCATTGAAAATGACTTAAGTGACTGCGATAACGATATTGATGTAAGAACAATAATCGTGCCTAAACATGTATAAAAATTTAACAATTAGCTCAAGCGGACGTAAAAAACACGCCGCTTAGCATGGCGTTATGTGTGTAAGGAAACATTAAAATGAATGAATCACTAATTACAATAGGCGGGATTTACTGCATTGCTTTTGCAGTGTTTCATTTGCTATTTTGGCGTATATTTAACTGGAATGATGACCTGCGTTCACTATCATTTCTTAACAGAGCAATAATGCAGGTTTTAAATCTTTGTTTAACGATAGTTTTTATAGCATTTGCATACGTTTCTCTTGTGCATACAAATGAGCTACTAACAACACCACTAGGCAATAGCTTGTTAATATTTATATCTGTACTCTGGTTTGCAAGAGCCGCTATGCAACCAATATTTTTCAAACTTAAACATTGGGGTTCTATAGCGTTTTTTCTATTATTTCTTTCAGGTGGTGCGCTGTATGGTATACCTGCACTATAAAACACATAACAAGGCGCTCAACACGGATTCGGCAAAAAACGCCTCTCGAATTACATTGGCGTTATTAACAAAAAAACCACATCACCCAAAAACCTTCCACCCAACACTTCCCCCCGCCCTTAGCGGCACCAGCTCATCACCCGCACAAGCATAACTTTCTGGCACTTGCCAGCTTTCTTTCACCAGCGTCATTTTCTCGGCATTTCTAGGTAAGCCATAAAAATCAGCGCCGTAAAAACTGGCAAAGCCTTCTAGCTTATCTAAAGCATTCGCAGCTTCAAACACTTCTGCATACAATTGAATCGCCGCATGTGCCGTATAGATGCCAGCGCAACCACAAGTGGTTTCTTTGGCATTTTTTGCGTGCGGCGCACTATCGGTACCCAAGAAGAATTTAGGGTTGCCAGAAGTTGCTGCTTTGACTAACGCCTGACGATGTTCTTCACGTTTTAAAATTGGCAAGCAATAATGGTGTGGGCGGATACCGCCTTTAAAGATGTCATTGCGATTCATGAGCAAGTGATGCGCGGTAATCGTCGCCGCGACATTGTAGCCAGCATCCGCGACAAACTCGGCTGCATCTTTAGTGGTGATATGCTCAAACACCACTTTTAAATTGGGATAGTTGGCAATCAGCGATCCCATGTGGCGATCAATAAAGACTTTTTCACGATCAAACACATCGACATCTGCATCGGTGACTTCAGCATGCACCAGCAAAGGCAACCCGACTTCTTGCATCGCAGCCAGTGCGTCTGCACACTTGTCAATGTCAGTGACCCCAGAATCAGAATTCGTCGTTGCTCCTGCAGGATAAAGTTTAACGCCATGCACGAGGTCACTAGCTTTCGCTTTGCGGATTTCATCTGCACTGGTTTTGTCCGTTAAATACAGTGTCATTAAGGGTTCAAAACTTACGCCAGTAGGTAAGGCTTGCATAATGCGATCACGATAGGCGATAGCCAATTCAGTGGTGGTGACTGGTGGGCGCAGATTAGGCATGACAATGGCGCGGCCAAACTGTTTGGCAGTGTCAGCAACGACTGCTTGTAGTGCTGCGCCATCTCTTAAATGTAAGTGCCAGTCATCTGGACGTGTAATGGTGATTTGTTTAGTCATATTGTTTGAATTAAGGTATCACTTTCAGATAGCTACTAGAGTATGAGTTAGAAGTAATGTACATGATACGATTCAAAAAAACCATGCATATAAAACTAATAAACCAAAAACCACTCCCACAAGCCACGGCAGCTGACTATAGGTAAAAACACCTAAAAAACGCAAGGAGCTGCTACTAAACGTAATATTACATGCTGGACAGCGGACAGTGAAAAAATTGGCCACATGCGTAGATGGCATACGAGGTTTAAGTCCCTCAATAAGTCCTTGCTTATATCGATGCTCTCGAGCATCAAATGTTTTGTCACAATGTGGGCAGGTTTCCATTGTTCAATATAACTATATTAAGTTTTATCCTTTAATGTTAACGCAAGCTGATATAAATCATTCTTCTTGGCACCTGTGATTTCCGTTGCTAGTTTAACAGCTTGCTTCAAAGGCAACTCTGCTAACAAGAGCTTCAGTTTGCGCTCTGCATCTTCGCTCACCGCAGCCTCTTCTTTCGGTGGCGCCGCTTCAACCAGCAACACAAACTCTCCGCGCTGTTGATTCAGGTCACTCTCCATCCATGCTTGCGCATCACTTAAGGCACAGCGATGTATCGTTTCAAATGTTTTAGTCAATTCTCGCGCAATGGTAATACGGCGCTCACCCCCTAGCACTTTCGCCATATCGGCCACACATTCAACAATACGATGTGGCGCCTCATAAAACACCAGCGTATGACTAAGCGACTTATATGATTCTAGTGCCTTACGGCGTTGCGAGCCACTGGCTGGCAGAAAGCCGATAAAGCTAAATCCATTTTGCGTAATCCCTGATGCTGACAATGCAGCAATAACCGCACTCGCCCCGGGGATTGGTACTACTTTAACGCCTGCAACATGCAGCGCATCGACAACAACGGCGCCAGGATCACTAATACCAGGCGTGCCTGCATCGGTGACTAACGCAACACTTTCGCCAGCTTGCAAACGCGCCAACAATATTTGCGCTGATTTGTGTTCGTTATGCTCATGTACGGCAATGAGTTTTTTGCTAATACCAAAATGTGACAACAGTCCCGAAGTGTGTCGCGTATCTTCCGCAGCAATCACATCAACGTCTTTTAAAACTTCTAAAGCGCGCAATGTGATATCACCTAGGTTACCAATTGGCGTTGCGACCACATATAATGTAGGTTGTGTCATTAACAAATTTTAACGCGAAGCGTTTATAACAGCTATTAAAAAAATGAATAACAAAAACATGCCATGAAAATCAATCAAAACAATGCAGGGTTAGAAGCAGAAAAAATAGCTGCAACTTTTTTGATAAATAACGGACTTAAGCTTGTGACGCAAAACTATCACTGCCGGTATGGGGAAATTGATTTAGTGATGAAAGAGGCTGACTCCTTAGTGTTTGTTGAGGTGAGGCTACGATCTAACAATCAGTTTGGTAGCGCTGGGGCTAGCATCACTGCAAAGAAACAACAAAAGCTTATTGCCACTGCTCAGCATTTTTTACAAGAGCATGATTCAAGATCATATGATTCAAAATTATATAGTGAAACCGCTTGTCGTTTTGATGCGATTTTAATGAACAAAGCAGATTTAGATCATATTGAATGGGTACGTAATGCATTTGATGCATAAAAAGCGTATCATTCGCAAAACATGTGATAACGATAACTTTTAGGAGACCTCAATGCCATTTGTTACAAGACTATTACTATGCAGTACTTTCATCTTAACCATTAGCACCCAATTGAGTGGCTGTGTGACTGCTGTTGTTGGTGGCGCTGCCGCTGGAGGCGCCGTTGCAACAGACCAGCGTACTGCTGGCATCTATGTTGAAGATGAAAACATTGAATTAAAAGCATTGCAACAAATACGCAAAACGTTGAATGATCAGGCACACGTCAATGTCACTAGCTACAACCTAAATGTTTTAATCACGGGTGAAGTGCCAAACGAGGAAGCAAGAACAGAAGCTGAAAATATTGTTAAATCTATTGCAAATGTTAACAACATCACCAATGAGTTGGTGGTTGGGCCAAAAACCTCAATCAGTGATCGTGCCAACGACACCTACCTCACCTCTAAAGTTAAAGCAAAATTCGTTGCTGAAAAAGACTTTAAAGCTAATAACGTAAAAATAGTGACTGAAGCCAGTGTGGTATATCTAATGGGCATTGTAAGCACTCACGAAGGAAATTTAGCGACTGAAATAGCCCGCACCACTGATGGTGTAGCAAAAGTAGTCAAAGTATTCGAACACAAGAACTAAACATTAAAATTAGGGCATAAGTACAAGATGGAAAACAAGGTGGAAGAAATTATTATTCAAAGCTTAACCCGTGAAGGAAAGCGCTTTCGTCCTAGTGACTGGGTAGATCGCATTTGTAGTAGTTATGCCACTTTTGGTGAAGATCGTCGGTTACGGTATTCGCCTTACCTTAAGCCTGAAATGATTGATGGAATACGCTGCTTGGCAGTTAAAATGCAGCTAAAACTAGCGAACCCAGAAGGCTTTGAAGAGTTAATGCAGTTTGCAACCGAGAATAAGCTGAACATCTTAAACGAAGAAGGAACGGCTATTCCTGTTCCTGTATAAGGCTTAAGTACTATCGTTTTTCGACCATCATAGAGTCCAAATATTGCCTAGTCACTAAACCACGCTTCACTTTAACCAGTTTGCCACGTGGGTTATAAATATAAGTAGTCGGCAATGCACTTGCACTGCCTATCTGTTTAGACACACTTTCATCGCCCAAAACAATGGGATATGACATCAGCATGTCATCTACATAAGTAGCGACTTCTTTAGTCGTTTCATAATCAAAAACAATACCAATCACCATGACATCCGTATCTTTACGGTCATCATACAAAGCCACTAAATCAGGAATCTCTTCCAAACATGGCGGGCACCATGTCGCCCAATAATTCACAACAACCCATTTCCCTTGATATTGATGGAGGCTATGCTTCGTCCCCGCTGTATCGGTAAGCTCAAAGCCGCTAGCAGCGAACGTAATAGCACTATTGACAAACATCAACAGTACCAATAAAAGTATCTTTTTACTCATCAGCAACTTTCATTTCCCCTAACTAAATAAAGTGATAAACTAACGCACTTAAGTTTGCATAATAAACCAAATCGTACGGAGCCTGTATGGCAATCAGCTTTAACCTTCCAGAACTAGAGCAGCATCCAATATTACTGGCGGAAACACGCACAAGCAAGCTCAACGAGCTTATCAGCAACCTGCCTTTTAGTGATCCAATTAAAGCTGCCGCCGATTTAATTGAAGAATTGCAAATTCTAAATAGTCAAAAAATTGCCTACGCCAACCGCGTTAGTGCGCTTGAAGTATACCGCCCTGCTGTCATCCAAATTTCTGAGGCACTCATACCGCAGTTTAGCTATGCCAGCTTACCTATTTCAAGAAATCAAAAAGCTTTTGCAGAGGCCGCAATAAAACTCTGGCAAGAGGTAGCTTATGGCTATAAATGGGCGTTAATCGGCCTGCAAAACAAAATTATAAATATTAATAGTGACAAATCAATGGCATTAGTCATTCAGCGCGCGATCCATGCATTAAAAGAAACTGCATTTGTTAACTACCTGACCTATCAAACACCACCAAAATCATTTTGGGCTGAATTACATCAACTTTACTATTGTTCACTACAACAAAATGCAGAAACATTAATCGTTAACGAGGGACTTGCGGATAATAACGAGAGTTCTGTAAATTCCGTTTACACCCAAGCTTTACTATTAGCATTAGCGAACCCACACCGACTATCCAGCCAAGATATAGTCAAGACAAACAACTACTTATCAAAGGTAGCCAATGATGCAGAGTTAAGAAGCCTAGGCTTTATTGAGAGTAGTACGGGTGTGTTTTTAATCGAGTTAAATGGGGGTGCGCCGCCTACTGCCTATTCTAAAACAAATAAAGAACCCAATAGTGAGACAGACTTGCTATTGTTGACGATTAAAATAGTCAAGCGGATTCACACACACCTTAGACTTTTACAAGATGGCATGTTACCGAATGATGGCAGCCTACCAAATAATGCACTTCATAATCACTATGAAGATTTGTTAACGCATTTGATCACCCATTTTGGCAAGTCGCCTTTGAGAGCTTTCTCCAGAACCAAGAAAAGTGATGGTGTAGAGTTGGGCATTGGGGTGCAGGATGCCCATTACTTTGCACCAAAGATTGGTAGCGACTACAAAAATTTAGTGGTTCAAAATGCAACGGTCATACCTTCACGCTGGCAAATTCTAAATGTAGGTGCTGGTGGCTATGCGCTTCGCAAATTCAACTCTTCGCTAGTCGCATTGCAGGTCGGTGATATCGCCACCATCAAAAACAATACAACACTCTCTTGGGAGTTAGGCGTTATACGCTGGGTGAGCATTAACGAACTCAATCAACTGGATATTGGCTTTGAACTCATCTCCCCTACGGTTAAAGCGATTACGATAAATTCTGCTAAAAACACAGCTGAAGTAAAAGCATTGCTATTGCCTGAGCTTAGCGCATTAAAACAACAAGCAAGCTTTATTGTACCCCGAGGTGAGTTCAGCTCTGGTTTGAGTTTAAATTTAGTAGAAGATGATACAACCACCAAAATACTCGCGACAAAGCTGGTTGAGCGCTCATCGAGCTTCGAACGTTTTCAATACAGCTTGATATAACACTATTGATGTTGTTATACTATCATGCAGGTAAATAAGTGCACTGGTACGACATCAAGTGTAACTGATCTAACCATCTAAACAATCTAACTAAAACGTTAACCAATTACTTCTGTTTTTTTACTAAAATCTGGTTTAACCCAAATAGATAACCGTTGAGGCACTCATGAGCGAAAAAATTATTCATCTTAGCGATGCTACTTTTGAAGAACAGGTACTACAGTCACAGCTGCCAGTCTTAGTTGACTACTGGGCAGAGTGGTGTGGGCCATGTAAAATGATTGCACCAATTTTAGAAGATATATCAACGGAGTATGCTGACCGTTTAGTGGTTGCAAAATTGAATATTGATGATAACCAACAAACACCACCCAAATTTGGTATTCGTGGCATCCCTACATTAATGCTGTTTAAAAATGGCAATGTAGAAGCGACAAAAGTGGGTGCGCTATCTAAATCGCAGCTAATGGCTTTTATTGATAGCAACATTTAAAAAACCAAATTCTAGCTTCTACATTAGAAGCTAGACTCTCTTAACCTTAATCTGTATTAAAATCCCCTTCTAGCGAGTCCCTCATGCATCTATCTGACCTAAAACACCTACCCGTAACCGAATTAGTGGAAATGGCAATAGCCGATGGAACCGACAATGCTAGCCGTATGCGCAAGCAAGATGTCATCTTTGCCATTCTTAAGACCAAAGCAAAAAATGGCGATAGCATCTTTGGTGATGGCACATTAGAAGTGTTGCAAGATGGATTTGGGTTTTTACGCTCTCCAGACACATCCTATTTAGCTGGGCCCGGTGATATTTATGTATCGCCTTCACAAATTCGTCGATTTAACTTACATACAGGGGATAGTGTTCAAGGGGAAATTCGTACACCAAAAGATGGTGAACGGTATTTTGCACTCGTTAAAGTAGATATGGTCAATGGCGATAAGCCAGAGAACACCAAGCATAAAATTCTATTTGAGAATTTAACACCATTATTCCCTACTGTCCCATTAACACTTGAGCGAGATATCAAAGCTGAAGAAAATATTACCAGCCGTGTCATCGATATGATTGCACCGATTGGTAAAGGCCAACGTGCTTTACTTGTAGCCAGCCCTAAAAGCGGCAAAACAGTGATGATGCAAAATATTGCACATGCTATTTCTGCCAATCACCCTGACGTTGAGCTGATTGTGTTGTTGATAGATGAACGTCCTGAGGAAGTGACCGAAATGACACGCTCGGTTAAGGGGGAAGTGGTTGCCTCAACATTTGACGAACCCGCAGCTCGTCATTTACAAGTGGCTGAGATGGTATTAGAAAAAGCGAAACGTTTAGTTGAGCATAAAAAAGATGTCGTCATTCTGTTAGATTCGATTACCCGACTAGCACGTGCTTATAACACGGTCATCCCATCTTCAGGAAAAGTGCTGACTGGTGGTGTGGATGCGAATGCATTACACAAACCAAAACGCTTCTTTGGCGCCGCACGTAATATTGAAGAAGGTGGCTCACTAACCATCATTGCGACAGCACTTGTTGACACAGGATCGCGTATGGATGACGTGATTTATGAGGAGTTTAAAGGTACGGGTAACATGGAGATTCATCTTGATCGTCGCATGGCTGAAAAACGTATCTACCCAGCAATCAATGTTAATAAATCAAGTACAAGGCGTGAAGAGCTGCTCATCGAAAAAGATGTGTTGCAAAAAATCTGGGTGCTACGCAAGCTGCTCTACCCTATGGATGATTTGGATGCAATGGATTTCTTACTCGACAAAATCAAACAAACTAAAAACAATGCTGATTTCTTCGACAGCATGCGTCGCGGCAGCCAGTAAATAGCAAGTAATTTCACTTGCTTAGCGCTTTAAAAAACAATACAATGCTGAGTTCTCGTAAAAAGATTAATTTGGCTGCATACAACGAGTTGCTATGCACCTAATAAACATAGATAAGGTTACATGATGAAAGATGGCATCCACCCAGAATATAGAGAAGTCGTGTTCCAAGACATTGGTGCAGACTTTAGCTTTATTACACGCTCAACAATCGCTACCAAAGGTACGATTAAATGGGAAGATGGTAAAGAGTATCCGCTAGTTAAAATCGAGGTGTCTTCTAAATCACACCCTTTCTACACCGGTAAGCAAATGATTCTTGATACAGCTGGCCGTGTTGATAAATTCCGTAAGAAATATGGCATGTAAACTTTTATGTTTACAAAAAAGGCAGCTTAGCTGCCTTTTTTTATTGCTGATATATTGGCAATAGTACTTACGCGATAAACACATAATGCTAAAATCCAACCATCTGAATTATTTTACACGCAAAACTTTATACCTAAAACAATATGCGCTTTGATCTCGAACATGATTGGCAAGGCAATATATCCACTCCGCGCGCGCGCGTAGGAGAGCGTGCAAAAACTCGCCTGCTCATTATTCTTTGTGCTATCTGGTTATTAATGGGTCTCATTGGTCACGAGCCATGGAAGCCATTTGAATCAGATGCCATTAGCACGATTAAAAACGTCCTAGATAACGGTAGCTTGTTAGCACCAACATCCGCCAGTAGTAACCTAATGTCCAACCCACCACTTTATTATTTAAGTGCTGCACTTTCTGCTAAAGCATTCAGTGGCTTTTTACCCATCCACGATGGCGCGCGTATTGCCACAGGCTTATGGATGCTCTTTACATTACTGTTAGTGGGCATGACAGGCAGAGAGTTATGGGGTCAAGGATTTGGACGGCAAACTGCATTTATATTTATTAGTGCAATTGGTTTAGTGGTTAGTGCGCATACAATAACACCTGCTGTTTCGGCTTTAACTGGTGTTGCGGCTGGTTTTTACGCGCTTGCCCTAGCAAAAAGGCGTCCATATAGAGCCAGTATATTACTAGGCCTCGGCATGGCTGTTAGCTTCCTATCTACAGGCTTGCTGCCATTTAGCATCATCCTACTTACTAGCGCAATACTACCAATCACCTTTAGTGCATGGCGGTCGACTAGTTTTGCTAAAGTCTTTGGCGTATCAGTTCTAGTTGCCAGTGCACTCATATTACCTTGGATATTTTATTGCTCTTTTGCAGAACCTGATCTATTAAGCACTTGGTGGGCAGAGTCTATTAGACAATTTCAACACACCCACCTTTATTTTCTTAACCTATTGCTCTGGTATGCATGGCCCGCACTACCGCTTGCTGGGTGGTCTTTATGGCGTTATCGGGCACAACTATTCAATCAATCTAGATTTCAGCTATGCATCGCATTCTTTACTGTCGCATTTGTCAGTATTGGGCTAGCTGGTGAGAGTAAAGATATATTTGCTTTACCACTACTCATTCCACTCACAGCGCTAGCAAGCGGCAGTATAGAAACCTTGAAACGAGGGGCCTCGAGTGCCCTTAATTGGTTTGGATTAATATTATTTAGCTTTCTAGGTTTTCTTACTTGGCTAGGATGGGGTGCAATGATGTCAGGCAACCCAGCCAAACTCAAAGAACGCCTAGTGTTTTTATCTGGCCTTACCCAGCTTAACTTTAATATTTTCGCATTTGCTGCAGCATCAGCTATTACCTTGATCTGGTTATTTGCTATCTTTCGCTCTCAACATTCCAATCGGTCAGTGGCAACTAACTGGGCAATTGGCATGACATTCGTATGGACCATGCTCATGACCTTATGGTTGCCAATGATTGATTCAGCACGTAGCTATAAGACTGTTTTCACAAGCTTGAAACAAGCACTTCCTACTGACTATGCTTGCATTACGAGTGAGAACCTAGGAGGCGCGCAACGTGATTTACTGCACTATTACGCCAATGTTAAAACCTATGCTGCGCAATCTGGAGAAAATATAAATTGTGATTTATATTTAATACAGGATGGTCGAAAACCAAAAAGAATTACATTGGGCTCTGATTGGCATCAGGTCTGGAGTGGTAAACGTAATAGTGAACGTAAAGAAAAGTTTAGGTTATTTCAACAAATTAAACAGTCAGCAACATTTTAGCGCCGGCTATCGCCAACACTAAGGCCAATAATTGTCGAATCGTAGGGTTTGCTAATCGACGGCTACCGTATTCTGCACCAATCAACCCACCCACGACTGCGGCCACACACCACAGCACTAAGCCTGAGGGAAAGACAGCTGACTTAGTGAGCACACCCGCTAGTCCAGCAATGGAGTTCACTAAAATAAAAGCTGCAGCAATCCCCGAAATCATTTTGGTCTCTGCCCAATTCATTAGAATTAAAATTGGGCTCAAAAATATACCGCCACCGACACCTGTTAAACCAGACAACAACCCTAAACCTGCACCCATCCCAAATAGTAAAAACTTAGGTGGGCTCTGCTTAACACTGCTAGGGACATAACGCGCATGATCAAATATCTGCCAAGCTGCAACAATCAAAACGATGCCAATAATAGGCTTGTAAATATAAGTGGGTAAATCAATCAAACCGCCGATAAATGCAAATGGAATCGAAGCAGCAATAATAGGCAGTAACAACGGCCATGAGAAAGCTTTAACCTTATAAAACTTATACAATGCGATTGAGCTAACTAGCACATTTAAAGTAAGTGCAGCTGGGCGCATACTTTCAGGTGCAACACTCATCAACGCCATCACGGCCAAGTACCCTGAAGCACCACCATGCCCTACTGATGAATATAATAAAGCCGCTAAGAAAATTAGCGGCACTATTAGAAAATCATAAGGTAAAAAACTATAAGAAAAAAACGCCATCAATACACTTAATTAAGCAATGTGCTGTTTAATCGCTTCCACAACCCGTGGATGCAATGCTGAATCGCTATCTTGCTGAACATGTGCCACGATAGCGTTAATCATGACCGAGTTCCAATACCTTTTAAGATGGCTAGCAATGTTTTTTTTTGCTAATTCCGCATCTGGATTCGCTTCAAAAAAGTCACCAATTTGGTTTGCCATCGTAATCAATTTTTTTGTTTTCATGCTAAATATCAATTATGCCTATTCAATGATTCTATTCGCGTGGCTGTAAGCCACATATTGTTGCTCTCTTACAAAACCTAACAAAGTCACACTATATTCCTCTGCAATTCGCACCGCCAAACCAGTAGGTGCGGAAATAGCAGCCAATACGTTAAAACCCGTCATCACTACCTTTTGCACCATTTCATAGCTTGCACGGCTAGAGGTTAAAATAAAACCACCCTGTACACCATGTCTAACTAAATGACCCAACAACTTATCTAATGCATTATGTCTGCCAACATCTTCACGGACATATTGAATATGTCCCGCATCATCTGCCCATGCACATGCGTGTGTTGCGCCAGTTGTTTTCTGTAACGTTTGCAAAGAACGAATCTCATCATGCGCTTTAAAAATACTATGCATGCTAATCTTAACTTGCCTAGCATTCTTATCATTAGCTTCTGGCAATCGAAAGACCTGCATTAAACTTTCAGCACCACACAGGCCGCAACCAGTGCGCCCAGCCATGCTGCGTCTACGTTCTTTTAATTGCGCAAACTGTTCACTCGCCACATCTAAGTGCAATTCAATGCCATTTTCCTGTTGTTGCACTTCTATGCTATAAAGCTCGCTTTTATCCTGCAAAATACCTTCAGTCAAGGAAAAACCCAAAGCAAAATCTTCCAAATCTTGCGGTGTCGCTAACATTACCGCATGTGATACACCGTTATATACCAGCGCAATCGGCACTTCCTCGGCTAATTGATCTGTTGTCGATGTTAGCTGACCATTGCGCCAGCGTGTTACATCATAGGTTTGCGCGGCCTTTGATGCTGACACTGTCGTAAACTTTTCCATTAGAAAACATTAATTTACAACAGCAGGTTTAGTGGGCAATATACCAGTTAAGCCAATTTGTGACTCGCTAAAATCTTTATATTCCTTTTGCCAATCTGACAACTGATTGACTTTGTTCACTTGCACTGCTGTTACCTTAAATTCTGGACAGTTAGTCGCCCAGTCTGAGTTGTCAGTAGTAATCACATTGGCACCAGATTCAGGATGATGGAAAGTGGTATAGACCACACCCGGCTGCACCCGCTCAGTAATCAGCGCTCTCAATACCGTCTCACCTGCACGGCTAGCAATGCCGACCCAATCACCCTCTTGTATGCCGCGCTCCTCCGCGTCATGTGGATGAACCTCAATTCTATCTTCATGATGCCAAACCACATTTTGTGTGCGGCGTGATTGTGCGCCCACATTGTATTGGGACAGAATACGGCCTGTCGTCAGAATTAATGGGTATTGTCCATTCACCTTTTCATCCGTAGGTACATATTGCGTAATAAAGAATTTACCTTTGCCACGTACAAATTCATCTACATGCATGGTTGGCGTGCCAGTTGGCGTTTCATCGTTACAAGGCCATTGTATACTGCCCAGCTCATCTAGCTTTTTGAAGCTGACACCTTTGAATGTTGGCGTCAGCTCAGCAATCTCATCCATTATTTCACTCGCGTGGTTATATTTCATATCGTAACCAAGCGCCTCAGATAGTTTGGCTGTAATTTCCCAATCTTCCAACCCATTCTTGGGTGCCATCACACGACGTACAGGTGAAATGCGACGCTCAGCATTGGTAAAGGTCCCACTCTTCTCTAAGAACGATGCCCCTGGGAAAAACACATGGGCGAACATAGCGGTTTCATTCAAGAATAAATCTTGCACAATCACGCATTCCATACTTTCTAGCGCTTTTGTAACGTGTTTAGTATCAGGATCAGATTGGGCAATATCTTCGCCTACACAGTACAATGCTTTAAAGCTACCTTCTACTGCCAAATCCAACATATTAGGGATACGTAAACCTGGGTCAGTACTGAGCTCCACACCCCAAGCCTTTTCAAACTCTGTTCTAGCCACATCATCTGATACATGACGATAGCCAGGGTACTCATGTGGCATGGAACCCATATCACATGAACCTTGTACGTTATTTTGACCACGCAATGGATTTACTCCAACACCTTCGCGGCCAACATTACCTGTCGCCATGGCTAAATTAGCGATGCCCATCACTGCTGTAGAGCCTTGGCTGTGTTCCGTCACACCTAAACCGTAGTAAATCGCAGCATTACCACCGGTAGCAAATAAGCGTGCAGCGCCACGTACTTTTTCGGCATCAACACCTAAATCTTTTTCTAAACTTTCAGGTGAGTTTTCTGGCTTGGAGACAAAATCACGCCATGTAACAAACGCACCCCACTCACAACGTTCTTTTACAAAGTCTTCTTGTAGCAAGCCTTCAGTCACAATCACATGTGCCATCGCAGACATTAAGGCTACATTGGTCCCTGGGCGTAAATTCAGGTGATAATCCGCACGAATATGTGGTGAATTTTCCACCAAATCAATCGCACGCGGGTCTGCCACAATCAATTTAGCACCGTCACGTAAACGACGTTTCATTTGTGATGCAAATACTGGATGTGCATCGGTTGGGTTAGCACCCATCACAAAGATCACATCTGACTGCATCACAGAATCAAATGTCTGTGTACCAGCAGACTCACCTAATGTTTGTTTTAAACCATAACCGGTGGGACTGTGGCATACACGTGCACAGGTATCAACGTTATTGCTACCAAATACAGCACGGACTAGTTTTTGTGTCACGTAAACTTCTTCATTCGTACAGCGTGATGAGGTAATACCACCGACCGAATCCTTGCCGTATTTAGCTTGAACCCGTGTAATCTCTTTGGCAGCATGGCTAATAGCTTCTTCCCAACTGACTTTTTGCCATTCATCATGAATGCTATTACGAATCATCGGTGTTGTAATACGGTCTTGATGGGTTGCATAACCCCAAGCAAAACGGCCTTTCACACATGAGTGTCCGTGATTCGCACCGCCATCTTTGTTAGGTGTCATACGAACAACTTCGTCACCTTTCATTTCCGCATCAAAGCTACAACCGACACCACAATAGGCGCAAGTCGTCGTTACTTTATGTTCTGGTGTTCCTGCATCGATGACAGTCTTGTCCATCAACGTTGCTGTTGGACAAGCTTGTACACAAGCACCGCAAGACACACATTCCGAATCTAGAAAATCTTTATTGCCCGCAGAGACCTTGCTATCAAAACCACGGCCATCAATCGTTAATGCAAACGTGCCTTGGGTTTCTTCACATGCACGTACACAACGCGAGCAGACAATACATTTAGAGGGATCAAACGTGAAATAGGGGTTGGATTCATCTTTTTCGGCTTCAAGATGATTTTCACCTTCATAGCCATAACGCACCTCGCGCAAGCCTACGGCACCCGCCATATCTTGCAGTTCACAATCGCCATTGGCTGAGCATGTTAGGCAGTCGAGTGGATGATCTGAAATATACAGCTCCATCACGCCGCGTCGCGTATCGGCTAGCGCCTCTGTTTGTGTTTTAACTTTAATGCCTTCAGCCACAGGTGTGGTACAAGAAGCTGGCATACCACGGCGGCCTTCTATTTCTACTAAGCATAAACGACATGAACCGAATGGCTCTAATGAATCTGTCGCACATAATTTTGGCACTGTCACACCGCTTAGCTGCGCAGCGTGCATAATAGAAGTGTCTTCTGGCACAGTAACATCCACACCATCAATATTCAACGTCACTTGCGTTTCACTAATCGCCTTAGGCGTGCCGTAATCTATTTCTGGATCGTACGTTAGCGGCTCAGTGCTTACAGCGCTACATTTAATATCATCCATGATGCTATCCTTTACCGCGAATTAAGCGGTGCCCCTTTATCTTCAACTACTTTATCCAACCCAAAATCCTCGCCAAAATGGTTTAGCGCGCTAATCACTGGATACGGGGTCATACCGCCCAATGCGCACAAAGAACCATTTAGCATGGTGTCGGACAAGTCTCGTAAAACGAGTATATTTTTTGGATGCTCATGTCCAGAAGTGATTTTATCCATCACTTCAACGCCACGGGTAGCGCCGATACGGCAAGGCGTGCATTTCCCGCAACTTTCTATCGCACAAAACTCAAATGCATAACGTGCCATTTTTGCCATATCCACTGTATCATCAAAAGCAACAATACCGCCGTGACCCAGCACCGCCCAAAGCTTGGCAAATGCTTCGTAGTCCATCGGTGTATCAAATTGGCTCTCTGGCAAATAAGCACCTAATGGTCCGCCTACTTGTACAGCTCTAATCGGCCTACCAGTCGCAGAGCCGCCACCAAAATCGTATAACAGCTCTCTTAACGTTACACCAAAGGCCAGCTCTGCCAAGCCCCCTTGTTTAATATTACCCGCCAATTGAATTGGCAAGGTGCCACGTGAGCGCCCCATGCCGTAATCAGCATAATATTGCGCACCTTTATCCAAAATAATTGGCACTGTTGCTAAACTTATGACATTGTTAACGACTGTTGGCTTCCCAAATAAACCTTCGACTGCAGGTAATGGTGGTTTAAAGCGGACTAAACCGCGTTTACCTTCTAAACTTTCAAGCATAGAAGTTTCTTCACCACACACATAAGCACCTGCGGCACGGCGCACCTCTAAATGAAATGTTTTGCCTGAACCGCATACATCATCACCTAGGTAAGCTGCTGCATAAGCTTTAGCAATGGCTTCGTTAAGAATATGTAATGCATGTGGGTACTCACTACGCAAGTAAATATAACCCTGGGTTGCACCAACGGCTACCCCTGCAATCGTCATTCCCTCTATTAGTACAAAAGGGTCATCTTCCATTACCATGCGGTCTGAGTAAGTGCCTGAATCACCTTCATCGGCATTACACACGACATACTTTTCCTCGGCTGGCGCACCTAAAACGGTATTCCATTTAATACCTGTTGGGAAAGCTGCACCACCACGACCACGCAAGCCTGAGTCAGTCACTGCTTTAACAATTTCTTCACCAGTCATTTTCAATGCATTTTTAAGACCTTTGTAACCATCATGTGCAAGGTAATCATCTAGTGATACTGGATCTGTAATACCCACACGTGCAAATGTCAGTCGTTGTTGTTTTTTCAACCATGTTAACTCTTCTGTTAATCCAAGGTTGAGCGGATGTTCTTTAGCCTTTAAAAAGTCCGCATCAAACAAACCGGCTACGTCTTTAGGTTTTACTGGTGCGTAAGCTACGCGACCCTTATCTGTCTCGATTTCGACAAAAGGCTCTAACCAAAACAAGCCACGTGAACCGTTACGGATAAGCTGGATTTCAATGCCGCGTTTATCAGCTTCTGCCTGTATGGTTTTAGCCGTGCGGTCAGCCCCCAGAGAGAGAGCCGTCGAATCACGAGGAACATAGACTTTGATTGAATGGCTTTTAACCATTACTAACCTCGCTAACTAATTCAGCAACTTGCGCTAAATCCATGCGGCCATAAACGTCTTCGTCCATCATCACAGCAGGCGAGCAAGCACAGTTACCTAAGCAATAGACAGGCAACAAGGTGATTTCACCATCAGCTGTTGTTTCGTGATAACCCACGCCCAGCTTCGCTTTAATCTCAGCTTCTAGTTTTTCTGAGCCCATCGCTTGGCAAGATTCAGCACGGCAAACTTGCAACACATGCTTACCTACTGGGTGTGTTCTAAAATGATGGTAAAACGTGACAAAGCCATGCACTTCTGCGACTGATAGTGCCAAGCCTTTTGAAATTTGAGGATATATTTCTTCAGGGATATAACCGATGTCATCTTGTATCGCATGCAACAATGGCATTAATCCGCCAGGCACTTGTTGATGTGCCATAATATGTGCGTCTATCTTCTCTAAATCAGCGGCTGAAAGTGTATTAGCCAATATCTATCCCCATACTGTTACTGAATTGTAAATAATCAGTGTAATAATATACCTAAAACACCGCTTGTTAAACCCTAAAAATGGCATAGAATAAGGCTTAGCGCTGATTTCATTAAAAACATTAATACTATTTCAAAACATGGACAATTTGCCAAAAAAACTGATTGATCAATTTGGTAGACAAGTCGATTATATCCGACTCTCTATTACGGATCGTTGCGACTTTCGTTGCCAATATTGCATGGCAGAAGATATGACGTTTTTTTCTCGCAATGAAGTCTTGAGCTTAGAAGAATGCGCACGCCTCGTTAACGTATTCGTCCAGCTTGGCGTGACTAAAGTACGCATCACTGGTGGCGAACCTTTGGTACGCACAAATGCAAAATGGCTATTTGAAGAAGTTGGTCACCTAAAAGGTTTAGATGAGTTAGTCATTACGACTAATGGCAGTCAATTATCCAAACAAGCCAAACAATTAAAAGCTGCTGGCGTGAAACGCATTAACATTTCTGTCGATAGCCTTAAACCAGAACGCTTTAAAGAAATCACACGCACTGGTGATTTACATAAAGTGTTGGCTGGTATTGATCGTGCGATTGAAACGGGCTTTGAAGGGATCAAACTCAATACTGTGCTCATGCGCGGCATGAATGATGATGAAGCACAAGATTTAGTGCAGTTTGCCATTGATAAGAAAATTGATATTAGCTTTATCGAAGAAATGCCGCTAGGCGAAGTAAACCACGCGCGCGAAAATACTTTTATCAGTAATGTAGACACGCTAAAGCTGCTGCAAAGCAAGTACTCGCTACTACCTAGCACGGAGACAACAGGTGGTCCAGCTCGATATTGGCGTGTTGCCAACACAGAAACTAAAGTCGGCTTTATCTCACCGCATAGCCACAACTTTTGCGAAAGCTGTAACCGTGTGCGGATTACCTGCCAAGGAGAGCTCTACCTATGTCTAGGCCAAGAAGAAAAGGTTGAACTCATGCCTTTATTAAGAACCCACCCTGATGATGACGCCCATTTGATAGAAGCTATATTAAAGAGCATGACAGTTAAGCCCAAAGGTCATGACTTTGATTTAAAAAGGGCAGCCCCTGCTGTCGTGCGCTTTATGTCTCATACAGGCGGTTAACAAAATGAAAATTTCTGCAATCATCTTAGCAGGAGGCCAGGCAAATCGCATGGGCGGCACTGGCAAAGGTTTAGTACCGCTTCAAAACAAACCGCTTGTGCAGCACGTGATTGAACGCTTAACACCACAAGTAAATGAAATCTTAATCAATGCAAATCGAGAGATTGCGCGATATGAAACATTTAACTGTCCAGTTCTAAAAGATGAACATGCAGACTTTATTGGGCCACTGGCTGGATTCACTTTGGGTTTAAAACAGTGTAAACACGACTACTTATTAACCGTGCCATGTGATTCTCCCTTACTACCTGATGATTTAACAGAGCGCCTAATGACGGCACTAGTCAATAAAGAGGCTGATATCGCCGTTGCCAAAAGCGCTGGTGATACGCACCCTGTATTTTGTTTAATGCAGAAAACGGTATTATCTTCATTGTTAGTTTACCTAGACCAAGGTGAGCGTAGAGTCAGCACTTGGCAAAAAAGCTTAAAATACACAGAGGTCGAGTTTAATGATTGCAGCGAGGCTTTTGTTAATTTGAATACATTTGAAGAACTGGACGCTTTAGCATTAAAATTAAGTAATGCATAAGTTACCTATTTTAGGCATTGTTGCGGCATGTAGTAACGCTGGCAAAACAACAGTTATTACTCAGCTACTACCAGCATTAGCCAAACACAATATACGTGTCTCGGTGGTTAAACATGCCCACCACAAATTTGATATTGATCATCCTGGCAAGGACAGCTATAACATTCGCGAGGCAGGTGCAGTACAAACACTCATTGCCTCTGGCAAACGCTGGGCATTGATGACAGAAATGACGCGCACACCAGAGCCTAATGATAATGCCAACTTAGATGTGCTTCTTAATCAGCTCAATCCAGATTATGCTGATTTAATTTTGGTTGAAGGTTTCAAGCAAGCAACAATCCCTAAAATTGAAGTGTATAGGCCAAGCTTGGGTTACCCTTTACTAGCAAATGGCGACATCAATATTATTGCCGTGGCTTCTGATGAGCCTATTAAGTGTGCAACAACACAGCTGGCACTCAATGAACCAGAAGCGCTATGCCAATTTATTATTAAATGGATGCGAGCAACATGATGACTAAACCGACATTACCAGAATTAGTAAGCAACCCAAGCTGCATGGATGATTATGATCCAAATGCAATGTCGGTGCAGCAAGCACGTGCTTTTATTCAGCAATTCTTAAATCCAGTGACGGAAACGGAATCTATTCCAATACGCGAGAGCTTAGGTCGTGTATTGGCAGAAGATGTCATTTCACCAAGCAATGTTCCCAACCACAACAACAGTGCGATGGACGGCTATGCATTCAAATACAGAGAAGGTATACAACTAATCCAAGTGATAGGCACCGCCTTTGCAGGTAGACCATTTATCGGTGAGTTAAATGCACGTGAAGGCGTCAAAATCATGACTGGCGCAGTCATTCCTGATAATTGCGACACCGTAATAATGCAAGAAAAAACCGTTGATAAGGGTGGTGATTACATCCATTTACTAGAAGTCCCTAATCGAGGTACCAATGTACGGTTAGCTGGCGAAGACATAAAAGTGGGGCAGGCCATTCTAAGTAAAGGCCATAAAATGCAAGCAGCAGACTTAGGGCTCGTGGCTTCTCTTGGCATCGCTGAAGTACTTGTACATCGATATTTGAAAGTGGCATTTTTTAGCACCGGCGATGAACTTGTTAGTGTTGGGAAGCCATTGCAAGAAGGGCAAATATACGATAGTAATCGCTACACTATCTACGGCATGCTCAGCAGATTGGGTGTCAAAATGACAGACTACGGCGTCGTTGCCGACGACCCAGAATTGCTGGAAACCACATTATTAAAAGTCGCTAAAGATTATGACGTCGTGATGACTAGCGGTGGCGTCTCTGTCGGGGAAGCGGACTATATGAAAGCATTATTAACAAAACATGGCCAAGTGCTATTTTGGAAAATAAATATGAAACCAGGCCGACCACTGGCTTACGGCAAAGTTGGCAATGCGCATTACTTTGGCTTACCAGGCAACCCTGTTTCGGCCATGGTGACATTTTATCAATTTGTACGACTGGCCCTATTATCTCTAATGGGAAATAAATCTAAACCTTCTCCCTTGTTTCAAGTCGAATGTACGCAAGCGATTAAAAAAGCCAAAGGCCGGACCGAGTTTCAACGTGGCATACTGTTTGAAGACAATGAGCGCTGGAAAGTTAAACCGTTGCCCAATCAAGGCTCCGGCATTCTAAGTAGCATGAGCAATGCAAACTGCTTTATTGTATTAACAGAAGAGACGGGCAATTGCGAGGCTGGTACAACAGTTGATGTGCAGCTACTAGAAGGTATTATTTAACATAACAACTTAATGATGGTTTATAAAAGCCAACATTACCATTATCAAACCAACACAAGCCATAGTATAATCAAAGGCTTACCTTTTAAAAACAGAACACTTTGGACATTTCAATTAACAATTCCCACTTTAGTGAGAACGGTATTATTTGGGCAATCACTGCCTCAATTTTACTGCATACATTAATAGCCGTTGTTGTCCCCAATTTTGATTTTTCTAATGCGAGCAAGCAGCGTCAAGTGATCAAAGTTGAATTGCAAAAATCTACTCCACCTGCGCCTGTACCGGTTGTAGAGCCATTGCCGCCTATAGATATTCCAGAGCCGCCCAAACCTAAGCTGCCAAAACCAATTAAAAAAGAAGCGCCAACCCCTATTGAGCCACCTGCTGAGATTACACCGCCACCTATGGTAGAGGAAGTTATTGCAGTACAACCGTCTGTTGAAAGCACACCAGAAGTCATTGTGCCAGAACCTGAACCAGTAGAGCCACCTCCACCACCGCAGCCAAGTCTGGCAGATAAAGAGCTCGCATTAAGTGCCTATGGCAGCCAATTAGGTCACGCCATCGCAAAACATAAGTCTTACCCTAAATTAGCGCAAAGGCGTGGCTGGCAAGGTGCCGTGCTACTAGATCTTAAAGTTGACAGTAACGGTAATGTGCTTTCTGCAGTGGTCAGTAAAAGTAGTGGTCACGATGTATTAGATAGGCGCGCTTTAGAAATGGTCAAAAAAGCTTCCCCATTCCCGGCACCTCCAGCCGCATTACAAGGTAGTAGTTTTAACATTTCCGTTCCTGTTGTCTTCAAGCTGGCAGATGGATAATGTCCGATTCCCACATAGCTAAAACTAGGTCATTGCGCGATTTATTACTAGCGCACGAACTTATTTTTATCACACTAATCGTTCTAGCTGTCATGGGTGGTATGTTTGGTATTCATCTTTGGGATAAATCGGCCAAAGAGTCGCAACGCATCCACTCCCTGGTACAAGAGATTCAACAAACACGCGGTGATTTATACCGACAGATGAAAGAGTTGTTTGATGCATATCTGTTAAGTGAGCATAGCGCAAAAGAAGAATATAAAACCTATACCAAATCCATTTTGGCGCACTTTAAGAACCTAGAAGGGCTTGCTGTTGGTGCGGAAGAGAAGAAAGCCATTTCTGATTTAAAAGAAAATTACAATGTGTTCTCGACCGAAGCGCCGGACATGTTCTATCAATATCAAGCCAGCCCCAATAACGAGTCTCGTAAAGCGCTTTACCAAGATATGGAAACAGGCATTTTTAGCCGTTATGAAACCGTCTCTAAACGTGCAGAAAACTTACTAGCGCTAAAACAAAATGAACTAAAAGGGCGTTTACAAGATGCCAAGCAAACGTCCATCATACTATTGGCTATTCCAATCTTTCTAGCAGGGCTACTGCTCATCATCTCTCGCACCCTGTTAAAACGTGCAATAGTAAACCCTATCAATGCAATGATGCTGGCAACTAAAGAAATTAGCCAAGGCAACCTAGAACATAAAGTGCCAAATGCTGGTGCAGAGGAATTAACCATCCTGTCACAAGAGATCAACAAAATGGCTGGAGACTTAGCCGAGAGTCGAGATGCATTAGTCCGTACAGAAAAGCAAGCGGCACTAGGCTTATTAGTCCCCATGCTCGCACATAATATTAGAAATCCTTTGGCGAGCATTCGCGCAACAGCACAAGTTATTGATATTGCAGAGGACGACAAAGACACGCAAGACTCTGTTAGCGGTATTATCAATACAGTAGATAGACTAGAACGTTGGACGACATCGTTACTTGCTTACTTACATCCATTAAAACCCACATTAAACCATGCGCCACTAGATAGAATTATCCAAAGCGCTCTCATACCACTCAAACAAAAATTAAAAGAAAAGAATATAAAAGTTACTAAAAACACCACCGCCATAAAGCAGGATATCCTGACTGACGAGCATTTATTGGAACAGGTGTTTTACAACCTTATTTTAAATGCAATTGAAGCTTCCCCAGAAAGTAGTGGTATTCAATTTCACTCTGAAATAAATCAAGGCGTATTAATCATCACCATTACAGACCAAGGCACTGGCATGCCATTCAAACCAATACCTAACACCTCTAGCCCTGGCATATCAACCAAAAGATTTGGTACTGGTTTAGGTATCCCCTTCGCATTTAAAGTATGTGAAGTGCTTAATGGCAATATTGAATTTAATGCTATGCAACCCAAAGGGACGCAAGTCAAATTAACACTGCCACAGATTGAATTTTAAATCTGCCTTTTCTTTCAATTAAGCTTGCTTTAATGCTTAATTTTTACAACAATAGAACTGTCTACGGAAATGATCATTATGCTCAATCAAACTGTTACAGATTTTGAACTGCCTGCTACCAGCGGCTTATCTTTTAAACGATCAGATTACATTGGTAAAAACCTTATTGTCTATTTTTACCCTAAAGATTCCACACCAGGATGCACAACACAAGGCATGCAATTTCGCGATTTCTACCCTGAGTTCCAAGCAGCGAATACCGAAATTGTTGGCATCTCACGCGACAGTTTAAAGTCTCACGAAAACTTTAAAGCAAAGTTTAGCTTCCCATTTGAGTTGCTATCAGACACCGAAGAGCTTGCTTGCAAGCTATTTGACGTCATCAAAATGAAAAACATGTATGGTAAACAAGTGCGTGGTATCGAACGTAGCACTTTTGTCATTGATAAAAACGGCGTGCTAGTTCATGAGTGGCGAAAAGTCAAAGTCAATGGACACGTAGAAGAAGTGTTGCAATTTATTAAGTCCCTTTAATGTTTCCTCTAACTAGTTAAAGAAAACGAATGACCAAAAAGACAATTGAGCAAACAAAACTTTTTGTACTTGATACCAATGTGCTCATGCACGATCCCTCATCCCTGTTTAGATTCGAGGAACATGACATTCACCTACCCATGGTGACGCTAGAAGAACTCGACAATAACAAAAAGGGGTTAACTGAAGTTGCGCGTAATGCAAGGCAAGCGAGCCGTTATTTAGAAGAGATTGTTGGCAAAGGTTTAGTTGACTTAACCCTTGGTTGCCCACTTGCCATACAAGGCAATAAGCACGTTACAGGGCGACTGTTTCTACAAACTAGCCATGTAGATACGGAATTGCCTGGCTTATCCGGCAGCAAAGCAGACAACCAAATCATCAGCGTCGTATTAAGCCTTCAGAAAGCCCTCTCTAACCGCCAAGTTGTATTGGTTAGTAAAGATATTAATATCCGTATTAAAGCCCGTGCTATGGGCTTGGCGGCAGAAGATTATCATAACGACAAAGTATTAGAAGATACCGACCTGCTCTACAGTGGCGGTCAAAGCCTCCCAGAAGATTTTTGGGAAAAGCACAGCAAAGACATGGAGTCATGGCAAGAAGCTGGCAATATGTTTTACCGCATTACTGGCCCATTAGTAAAAACATTTCTCATTAATGAGTTTGTTTACTACGAATACGAAAAGCCTTTTCATGCCATTGTACGGAAAATAGAGAACAATAATGCTGTATTAGAAGTTGTGCAAGATCACACTAATCCCAAACATAATGTATGGGGCATTACAGCGCGCAATCGTGAGCAGAATTTTGCACTTAATTTGCTCATGGACCCAGAAGTTGATTTTGTCACCTTACTTGGACAGGCTGGAACAGGTAAAACATTACTTACTTTGGCCGCAGCGCTTACTCAAACGTTAGATAAAAAAACGTATACTGAAATCATCATGACACGCGTAACAGTATCGGTTGGTGAAGATATTGGTTTCTTGCCTGGGACTGAAGAAGAAAAAATGGCTCCTTGGATGGGTGCATTAGAGGACAATTTAGATGTGCTTAACAAAACAGATGAGGATGCAGGGGAATGGGGACGCGCTGCGACACAAGACCTTATTCGCACACGCATTAAAATAAAATCGCTTAACTTTATGCGTGGCCGTACTTTCCTTAATAAATTCTTAATTATTGATGAAGCCCAAAATCTCACGCCTAAACAAATGAAAACACTCATTACGCGAGCAGGACCAGGCACTAAAGTAGTATGCTTAGGTAATATTTCACAAATTGATACGCCATACCTAACCGAAGGCAGCTCTGGCTTAACTTACGTCGTTGATCGTTTTAAAAACTGGCAACATAATGGTCACATGACACTGGTACGTGGCGAGCGTTCTCGTTTGGCTGATTTTGCGGCTGAAATTTTATAAAGTACAAGGCAGTCATTACATAATTTTTAATAACACCATTAATCGTGGTTTTCATGAAAGCAAGCAGTTGGTTACATGGCATCTAAATTTTATATCCTACTATTTGCTCAGTTTTTATCAGCACTCGCTGACAATGCTTTATTATTTGCAGCGATTGCATTACTAGCCTCCATCAATGCGCCAGAGTGGCATACGCCTTTATTACAGCAGTTTTTTGTTATTTCATATATCTTACTTGCCCCTTTTGTAGGCTCTATTGCAGATGCATTCCCCAAGGGAAGCGTTATGTTTTTTTCTAACTTGGTTAAAGCCATCGGATGCGCCGGGATGATATTAGGGATGCCACCACTATATGCCTACGGTATTGTCGGCATTGGCGCAGCAGCATATTCTCCCGCAAAATATGGCATTTTGACTGAACTACTACCAAGCAAGCTACTGGTGAAAGCAAATGGCTGGATGGAGGGCTCTACTGTTGCAGCCATCGTTTTTGGTGCGATATTAGGTGGTATATTAGCCAGCAATAACCTAAAAACAGCCATGTGGATTATTGGTGCTTTATACTTAGCAGCTGCAATATTTAATTACTACATACCTAAGCTACCTATCGATCACAAACTAGAGAAAAAATCACTGTTATATATACTTAAAGATTTTTCGCATGCATTTTTTGCACTTTGGAAAGATCCGCTAGGCCAAGTTTCTTTAGCTGTCACCACTTTGTTTTGGGGAGCTGGTGCAACATTAAGGTTAGTCGTACTAACATGGGCAGCGGTAACACTAAGTTTTAATATAGAGCAAGCAACGCAACTCATTGCTACTGTCGCCGTAGGCATTGCCGTAGGCTCAGTCATTGCATCCCGTTATATCACGCTAGAAAGCTCAGTTAAAGTGCTGCCTGCAGGCATTGTAATGGGAGTGCTTGTGGTTGCGATGGTGTTTATTACTAACTGGGTTGCTGCTGCTTGCTTATTATTTATCATAGGCGCATTAAGTGGTTTCTTTGTCGTCCCGCTGAATGCGCTATTACAGCACAGAGGTCACCACTTAATTGGCGCTGGGCATTCCATCGCCGTGCAGAATTTTAATGAGCATATTGGCATACTCATTATGCTGGGACTTTATTTGCTAATGGTAAAATCAGACATCCATATCAACATCATTACTGCAATATTTGGTGTGTTTATCATACTGAGCATGAGTGTAATAAACCGCGTTTACAGAAACGTAACGGTAACCGACTAAACTTACTAAATATTAATGCAGTTTAACCTGCGGTTCAGTCCTTCTTGAAATGAAACGACCTATCGTTTGCAAGAGCACTGAGAAGAAACCATGCAGTGCCATTAAATGCATTTTATATAATGACCGATACATGATGCGCGCAATCAACCCTTCAATATACATCGACCCACCGGATAGTGCACCCATCAAGCTACCTACTGTCGTATAGCGTCCTAAATTAACAAGTGATCCGTAATCTGTGTATTTATACTCGGGTAACTTCTGTTTACCTGCGGCTCTATATTTCATTGACTTTAATAGCATAGATGCCTGTTGATGTGCCGCTTGCGCACGTGGTGGAACATTTCCCGTATGCCCAATCCATTCACAAGCAGTACAATCACCAAAAGCAAAAATATCTTTATCTAGTGTCGTTTGTAATGTTTGTTCAACAACCAATTGGTTAATAGCATTTGTTTCTAAGCCATCTAGATTTTTAAGAAAATCTGGTGCTTTAATGCCGGCAGCCCAAACAACTAGCGCTGAAGGAATAAAGCGGCCACTATGCGTCTTTATTCCCTTTGCAGATACCTCTGTCACGCGCTCACCAGTGTTAATTTGCACGTCAAGCTTTCTTAATTCTTGATCAACTGAAGCTGATAGCTTACTCGGCAATGCAGGTAATAATCTTTCGCTTGCTTCAATGATCGATATCTTAACATCTCGTTCTGCATCAATATTATCTAAGCCATAAGCCGCTAGCTCCCGTGTTGTATTATGCAACTCCGCCGCTAATTCAACACCAGTAGCGCCCGCACCAACAATCGCAACATCCAACTGTCCTGCTTTTATCGGTGTTGTCTGTGTTTGGGCTTTTACTAATGCATTATGTAGTTTACGATGGAACTTTTCAGCTTGATCTTGCGTATCCAAAGCAATCGCGTATTTCTTCGCACCTTTAACACCAAAGTCATTGGTTGTACTACCAATGGCAATGACCAAAGTATCGTATTGGAATGTTCTTCGTGGGATAATTTCTTCATCATTTTCATCCAAGTATGGCGCTAATGACACCTGCTTATTAGCGCGATCAAGGCCATCCATACGTCCTAAACGGAAACGAAAATGATGCCAATGTGCCTGAGCCAGGTAATCTAATTCATGTTTTTCTGGGTCCATACTGCCCGCAGCAATTTCATGCAGTAATGGCTTCCACACGTGGGTTCTATTACTATCAATTAAAGTAATCTCAGCTTTTTTCTTCTTACCTAATGAATCACCTAAACGCGTTGCCAGTTCCAGACCTCCTGCACCACCGCCCACGACCACAATATGATGTAACTTATTTTCTGACATATTTTTTATACTCTTTAACTTGATTCTGATTAAACAAAACGCGCCTACTGAAAGTGTTCAGCAAGCGCTTATTATTTAGATAAAAATGGCTATTCATCTAATAACTAGCATACTAACATAGGTGGCTAATTATTTAGCTGTACGCATCCTGCGTACAAACTGAAAAACGGCTACTGTAGTTAAACAATAGCCGCTTAGTAATTACCTACCAAAAAAACTTACTGCATCCAAGTCTTCTCGCCATCACCTTTATATTCGGTACGAATATAAGCAATCACTTTTAAGAGTTCGTCAGTGCTCAAACCATCACTTACATGGCCTTCTATTTGTTTGTGCCATGGTTGCATTACACCACCTGCAACACCTTTTGTACCGCCAGCAATACTTTCAAACATGCCTTTGTCTGTCGCATTCTTTTTGTATGCCCACTGCGTATCATGAGAGCCTTGACCACCATCTTTTCTAAGACTAGGTGCCATAATGCCTTCTAATTTACCACCGTGACAGCCAGAGCAACCGTTGTATGTAAATACACGTCTACCTAATTTTTTAGCAGCCTCTGCGTCATTAGCAAACACTTTCGTATATGGGTTTTTACAAGTCGCTAAAAATTCTTTTGCTTCTGGCGTATCTGTGGCGCTTGCTTTAATAATGAGTGCACTTCCATCTTTAGTTGAAACAAAGCTACACCCATCACCGCCGGCAGCAGTTGAAGCAACTGCTTTATTCGTCTCCGCTGCACCTTCAGTTGATTGTTCACCACAGGCAGATAAAGCCATTACCGAGGTCATTAGCAAGACACATATTTTTATTGGATTCATTGATTAATACTCCTAATTGTACAAAAAATGCGCAATGCTTGCGCCTAGGTAAAACTGTTACTTTCAATTAGTATTTTACCTTTTATTTCTTAATTATCAAAAAAAACGGCCACACATGATGTGTAGCCATTTTTGGTCTTGTTGCTAAAGCCTAGGGGTTATTTCTCCCAAAGCTTCTCGCCGTCACCGTGATATTGAGTACGGATATAAGCCATTGCTTGTAAAATTTCATCAGTACTTAAACCATCACTAATATGATCAGGAACAGAAATATGCCATGCAGCCATTACGCCGCCTGCTTGCCCAGCTGAGCCACCAGAAATTGTTTCAAACATACCTTTGTCAGTTGCATTTTTTCCATAAGCCCATTTTGAATCAAAAGCACCTTGACCACCATCTTTTCTAAGACTTGGAGCCATAATGCCTTCTAGCTTACCACCGTGACAGCCAGAACAGCCATTGTAGGTATAGACTCTTCTACCCAGTTTTTTAGCAGCTTTTGCATCAGCGGCAAATATCTTATTGTATGGATTCTTACAAGTTTCTAAAAACTCTTTAGCTTCTGCTGAGTCTTTATCACTTGCTTTAATGACTAGCGGACTTCCATCCTTAGTTGAAATAAATTCACATGCTGCATTTGCTTGAAATGAAATTGCCATTCCTGCAAATGTCAACAAGCTAACAAACAAAGTTGATTTTAATGCTTTTCCTAACATGTTATCTCCCGTTTTCTACAAAATAAAATGAGCGTCGCTAGTCTTTATACTAAAGGTAGTATGAAAGCCCACGCACACTCATTTAACGAATAATTAGTTATTTGGTTGACAGAACTTTTGATTTTGCTTGACTCAAATAAGTATATTATTTTACTAAAATTTCAACAGTTAGTCATCACCTTATTTCGCTTGTTCTCTTAAAATTCTTTTATTATCTTTAAATGTTTTCATTATGCTATCGCCCTCTACCACTGGTACAGTTAACACACCATAATCGTCCAATATTTTCTGGATTTTATCTTTACTACGATCTAAGGCGCCTTGAATCATCTTCATGCGCTTTTTCTCACCATGACGGACACCGATAGACATATTCCAATAGGTTTTACCTCTTGCATTTATTTTTTCATATTCTGGCGCCAGCCTAACGACCAGCGGCACTTTAGATTGTTTAGCAAAGTAGCCACCAATCGGCCCCCATGCAACAGCAACATCAATCACGCCTTTTTCTAAATCATCAATCATCAAGCTTGATTTCTTATTTAAATTACGCTGAATACGGTATGGCTTGGCATTGCCAATAATGCCATAATCGTTTAACGGCACAGTCGTTGGTGATTTATCTGTTGTCCCTACTAAGCCTTTTTTGAGGTCTGGAGAATCCCAACCTGTAATATCGTAGCCACTCTCTTGTCGCCATACAAACACATGGCCTGTACGGTAGTATGGCTTAGAAGTCATCACCGGGTCATAATCTGGTGGCACGCCCATCAACACATCACAACGTCTAGCCTTAATGGTGTTTCTTAAGAACCCAAAACGATTAAATGCATACATGAATTTTAAAGGTACATCCAAGTCTTCTGCTAGCACTGCAGCAATTTTGTCCTCGAAACCTTCTTGCTTATTGTTTGAGAAAGGCATGTTGTCTGGGTCTGTACAGACGACGAACTCATCCAAGGATGGCACTCTTGCTTGCTCTCCCGGGCGCCCTTCATCTGGGTTTAAAGGTGGGATTTCGTCTATTGCAGCGGCGTGACCTAAGTTAGCTACTAACGTAAGGCATGCTACCAACCCTAACTTCTTTACTTGATCTAACATTATTTGTTTCCTTTTAATTTCGTGAACTCTTTATCGTTCTTTGCTTAGCATAGAGTATAACCAACTACTAAAGTTCTTTGTTTAGTTAAAACCATGAAAACCATTAGTGAAATTTTAACCAATTAACCCACCAATGTATACCGTTCTGTATATTCTTTATTGC
Source organism: Methylophilaceae bacterium (assembly GCA_048595445.1). Lineage (GTDB taxonomy): Bacteria > Pseudomonadota > Gammaproteobacteria > Burkholderiales > Methylophilaceae. Next base: position 31,539 of record JBJPGD010000032.1, read on the forward strand.
ATCACTCTCAATAAAGCTAATAGTAGATATAAAAACACCCCGCCGAAGCGAGGTGTTCTAGTTGCATTACTAAACTAATTTAGCAAATTTAGTTAAAACTAAATTATAGGCTAAATACTGTTAATGCACCGCCGCCAGGAGCCGCGTTGTATTTAACTAGTTCAGCATAACCACCAGCAGCGCCAAGAGCGTCTGTTGGAGTAGTCAAACCAAGGTTCATCGCAACGCCAGCCCAGCCACCAATACCTGATAGCACGCCAACGTGTTGTTTACCTTTATGACCATATGTAAATGCATTACCAATCACGCCAGAACCAACTTGGAATTTCCAAAGTTCTTTACCTGATT
>JBJPGD010000033.1:0-4119 GCA_048595445.1 Methylophilaceae bacterium
TCAGTCGCACCTTCTACGATGCCCATGATGATGGTTTTGAGAATTAAAATGATGTCCATAATGTTCTGTTAAACGACTCTTAATATGATTATTTTGTTGATGTGAAAAAACAAAAGGCGCCAATCGTCATTATATAGGCGCCTTTCATTGTTGTCGTAATTTACAGTGCGTCGAGTCTTATTTCAACAACATACCTAATACGTTACCGAGCAAGTCATCAGACTTGTCGTCTACTGCACCTTCTGGTGTCGCTTCATTCACTACGTTAGGTAAATGCTCTGCAAGTTGGCTGCTTAAAATTTCTGGGCTGATGCCAAATTTAGATGCCATATCAGCAATAGTGCCAGTCCCTAATGCGCTGGTGATTTGGCCAGCAGAGATTGGCAAGTTATCGCCTTTACCTACCCAAGATGCCGCCGCATCAGCTAGACCACCTTCTTGTAGTTTACCTAAAAGGCCGCCAATGCCACCATTTTGATTAAACAATTCCATTGCAATTTTCGCCATGCCTGCCTTGTCACCCATGACTTGCCCTAAAACTGCACCAGCAATACTGTCAAATAAACCCATTCAATTCTCCATATTATTAAATAATTTTTATGTAGCTATAGGATAACTTAAAAACGTTCGTTATCGCGTAAATAGCGCCACATACCTAGGGGTAATTTACCTAAATTTACACTTCCGATGCGTACGCGCTTTAACCCGACTACATGTAAGCCGACCATTTCACACATGCGTCTAATTTGACGCTTTTTACCTTCGCGCAAAACAAAGCGCAATTGGTCTTCATTCTGCCAGCTCACTTTAGCTGGTTTGAGTTGTTCGCCATCTAAACTTAAGCCATGGTTTAAGCGTTCTAAATCTTTATCGCTCAGTTCGCCCTCTACACGGACTAGGTATTCTTTTTCTACACTAGTGTCTTGTCCTATTAGGTGGCGAGCAATGCGGCCATCCTGTGTAAGCACTAGCAAACCTGTGGAATCAATATCTAAACGACCGGCAGGTGCAAGGCCTTTTAAAAAGCCACGTTGAAACTCTTTTTCATTCTGTTCGTTTAGATCTGGATCGTCTAGCCATTCATTATCTGGGTGCACCAAAACAATCGCTGGTTGATAGCCATCTTCTGCCTGGCCACTAACATGGCCTATCGGTTTATGCAGTAATATAGTGACACTTTCTGACTGGTGTTCCATAGCGTAGCCGCTGACAATAATGTCCGCATCAGGACTCACTCGCGTACCTAATACATCAATAATCTCGTCATCAACTTTTACCCAGCCATTGACAATCCACTCGTCGGCTTCGCGTCTTGAGCATAAGCCAAGATCTGCCATGCGCTTTGAAAGCCTTGGCATGTCGCTATCTTGTTGCTTACCAAGGTTTGCAGCTGCTTTATTGTGTTGCGCTGTTTTAGTCGCACGGGTGTTATCAAACTCACTCGCTACAAAGCCATCACGGGCTTTACCACCACGGCGTGGTGGGTTGCGGTACGAGCCTTCGCGGTCAGCATAGTTGCGCGTTGTTTCTGCTTGCACCCTACCTTTATCAGCACCTTCATTAGTTTTGCTGCGATTGTCGGGCCCGTTGTTGTCAGTGCGCTTGCCCTCAGTAGGCCGACCTACACCATTGTCATGTGCTGGCCTATCTTCGACAAACGACCGGTCTTTAAATTCGCTTCTTAAAATGGGTTGTTCTGTTGTTGATGTTGAGTTCGCACTAGGTGCTTCACGCAAACTGCCATCGTGCCGATGGTTACGTTGGCGTGTGCTCTCGTTGGCACTTTCAGGCTTGACTCTTGGTGTTGGCGCCTTAGAGCGATCACGCTTAGCAGGGTCTGCACGACGTACTGGACCTCTGGTTTTATTGGTGGTTTCTGAAGACTTTTTGTTGAGTTTAATTGTGGTCAAAATGGGTTCCTAATTTGAAGTGTATTTTAACAGAGTAAGGCCATCTAACTATTAAGTTTACATTTTGATTAAAAACAAAAAAGCCGCAGCAGATTGCTACGGCTTTTTAAATTACTTATGAGGTTTATTTACCGTCACGCATTTTGCTAAACCAATATTCTAATTGTTTGCCTGCAGCTTCTCGCCCACCTAAGCCAAAGGCTAAAGCTACGGCTACTGCAACAGAACCTAAGGTTAAACCAAATGCCATGTTAACAATGTCATCAGCAATGCCCATCGCACGTAAGCCCATCGCAACCACTAAGCCAATAATCGCTAATCGAGCAATGTTTGCTAAACCTTTTGATTTTTTGCCGCTGGCGCGGTCAATCGCGTTATAAGCCATGTTTGCCAACCAGAAGCCAATCAACAAAATCACTGAACCAAGCAATATATCACCGCCGAATTGGATAAACATACCAATAATATCGCTCACTTGTGAGAAGCCTAAACGGTTTGCGGCTTCGACTGTAGCAAACAATAATGCAAAGAATACAATCACTTTGCCTACCAAATCAGAAACGGTTGATTTTTTAGTAAAGGTATCCGCAAAACCAAGTTTGGCGGGTACGCTATTAAAGCCGATACCTGATAGCAAGTTAACGACTAAAGAAGCCACAAATTTAGCAACATAATAAGTAATCGTTAAGATAACGGCTGCCGCCAAAATGTTTGGTATTGCCGCAAACATGATGCCTAGCATATCGCTAGCAGGTCTAGAAATAGACTCCATTTGTAAAGCATCTAAAGCGGCTATTAATGTAGGAATAAATACAAAGATAAACACCACCATACCCACTACGTTAGATAGCTTAATGCCACTGGTGTCCTTGATACCTGCCTTTTTAGTCACGTTGTCAATGCCGCTAGTGGCCAAGATATTAGTAACTAAGCCACTTAAAATTTTAGCAACAATCCAACCAACTAGTGCAATGACGCCACCAGCAAAGATATTAGGCACCATCGCTAAGAATTTATCGACCATGCCTTGGACCGGCGCTAATAAACCATTCAGTTCAAAGGCAGAGAGCAAAGCAGGTAAAAACATCAGGATAATAATCCAGAACAACATATTACCGACGTTGTTACTCATTGGCTGCATATGGGCGTCTGCGCTAAGTCTTTCATCCAGCTTAGTTGTTGCTAGCGCTTTTGTTGCCATCACTCTTACTAGGGTAGCAATACCCCACGCAATGCCGAGTAAAATAAGTCCAGCAAATATATTCGGTAGGTATTCAAATATCTGCGACACCATGACATTAAATGGTTCGGATACCGCTTGTAAGTTCAGGCTACTGAAGACGCCTATCATGGTGATCAACAGAATTAACACGAAGGCACCGAATGAAATGCCAGATGCTAAATCAACCTCTTGCCCAGTGCTTTCGGAGATTCTTTTATTAATGCCAACCATGTTTAAAAAACGGTTTAAACCAGCTCGCACGATCACTGCAATAATCCAACCACCTATTAGCACAGCCAGTGCGCCAACAATACCTGGCAAATGATGCCCTAGCTGTCCTTGTATACTGTTGTAGAACGTTGAAAAGTCCATTTGATTTCCCCTTATTTTTTATGGCCTACCATGCTAAGTTTACAACTAATTTATAATAATACAACTACTGCACTTAATGATTAAGTGCAGAATAATACTTTTTTACATTCTTCTCGAATTTATTGCGCAAATAAAAAGCCAGCATAAGCTAACTTTTTATTAGTAGCCTCAATTAAATTACTCTCTCCAAGCATGCCCTGGCATATCGCATTTACCACAAAGTGTTGCACCAGCGGTAGCAACAAGATGATCGTTTTCAACGGTATCGCCACTGACGCCAACAGCGCCAAGCAAGTTGCCATCTTTATCGATAATCGGTACGCCACCTGGGAAAGTGATTAAGCCGTCATTTGAGTGCTCAATGCCGTAAAGTGGCTGGCCTGGCACAGAAAGTTTTCCGATTTCACCTGATGACATGGAAAAGAAACAAGATGTTTTAGCTTTTTTAATCGCAATATCGCTACTGCCAATCCAAGCATCATCCATACGTGCAAATGCTTTGATGTTGCCACCAGAGTCTAATACTACGATACACATTTTAAGGTTTAATTTTTCTGATTTTTTAACTGCGCTATCGATAATTTGTTGAGCTTCTTCGAACGAAACGTGCATGAA
>JBJPGD010000034.1:0-3541 GCA_048595445.1 Methylophilaceae bacterium
AGTGCGCATTGTATTGGTGCTGGTGTTGAGCAAATCCAATTGGGTAAGCAAGACATGATTTTTGCTGGCGGTGGTGAAGAAGAGCATTGGACCATGAGTTATTTATTTGATGCAATGGGTGCATTGAGTAGTAAATACAATGAGACACCCGATAAAGCATCACGTACCTATGATGCTGACCGTGACGGCTTTGTCATTTCTGGCGGCGGCGGTATTGTCGTGCTAGAAGAATACGAGCATGCTAAAGCACGTGGCGCAAAAATCTATGCGGAAGTAGTCGGCTACGGCGCAACTTCTGACGGCTACGACATGGTCGCACCAAGCGGCGAGGGTGCGGAGCGTTGTATGAATCTGGCGTTAGAAGGTATTGACCGCGTGGATTACATCAATACGCATGGCACAAGCACGCCAGTGGGCGATGCAAAAGAGATCGAGGCGATTGGTAAAGTATTTGGTAGTGGTCAATACGGTGAAGTTCCTGCGATTGCTTCAACTAAGTCATTAAGTGGTCATGCTTTAGGTGCGGCGGGTGTTAATGAAGCTATTTATACGTTGATTATGATGGAAAATGACTTCATCGCAGCCTCCGCAAATGTAGAAACACTGGATGAGGCAGCTGCAGGCTTGCCGATTGCCACTAAACGTATCGACAACGTGAAAATTGAAACTGCAATGTCGAACAGTTTTGGCTTCGGTGGCACCAATGCCACATTGACCTTATCAACCAAAACCCTATAAGCGCGTTAGTAGCATATCAATAATATAAAGTAGGTGATATGAATAAACTAATAACCGTTTGTATTCTTTTTATTTTGGTAGGTTGTGCAACGATGATGGGTGATCGTACGGTTAATGTCACTGGTGATCAAATTGCAGAGAAGTTAAATGAAAAGTTAGCTGTACCTATTCAGCTACTAAAAATATTTGATGTTAACTTGTCCAACTCTCTTGTGACTTTTGATGAAACGACAGGGCGTATGACAACCACGATGGATACGAAATTATCTAGTCAGATTTTTGAAGAAAGTTTGGCGGGGAAGTTAGGTATTTCAGGCAAGTTGCGGTTTGATGCTGCAACAAATTCTGTTGTGCTAGATGAACCTAAAGTTGAAAACTTCAATCTTGATGGAGGTGACGGTAAGTTTAACGACTTGTTGAGTGCTTTGGCAAAAACTGTTGGTGGCGAAATGCTAAATGGTTTAACGCTTTACACTGTGAACCCAGAGGACTTAAAAGTAGGTGGTACGCAATACAGCCCTAAAGATATGGTGGTTACCGATAAAGGCCTACAGCTTACTCTTACGCCTCAGTAACAGTTAGTCTGTTTTCGGGTTGTTTTTTTCTCGTTTCATGGCAAGGTAATTTGCACGCCGCCCAGCGATGAAGTGAAACGGGAATAACAGCACTAAGCCACAGCCGATTACCCAATGCACCCATAGTGCAGCCTCGCGTGTATCCGCTCCGTAGTATAAGACGACCCCGGAAATTGTAAGCAAGCTCATTGTGATCACCATGATGCTGCCAGAGGTCTTGTTTCGTTTATTATTCCAACCTGCTTTAATGTGCATAGGTATCACTGCACCAAATAGCAACGCGAAAAAGTAGGCTGAGAAGCCGTGCGTAATGAGTAAATTATACTTTTCAATAGGCAACAGTGCTAACTGGAACTCACTCGCTAATAAGTAAAGTACGCCAGATACTGCACAAATGATAAAAATAGTATGCGTGCTGAATGATTGCCAAAAAGGCATGCGAGCAATACGATTTCTATTTTTATATAACATGGGTTTTATATGACATGGTTGGTCCAGCATTTCTTAAAGCGACATCATACAAGGGTTGTGACGCTTATTGATTTTTATAAGAGTAACGCAGCAGCGACTTTCCGCCCTTCACTCATCAGTATATTATAAGTTCTACAAGCAGCATCTGTAGTCATACACTCTATCGCAATGTTTTTTTCTGACAGTGCCACTGTTAATTTTGGATGGACAAAACGATGCGCGTTTCCTGTTCCAAGCAACACTACTTCAGGGTTTAAGGTAATCAAGTCAGTAAAATGTGCTTCAGATAAGCTTTCAAAGTCATTTGCAGACCAATCTAGCACCAGTGTTTCAGCCATGACGACTATTTGATGCGTATAACGCTGTTTGTTTACCTCTATATACCCGTCACCATAACCAGTAATAAGATTGTTGTTCTCTGCTTGTGTTAAATGCAATTTCATAGTGTTTATTTTAACTAAATTAAATGATTCGTTTCATTTTTCTCTAATCAGCTCTTTAATCAGTCAATACCGTAATTAGATAGCAGAGTTTCATTGCTTGCATAGGTGCTGACAAGGTAAACTAACACCTTTTAAATAAAGGTGGTTTTAATTAACCGCCAGTAGCATTGTCATCAATATGAAAAAATCTACCAAAGAAAAGTTAATGAAGTCGGATAAGCTGGGTAAGGTCTGTTACGACATTCGTGGACCTGTGTTAAAACGTGCGCAAGAAATGGAAGAAGGTGGGAAGCGCATTATTAAGTTGAATATTGGTAATCCAGCGGTGTTTGGTTTTGAAGTGCCGGAAGAGATTCAGGAAGACGTGATGCACAATATTTCAAAATCATCTGGCTATACAGATAGCCAGGGATTATTCGAACCACGTAAAGCGATTATGCATTACACGCAACGTAAGCGTATTAAGGGCGTGACGGTGGATGATATTATGATTGGCAATGGTGTTTCTGAGCTGATTGTAATGGCCATGAATGCCTTGCTCAATAATGGCGATGAAGTGCTAGTGCCCGCGCCAGATTACCCATTATGGACAGCCTCTGCTACATTGGCTGGTGGTGAGCCTAAGCATTATATTTGTGATGAAGATAATGGCTGGCTCCCTTCTTTAGAAGACATCGAATCTAAGGTCAATGCGAATACGCGGGCGATTGTTGTGATTAACCCAAACAACCCAACTGGCGCAATTTACCCTAAAGAAACGCTGGAAGGCATTATTGATATTGCACGGTGTCATCATCTGGTCATTTTTGCTGACGAAATATACGACCAGGTGCTTTATGATGATATGCAGCATCAATCAATGGCAGCACTCGCTGAGGATGTGTTATTTGTGACATTCAATGGCTTATCAAAAAACCATCGCGCCTGTGGCTATCGAGCAGGTTGGTTGGTTGTTTCTGGTGACAAAGAACATGCATCAGATTACATAGAAGGCTTGAAAATGCTAGCGTCAATGCGCCTATGTAGTAATGTGCCTGGCCAGCTGGCAATACAAACAGCATTAGGTGGTTATCAGAGTGTTGATGACTTAGTCGCACCGAGTGGACGCCTATGTAAGCAGCGTGATTTAGCTTATGAAATGTTGACGGCTATTCCTGGTGTAACCTGTGTGAAACCGCAAGCAGCACTCTATCTATTTCCTAAATTAGACCCTGATATTTATCCGATTGAAAATGACGAAAAATTTGTTTTAGATTTACTAGAAGAAGAAAAAGTACTGTTGGTGCATGGGTCAGGTTTTAACTGGAAATCAAC
>JBJPGD010000035.1:0-3250 GCA_048595445.1 Methylophilaceae bacterium
ACAGAATAACCAAATAGGTGAATATTTTCTGGTTTTTCTTTTGCCGCTAACCATTGGTAAGCTGTTTCAGCATCCGTCAATAACGTATCTTGGCTAAACCAACAATCGGTGGATTTACCATAGCCAGGATAGTCCCAAGCCATTAAGTCGTAACCTAATTCATGAAATGCATATGCGTAGTCATCAATGCTGGCTAGGCTTTCTGCGTTCCCGTGGAACATCATGATTGTACCTTTTGCCTTTGGCGTGCGCCAAATAGCGACGTGCAGCTTGCCGCAACTTCCGCTAATCATCGCTTGTTGGCTATTTTTGCCTTTCGGCTGCCAATCTATAGGGATCGCTTTGGCCGCATAAGATGGGAATAGCATGCGTTTTTGCATCGCGTAAATTGCGATGCAAAAAATTAAATACGCCAAACTGAATGCGATGAATATTTTTAATAAAGTATTGAGTGTAAGCATCAACTTACTAAATTTCTATGTCCAAAATTTTGATCATTATTTGTTTTTAGTAATCGAAAATACGGCGTGTTTCAAAAACGCGTTTATCAAAAGTGACATTATTAAGGTTAACCAGTCTTTTCACTGCGAAATCAAACATGAGTGGGTTAACTATTTTTAGGTCTTGTAGAAAAGGTAAGTACTCACTATCCAGCAAACCCATCTGATGTAGCTGCCTCGTGTTAATAAGAGGCATGATGGCGGGTAGTGGGTAATCGGAGCCGTTGACTAAACGGTCATGCCAATCAGTGCGCTCTAGAATCGTTTTTATCGCCCAAGAATGATTGATGAGCGTAATGGCAGAGATTTCACCATATGCTAACGTACGATAATCAGGTGTATCCATCAGCCGTGCAAAGAGGTCTAGGCTTTTAATGCGTTTATTGCCATTGTCTAAATCTTCGTCATCTCCAGCGCTGGCACAATGTGCAAGTACGACGCGTACGCCATGGTCTAGCGCCCGCCTCAACCTTAGTGGGTTACCATGATTTTGGTTGCCGCCTTGCACAGCACTTTCTCTTCCCGTATGTGTGATGATTGGCATATTAAGATCAGCAGCTCTTTGATAAAAAGCATCACACTTGGGTGAGGCAGGGTCAATACCCATGCCAGGCGGTAACCACTTAATGGCGCGTGCACCTTCTGCTTTGGCTTGTTCCAGTGCGTCAATAGCATCAGGCCGATAAGGGTGTATAGAGGCAGCCCACTCAAAGTGTTGTGCGTGCTTACTGGCAACCTTAGCTGTGTGGGCATTCGGAATATAAAAAATAGAGTTTTCTTTATTGGGTTTACCATCCTCATTGTGAAACCAATCAAAAGCAAACAACATGCTCTTATAGCCTGCTGGCATTTCTGAGGACAAACTGACTAAGCGGTCAACAGAACTTTGGTCGGTGTTTGTTGAGTTGGCACAGGCGCCATTTTCGTAGAACTTTTTCTGTATTTTTAGCGTTGGGTGAGCCCAACTATCCATGCTAGGGTTAACCCATATGCCACTATCACTATCGCCAGTGCCGACCATATGCACATGACTATCCCAAACCTGGCTAGGATCTATGCCATCCCATATCTGATGCATCAACGGATGATTTTGTAATCCATTTGGCAATCCAGATAAGCAAGGATTTATAATGCCGGCATCTGGCCAATGTCTAAATCCAGCATAAGCGATACCACTAAGCGTTAGTGCGCTTGCACTCAGTAAAAACTTTCTACGGTTCATTATGCCGTTTCTGCCATCTTTTTAAGTGTGACGTAATCAGTTTTGCCTGTGCCTAAAACGGGAATATCCTCGACAACAATAATTTTTCTTGCGATAGCAATTTCTGGACTACCAAGGCTTTTTGCCACGACCTTTAAGTCGTCACGTTTTAATCCTGCGTCAGTCGTAAATAAAACAATGTTTTCACCACGCTGCTGGTCTTCTTGAGTGCTAGCCGCGTGTTGCTGATCTGGTACTGCAGTATTAGCAATTTTCTCAACCACTTCTAGTGAGACCATTTCACCGGCTATTTTTGCAAAACGTTTCACCCGGCCCTTAATATGAATAAAACCCTCTTTATCGACTTCCACAATATCGCCAGTGTCATACCAACCATTTTCTGGCGGGCTGAGGACGGCAGGGTTGTCAAATAAGTAGTAACCCATCATTACGTTGTCACCTTTAACAAATAATAGCCCCCCCTGTTCGATGCCAGGCACAGGTTCTACCTTCAATTGCATACCTGGGAAAATTTTTCCAACACTACCATTGAGGTTTGCCATGAGTGTGTTGGCCGCTAGTCCGGGCGCACATTCTGTAGTTCCGTACGCTTCTAATATTCTAATGCCAAATTTTTCTGAGTAAGTTTTACGTACTTCATTATTGAGCTTTTCCGCACCTGCCAGCACAATTCTTAATTTGTAAAAGTCATAGGGGTGAGCAAATTTGGCATAATTCGCTAAGAAAGTGCTGGTTGCTAACAGTACGGTACAACCACGATCATAAATGACTTCTGGTATTACTTTATATTGTAGCGGTGATGGAAACAAAACAATCTTAATGCCGTTAAATATCGGCAGTAGCGAGCCAGTAAACCCAAAAGCATGAAACGTCGGCAATACCATCATAAATTTGTCAGTTGGGTTTATATCAAACATCGCCATGATTTGCGCGATATTAGCTAAAATGCTTTTATGAGAATGGACGACTCCTTTTGGTTTTCCTTCGGAGCCCGAGGTGAATAAAACAATCGCTTTTTCTTGTGGCTTGGTTGATTTCATTGCCATGCGCGGCATAGGTAGGGCGTAAGTAATTAGCCATAACTTATCCCAGATACTAAATTTTTTACGCATGTCTTCCAAGTAGATAAGATTAACGTTTTTAAAGTCTGCTACAACATCTTCAAGCTTGGCAGCTTCTATAAACTTATGTGAAGTAATGATCGTTCTTACATTGGCGGCAATACAAGCATTTTGCATGCCTGCTGTGCCCGAGGTGTAGTTTAGTAGGGCAGGTATCCTATTAAAAGCAAACATCCCTAATATTAGACCGAGGGTATTGGTGACATTAGGCATTAATACACCAATGACTTCATTAGGCTTGCTTACCTTGCAAGCAATGCGTCCTAATGCCAAGCTTTTTTTCAATAAATCCTGGTAGGTTTCTTCCACCTCATTCATGTCTTCAATAATTTTAGTTTTACGGCCGAACTTATCAACAGCGTCTAAAAAAGCCTCAAATATCGTACGGCTTTTTTCTGCTTCGAATA
>JBJPGD010000036.1:0-40261 GCA_048595445.1 Methylophilaceae bacterium
AGCAACATCGGCTGCATTCTTTAAACTTTCATCACTAATGTCAGTAATGCCGTAATATTCAAAAACAAACATGGCAACAATGGCTGCACCGCCAATAAATAAAGCCATTTTAAGTGCTTTCTTAGCAAAATAGCCTACCGCAAGCCCAATAATAAATGGTGCGCCTACATCTCCCAGTAAAAACTGACTCGATAACCAATCAACCTGACCACCTTCTACGGCTACTTCTTCATTCATGATTTTTAGCTTTCGTATAAACTCATGACCATTCTATTACAAAAAACAATCTCCTCTAATTAAACGAACAATTCGCGTATAATCCCCCTTCAAAAAAATCAAACACTAATCATTAGGAAACAACATGAAAGCAATTACCGTCACACAGCCAACTGAAGCTGAATTAAAAGCAATAGGCACAGAACACTGGCCAACATGGGAGAAAGAAGTCTCTACATTCCCATGGGCGTTCGTGACAACTGAAAACGCATTAATCTTAGAGGGCGAATGTGAAATCACACCTGCAGATGGTGGTGCTTCAACGACATTCAAAGCGGGTGATTTAGTCGTATTCCCCAATGGCTATAAAGGCACTTGGGAAGTCAAAAAACCACTTAAAAAGCAATTCAAACACAGCGATGGCAATTTTGCTAAATGCTTTTTTTGTGGTTTGAAGATTATGTCTAATCGCATTAAATCAATGTTGAAATAAAACGCAATGCTGTTTACTCAACAGTGAATGAACAACCGTGAATGAACAGCATTTCAAACACATAAACAACGAAAGAAAATAGAACAATGGCAAACGAATTAAAAACCTTAAACCAACGCTTAAGTTATATTGTTGGCGAAAACATGGCCACTCAACTTAAAAATGATGGCATTGAATTAGATACAGATGCATTAACACTAGCGGTTAAAGATGTATTTGCGGGCAATGAATCACGCTTATCTGAAGATGACAAAAAAAACACGGTTGAAGAAATACAAAAAATCAGCCAAGAAAAACAAACGGCTGCTAACGCTGGAATATCTGAAAAAAACCAAGCTGAAGGTGTTGCTTACCTAGCTGAAAACAGTGTAGAAGAAGACGTAACAACCACAGATAGTGGCCTACAATATAAAGCACTTGAATCTGGCGATGGTGAAAAACCAAAATCAACTGATACGGTAAAAGTGCATTACAAAGGCACACTGATTGATGGAACAGTATTTGATAGCTCTTATGACCGTGGTGAACCAGCGACTTTCCCTGTAACAGGTGTAATTCCTGGTTGGGTTGAAGCACTGCAGTTAATGCATGTCGGCGATAAGTTTGAGTTAGCCATTCCATCAGATTTGGCTTATGGCGCAAACGGTAGTGGCCAATCAATTGGTCCAGATGCGACACTGGTATTTGAAGTTGAGTTGTTGGGGATTGAATAAGGTTCTAGCTAGCGGTTAAAAAAACAAACCCGCTTCGGCGGGTTTTGTTTTAAGCATCAAATTAACTATTAGGAATAAATATGAAAGAAATTACAGTCACTAGCAACCCTAGTGAAGCAGTTTTAAAAGAATTGGGCGTGGCAAACTGGCCAACATCTGGTTTTAGCCTTTAACCTTATTGGACAAAGATACTCATATTGCGCCCTTTTTCTTTCGCCGTATAAAGCGCCTGATCGGCTCGTGAAATCAACGTGCTCTGCGTATCATCTTTTCTAAATAGTGTTGCACCTATACTCACAGTGATTTCTTTTGCATTACCATAAACTTCATGTTCAATTTGTGTTCTTAGTTTTTCGCACAAAGTGACAAGGCTTTGTTCACTAACCTCAAGTGCAACGACAACAAATTCCTCACCACCCCATCGGATTAGCGTGTCATTTTGACGAAGGAGCTGCAGATAATACATCTGCAGTTTGCTGCAAAACTGCATCGCCAACATCATGGCCAAACGTATCATTGATATTCTTAAAGTGGTCAATATCAATCACCAGAACACCAAAGGTTCTATCGTATCGATCACTACGCCCAATTTCTTCAGCAATCACTTGTGTCAACTGATTACGGTTAAACAACCCTGTTAATGGATCTGTAATGGCCAAACGTTGCAATTCTTGCATATTCTTAAAAAGAGATTTCCTTGCTCTATCAAAAATCAAGCCGCCAACAAAACCAAAAGAAAAGCTACAAAATATCCAAAACACATGCATGACATATAAGCCGCGCTCGCTCATATAGAAATAAGAAGTGATAACCAAAATAGCAGATGTGGCAACCGCGCTCACCACGGCATAATTGAAGGCCATACCAGAAACAATGAATATCCAAATCACCATCAAGTAACCTTCATTAAGGTAGGGGGTAGGGTTTGATAGTTGGCTGGCAAAAAGTTGACTGACAAGATAAGTGTGGATGGTTATGGCGACAATGGGCGACAATGCCAAGGCAAACATCACCACATTGTAGAAGCGCTTTTTAAATGCGAAAAAACTAATCATTAGCATCATTGGCACAATGATCAGCAAATGCAACTTGAGCATTAATGGTTCGACTTCAAATGCCCATGACGTCCTATCGAGCAAGGAAAAGATAACGTACAAAGCCACAGTTAATAAGCTAATGACAGAAATGTGTACTTGTCGAGAACGCTTATCCCACTCCTGATAGCGGTTGCGCCACTGACTAGCAGCAAAGTCTTCTGGAGACTTATAAGGTCGAGTATATTGAAGTATTTTTTGCATCATGTTGTTTAAGGCTGCTCAATTAACAGTACGCTATCACATACTTAACGTCGGTTGTGAGAATCTATCTGGTTCTTGAGCATCTAATATTTCTCGCATGACTGAAGTGGCGTAGTAACCAGCTGACAATGAAAAGGCGAGCTGTAATGTCGTCTCATCTAGCCATTGCCATGTCATGTTCTTTGGGATGGCTGCCAACGCCCGACGCTCTTGCGTTAGGCCTGCATGCTCCATGCCTTCACATAAATCAGCATGCTGTTTAGCAATAGTGTTTTCTAAATCAGCAGCTGCGGCTGTGGTAGTGATGCGCCCACGGCCCCATAGCGCACCGGTAGCCATACCTTGCTCGTCTAGCATATCGCCCTCGAGTGGTTTGCCCCATAGGCCATTATTAATACGCTCTGCCAATATTTCATTAAAGACAAAAGAACGGACTGCCGACAAATAAATGCCTTTGTTTTTTTGGTGGCGTACACGTGTTTCTCGTGTCAGCATCAAAAACCCTTGTTCAACATTGCCACCATCGCGCCCAAATCGCTGAGGGCCAAAATAGTTAGGAATGCCATGCTGTTGAATCTGCATTAAGTTTGATTCAATACTCTCTTTATCGCCTTCCACATCCCGCAATATAATATCGAACTGATTGCCCAACAAATCACCACGGCGCAATTTTTTAACATGGCGGCTTTGTGCTAATACGGTGAATTCATCATGCGCTAACTTTAAAAAATCAGGTGTTTCGCCTTTTGGAAAATAAATACTAAACCACTGCTCCGTAATGGCGTAACGGTCTTTTAAGCCAGCATAGCCGACATCGTTTTCTTTGACACCTGCATAGTCAGCAAGGCATTGCGCAACATAGGCTGTATTTGCGCCGTCTTTTTTAACCTGTAACCAAATATGTTCGCCCTCACCTGACGGCAATGCCAAGGGCAGTTCTATGACACGAAAATCTGCATTATGCAGCTTGAGTGATCCACGTGCGTGTGTTTCAGGATACGTTTTTGGCCACTGGGGTAGTAAGGTATAGGGCATGTGAAAATCTCAGTTAGCCAAGCGATTGGTGAATGCTGCAACAATAAACAATCGAGGGTGTAAAATCAATCAACAATACAAACTTGGCTGAGGCCGAATTGTCATGTTATGTTGTGTGTATGCAATAGTAACCCAACAATCCCTATTACTAACTCCATTGAGGCAGCTATGTTATTTAATCAATCGACCAGTCGTTCATTTAAAACCATATTATTAAGTGCTGTTATTTCTGCTAGCCTGATTGCCTGTTCGGACAAGGAAGTAACCGAAACGGAATCAGCCACGCCGGCAGCGGTTGAATTAACAAAAATCACTGGATTAAAATCACCTGAATCAGTTGTGCAAGCCACCGATGGCAAGATTTACGTGTCTGAAATTAATGAATTTGGCAAAGATGGCGATGGCCAAATTAGTGTGATTGAAAATGGTCATCTCAGCGTCTTTTCTGATGGTTTTGATGACCCTAAAGGTTTAGTCATTATTGGTGATTGGCTATATGTGGCAGATAAAACCCATATTTGTAGAGTTAACTTAGCAGATGCTTCACAAGTAGAAGCATTCGTACCAGCGAGTGCTTTCCCAAAAACGCCGCAATTTTTAAACGATTTAGAGGCTGATCCGCAAGGCAATTTATATGTGTCTGATAGTGGTGATATTTTAGGCACAGGCAAAGGCGGCGTGATTTACAAAATCAACGCGAGCGGTGAAGTGACTAAGTTAGTGGATGGCGCAGATAATCCATTAGTGATGGCACCTAATGGCTTACTGGCTGATGACACTGGCAAGTCATTATTGTTTGTTGATTTTACGTCAGGCGTTTTATATAACTTAAATACTGAAACCGGTGAAGTGTTAGACCTTGATGAAGGCTTTGGAGGCGGCGATGGGCTTGTGCATCACTCTAGCGGCGTGATGTATGTGAGTGACTGGAAGAATGGCAAAGTGTTTGCTATAGGCCTAGACGGTGAAATTACAACCGTAGGCCCACAATACCAAGCAGCAGCTGATATCGCGCTAACTAAAGATGAGCGCTATTTGATGGTGCCTGATATGAAGGCTGGTGAATTAGACTTCATAGATTTGACAGCAAACTGACCCATCAAAATAAGATAATTGGGTTCAGGATAGAATTAAAACCCTTATGGAATTACATTATCAAAGCCTTGGTCAAGGCCAACCACTTATCCTGCTGCACGGTTTATTTGGCTCTGCCGATAACTGGGGCACAGTAGCTAAACACTTTTCACAAAGCTACCAAACCATTAGCGTTGACCTACGTAATCATGGCAGATCGCCACACAGTGATAGCCAAACTTACACAGACATGGCAGAAGACCTTGTTGAGTTGTGTGATTCACTCAATGTAGACACGGTTCATTTACTAGGCCATTCACTTGGTGGAAAAGTGGCGATGCAATTTGCAACGCAGTTTCCACAACGTTTAGGCAAGTTGATTGTTGTCGACATGGCAATGCGCGTTTATCCCGATGAACACACGCACCTGATTAACGCAATGATGGAAGTAGACCTATCAACTATACGAACACGTAGTGAGGTGGATGAAGCATTAAGCAGTACGATTGACAATGCAATGGTTCGCCAATTTTTATTGATGAATCTAGTGAAGTCAGATGGCGATTTTGAATGGAGGATTAACTTAGCTGCGTTAAAAGCCAACTACCCTGCCATGCAACAAGCGGTGTGTGAGTCAGGACCTTATAACAAAGCCTATGACAAGCCATGTTTGTTTATTCATGGCGAACGTAGTGATTACGTGCGGGATGATGACATTGAACAAATCAAAGCCTATTTTATAAAAGCCCAAGTTGCAAGCTTATCCACAAGCCACTGGGTACACGCAGAACAACCGCAAGCATTTATACAAGTTGTTGAGCAATTTCTTACAAACTAAACATGGTTCACCAAACTTTGGTGCGATAAGAGTAGAATAAAAGCATGAAAAAGATACATCTACTCAGGCATGCAAAATCAGACTGGGAAAATAAAACCCATGCTGATATAGATAGGCCGATCAATGAGCGAGGTGTTCGCACTGCTATTTTTATGGCTTCACAACTACAAAATGCAGGCTACGCTTTTGTTCACGTATATTGCAGTCCAGCAGTTAGGGCACAATCAACCATAGAACTGATTAGCGAGCACTTGCTAGAAATTGATTTTCAATGGCAAGTTGATAATGCGTTGTATACCTTTGATAGTCATCGTCTGCATGAGTGGTTTAGGTTACTTGATGAGTCAATAGATGAGGTGTCAATCATCGGCCACAATCCAGCATTAACCATTTTCTGCAATCAACTTAGCAATAGTAGTATTACCAACATGCCGACATGCGGCTATGCTCAGCTTACCGCCAGTAGAGAATGTATTTGGCAGGACATTTCTGAAACGCCTTTTGAACTAAGCGTATTCCTAAAGCCAAAAGATTTAATGTAAGTCATTACCATTCAATAGCAGAATCATAAACATTGATTCATTGGAACACATGCTCAATAAGCCTCGAGCTACAAAAAGCCCGTTTTATCTCCTACAGTCACAATGATATTTTACTTTTGCAACTTTCTTCGTAGCTACTGTTCTTAAGATGATGAGAGGTGTAATTGATGACTAAAATAAAGCAGGTTATTTGCCTGGCATTAATCCCTATTACGTTGGCAGTGGCCATATGGTTTACCAAAACTGAAATTGTTTACGCGAAAGACCAAGTGGCTGTCAATCCAGTTACTGCTAGTAGTGCAGTGGATAGTGAGGAATTTAACAAACTATTACGCGCTTCTAGCTCAAAAAATGTTGATGATTCTATTGCCAATATCACAACAAATTGGTCTCCTGCTTACGCAGCACAGGCGATTGAAACAGCCATTAATGCGCGTAACGTGCTTGTTTTTGACAGCGTTATTAAAGTATTGCAAACCAAGACCGGGCAAAATTTTGGTCGCGATACCCACGCATGGTATCAATGGCTTTGGAATCAACCTGAAAACATCACAGACGACTATGCAAACTTTAAAGCCGATCTTTATAAAGACATAGACCCGCGATTTGAGCAGTATTTTCGCGGCCGCCAAGCACTAGCACACATCCGTCTGGATGAAATTCGTTGGGGCGGTGTACCTCAAGACGGCATTCCTCCGCTACGTAACCCTGAGATGATTTCGGCGCAGCAAGCAACGTATCTTGATGATGATGACATTATTTTTGGAATTGAGATTAATGGCGATGCACGGGCTTATCCTAAGCGTATTCTCGCCTGGCATGAGATGTTTGTTGATACCGTAGGCGGTGTTGATATTGCCGGTGTTTATTGCACTTTATGTGGCACGATTATTCCTTATAAAACGACATTTAATGGTGTGAAATATACGTTGGGCACTAGTGGGTTTTTATATCGATCAAACAAGCTAATGTACGATAAAGCCACACAATCTTTATGGAACACGATTAAGGGTGAACCTGTCGTTGGG
The DNA here is from genome assembly GCA_048595445.1 of Methylophilaceae bacterium. Taxonomy (GTDB): domain Bacteria; phylum Pseudomonadota; class Gammaproteobacteria; order Burkholderiales; family Methylophilaceae. The sequence continues at coordinate 7,238 of JBJPGD010000036.1, forward strand.
CCACTGGTTGGCAAAGGCATTGCACTTGAACATTTAAGTGTTGTGACGACAACATGGGGGGAATGGAGGCGACGTCATCCAAAAACGACTGTATTATCTTTGGAAACAGGCCATCGCCGGAACTATGATGAAGGCGTTGCCTATCAAGCATATTTCGCAAGTGACAGACTAATGTTTAATACCCCATTCCATGATACGCGGTTGAAAAACAAACAAGAAATTTTGGCTTTACGTTTTACTGCATCACCTAAAGAACAATTGGCTATTGATACAAAGTTCTTAACTAGAAACCCTTTGTATAACACCCAAATTGGTCAGCAAAAAATCTTAGTGCTTACAGATAAAACGGGTGCAAATAGAGTTTACGATCCTAAAGAGATTAAGTTTGTTAGTTATGATCGTGACAGTACAGTTACCGATAGCGATGGGAATAAGTGGGCGTTAAATGAAGCGTCTTTGATTTCTTCTACTGGGAAAAAACTTACTCGCCTACCCTACCATCGGTCTTTTTGGTTTGGTTGGCACGCAGTATACCCAGAGACACGTTTGATAAAATAGACATTAGCTTGATTTCATTTTCTCGCAGTTAGGCAAACACTAAAACAGCCCTATGTCTTATTCATGGCTCAGCTTGTCTCCTGTGAAAGAGTGTATTTGATGGGAGCTATCTGAAACGCCTTTTGAACTAACCACTTTCATTAGACCAAAGGAATCAATTCCAACCTAAGTTGTCGAATTCATATAGACTTAGATTGCAAAGGAGAAGCTTATGTTTGGAAATCCATCATTAGTAACCCGTATCGCAATTGGTAAAGCGGTTGGTTTCGCTTTTGGGCTAGTTGGTTTTATTTTCTTACCGCATTTTTGGCCCGATGCCAGTCTATTATTAAGAGTCGGCATTTTATTCTGGTATATCACGCTAGGCGCTATTATCGGGGTGTTTGGGGTAATGACTTATCACCCCGTTTTAAGATTGACGATGCCTTGGTGGATTCGTGACCCACTGATTGGTGGCTGGATGAGTTTTGTATTAACGTTTTTCGCCTACGATGCAATGCAAACCATGTTAATCGCAATGTTTGGTTATGACGGCGTATTAAACTCACCATTCTGGTTTGTGGCAGAAGGTGCCATTATCGGCTTGATTATAGGATATTTTGCCACACGCTTTGGCGGCGAAGGCAGAGATACGCTTGATGAGCAGTTAATCTAAAAAGCACTGCTCATCCAAACAAGATAGACTTTTCCCATTGCTTACACTAGCATATGGTGCATGAGCCTCGAACTTCAAAAAGCCCGCTTTATCCCCTATAGCCGTAACGATATTGTTCGTTTGCTGCTGGATGAAGAGAAGCTTAATAAATCAGATCGAAAAAAACTAAAAGATATTGGTGATTTGCTGATGCATGTATATCACTTTGAATTTCATCAATCGCTTGAAACACTGAAAGAATGCTATGCACCAGTGAACCCTGATGCGGATACCTACACTGTGTTTTCCACAGATAAAGACGAGCTTGCGGAAAAAGAAAGCTGCTTGTTTGATGCCTTAAATGGTTTATTAGATAAGGCTAATTTTGAAAAGATTACGAGCGAAGACCTTGAACGTTCGATGGCGGAATCGTCACTATTTCAAATCAAGTTAAATGTTGATTTTGATGATTTTGAGCAAGTGTTGTTCTTTAGGCGTGGGGAGTCGAAGCGACAAGAAACATTAGTTTCGATGTTAGGTTTGCGTAAAAAGGAAGTCGAATTTATTAATTATGATCGCGTAGTGGTCATTGTTAAATTCAGGCCGCAGTCGTATTTTGATGCAAAAGAACGCGGACAACTCTATTTCAAACCTGGCTCAACCATCATTAAGTATTTCCGTAATATTCCCCGCTGTGATTTAGAGATGCTGTTCCCCAATACAGAAGTCCGTATGAAACCTATCGACAAAGTAATCATTGCTGTGCCTGCTGCGGTTGGCGGTGCGATTATGCTGGCAACAAAACTCGGGACAACACTATTGCTCAGTGGTGCGCTGATTGCTTTTTGGCTAGGCATGCGCAATGAACCTGTCGAGCTCAACCAGGCTAATCTACTAGCATTGGCCGTTGGCTTCGGCACATTGGGTGCTTTTTTATGGAAACAATTTAGTAATTTCAAAAACCGTAAAATCCGCTTTATGAAAACACTGGCAGATAATTTATATTTCAAAAACCTCGATAATAATATGGGTGTGTTCCATCGCTTAATCGACGCTGCCGAAGAAGAAGAATGTAAAGAAGCCATGCTGGCCTATTATTTCCTACTCATCGCAGATAAACCGCTCAGCGCGGAAGAGCTCGATCAACAAGTTGAAGACTGGTTTCAAACCTCTTTACAACATGCACTGGATTTTGAAGTCGATGATGCTTTGCAGAAATTGTTGAAGCTTGGACTTGTTTCATCCACATCTAATAAATATAAAGCAGTCTCTCTCAACCAAGCAAGGACTTTGCTTGATCAACAATGGGATAATTATTTTACTTTTTAAGTTAGTCAATTAAACAATCCATGTTTTCCACCAAAAATCTCACTTTGTTTGCAGGGCCATTATTAGCTTTAGTCGCCTACTTGCTAACAGTGGGCAGCTATACGCCCGCTTTAGCCATCACGGCCGCAGTCACTTGTTGGTGTGTGATTTGGTGGGTGTTTGAGCCAGTGCCGATTCCAGTTACCTCATTACTGCCGCTAGGGATTTTTCAGCTCACAGGCGTACTCACTAAAGAGGCAGTTGGCCAAGCTTATGGCAATCCGCTTATTTTGCTATTACTGGGCGGGTTTATTTTATCCAAGGCAATGGAGAAAAGCGGTGCACACTTACGCCTAGCATTATTTATGGTCAACTTATTTGGCAATAAAAGTAGTAAACAATTGATATTAGGCTTTATGGCGACGGCCGCGGTCTTGAGTATGTGGATATCCAACACAGCCACTACATTAATGCTTTTACCTGTGGCTTTAGCCTTGACGAAACAATCCAAAGACACATCGCTCGCAACACCGTTAATGCTAGGCATTGCATTTGCCGCTAGCATTGGTGGTGTTGGCACGCCAATTGGCACGCCACCTAACTTGGTCTTTATGCAAGTCTATGAAGAACAATTTAACCAAACCATCAGCTTCGCTGAATGGATGCAATGGGGGGTGCCTATTGTGCTCTGCATGGTGCCGACGACTTGGCTGTGGCTGACGAGAAAACTAACTTACAAAGGCGGCTTTAACATGCCGGCCGTCGGTCAATGGCAAGTAGTTGAAAAACGCGTATTGATTATCTTTGCACTCACCGCATTGGCTTGGATTACGCGACAAGAGCCTTTTGGTGGTTGGAGCACATGGTTTAATTTGCCAGCAGCCAATGATGCTTCTGTTGCACTACTAGCTGTGGTGTTGATGTTTGTGACACATGACGGCAAAGGTGAGAAGCTACTTGACTGGAATACGGCAGTGACCATTCCGTGGGGTGTTTTACTATTGTTTGGCGGCGGCATCTGCCTAGCAAAAGCGTTCACCGCATCGGGCTTAAGCGCAGAGCTGGCTGAGAACCTATCTCAACTCAGTACATTGCCCGTCCTACTCATGATCTTTACCATCTGTTTAGCCGTCACCTTTTTAACAGAAACCACCAGCAATACAGCGAGTGCTGTATTGCTAATGCCTTTGTTAGCCGCTACTGCTATCGGCACAAATATAGACCCTAAATTGCTCATGGTCCCTGCTGCTATTAGTGCTAGCTGTGCCTTTATGATGCCAGTCGCCACCGCACCGAATAGTATCGTCTATGCAAGTGGCTACTTTACGGTTAAAGAGATGGCGCGTGAAGGCATCGTGCTAAACATTTGTGGCGCAATTATCATCACGGCCTTATGCTATTTAATTCTGATTTAAGTTAGCCATGCTTGTCGGCTTGCACCCGCTCATCATCCAATCTATGCTAACCACTTCTTTAGCATTTGACGTTCTACCTATATGACACAAGAAAAATATGGGCAACTACACCCTTCTTGGCAAACGGTTATTGGCCAAGAGTTTGACAAGCCTTACATGCAGACGTTGCGTACTTTTCTAAAGCAAGAAAAAGCAGCTGGCAAAGTCATTTACCCACCTAGTCCACTTATTTTTAATGTGTTTAATCACACACCGTTCGATGATGTGCGCGTGGTCATTATTGGGCAAGATCCGTATCATGGCCCAGACCAAGCACACGGCTTAAGTTTTTCGGTGCCTGAAGGTATTAAGCCACCACCATCATTAATGAATATATTTAAAGAAATCTCGGCAGATCTTGGAATTAGCATAAGTAAAAGCGGTGATTTATCACCCTGGGCAGCGCAAGGCGTGTTGTTGTTGAATGCCACGCTAACCGTTGAGCAGGCTAACGCTGGCTCACACCAAAAACGCGGTTGGGAGACATTTACCGATGCCGTGATTACTGCTTTAAATACACAAGGTGAAAACCTTGTTTTTGTTTTATGGGGAAGCTACGCGCAGAAAAAAGGTGGTGCGATTGATACAACAAAACACCTGGTGCTTAAATCCGTGCACCCATCACCACTATCTGCTCATCGTGGTTTCTTTGGTCATCACCAATTTTCTCAGATTAATGCTTATTTACAACAGAAGGGCCACGCTCCAATTAACTGGGAGCTTTAACCAGTTATGTCTTACGCATGTAATTGATAATGGTTTATTATTGAATAAATTAATGTTGCATGTCTTTGCACACATGTATTTAAACAAGGGAACAAGCATGGTTAAAGCATCTAAGCTTTTTTTTACGACACTCTTATTAGGCGCATTCATTTTTAGCAACAATGTTGTTGCTAAAGAGTGCTATGAGCCATCACCTAATTTAGTCAATCTGAATGACGAATACTACAACTTAGACGAAACCATCAAGCTATCAAATGAAGATAAAGATACGCTAAACAATTTTTTTAGAAGTGCGACTGGTAAATGGAAAGGGACTTCTCAACATATTGAATGTAGAGGGCCTGATCGCGCACCACGAAAGATCGTTAAAAATGCAATTGTTAAAGCTAAAGCCAAGTTGGCCTCAAGGACACAACTAACGATTAATGCTGAAAAAGATTACACAGAAGAAAGGGTGAAAAAGTCTGATAATTTCACACTACTCAACCTAAAAAACACTTACAACCTAGCGTTCCCAGGCAACAACAGCCTAGTGCTTTCTGAGAAATATAGAAGAGCAAACAATTATCAAGCTAATTCTAAAGATACTAAAAACAAAACAACAAAAATTAGAACTAGCCGTTTGAGTGAAACTATTTACGAAATATCATCCAGCACTAACGCATTAACGCTTACAAGGCTTTACTACACTAATGGTGTTTATGTCGGTGAAGAGACGTGGTTCATGAACGCTAACTAACTATTCATTACGGAGAATCTGATGAGCACTATAGTTGAAGCACACGGAAAATGTCTGTGTGGCGCAGTAGCAGTAACCGCAAAAACCATGGATACTGAAGTAGGCGCTTGCCATTGCAACATGTGCAGAAAGTGGACTGGAGGGATTTTTCTCGTCGTTGATTGTAAAGATCAAGTTGAATTTACTGATGAAGAAAATATTTCAGTATATAACTCCTCAGAATGGGCTGAGCGCGGCTTTTGTGCCAAGTGTGGCACGCACTTATTCTACCGACTAAAAGAAAACAATCAGCATTTTATGCCTTCAGAGCTGTTCGATACCGACACCAAACTCCATTTTGGACATCAAATATTCATTGAAGAGAAGCCTAAGTATTATGCTTTTGCTAACGACACTAAGAACATGACTGGCAAAGAACTATTTGCACAGTTTACAGATAAGTAAAATTTCATGATTAGCTTTCGTCAAATACCATCTACCAGCGCCGTATTCATGTTGTTAGGTTCGTTATTTTCGCTTTTTGTCGCATTACAAGGTATAGATTGTTATGGCATGAGCTGTTTAGGCTGGAGCGTAGGCGGCTGGGCCATCACAGTTGCTGGCTACCCTTGGAGTTTGTTAGATAAGTTGTTAATTCCAGAAAGTTACTATCTTTCTTATGAAATAAAGAATGCTTTAATTGCAGACCCTACTTTGCAGATTCACTTATGGCCAAAGTTCATCATTAGATACTTAGCATTCATGCTTAATTGTTTCATATTGGGTTATTTACTTGAAAAAACTTTTCGCTTTTTAAAAGAAGCTTATACGACTTGGCAGCACCCTGACTAATGTAAACATGAAAACCTAGGCCAGCAATGAACCAGCACGAGAAAATGAACTACGTGGAGCTTCCTGCAAAAGATTTGGAGGCAACAAAAACTTTCTTCCAATTAGCTTTTGGTTGGAAATTTGTCGATTATGGGCCAGAATATACCGCATTTTCTAGCCAAGGTTTAGACGGTGGTTTTTTTAAAGCAGACCTTGCATCTACTACAGAAAAAGGGGGTGCACTTATCGTTTTCTATAGCGATGCATTAGAAGCCACGCAAGCTAAAATTGAACAAGCAGGCGGAATCATTGTAAAACCTATCTTCCCTTTTCCAGGCGGTCGTCGCTTTCAATTTACAGAACCAAGTGGCAATGAATTTGCCGCTTGGGGCGAAGATAACAATTAATTTGAGACTACGATATGGAACTCACTGAAATAATCAATTTCTTTAAAGACCTCCCCTTCTGGGGCTGGATTATTTTATTCTTTGTATATGTCTTTATTTTTGGCGATCGTAAGCTATGGGAGTATGAAGTAAAATTTCCCTTAGAAGCTGGTATTGGCCGAGGAGAAATAGAATTTGAATGTTTTAAAAAGAAAGGCGCTGAAATTGAAGTGCATCTACAGCTAGAGCCATACTACCAACACAAGCATATTGAAATCTTGAGAAATGGTATTTCTGTCTATGCCATTGAGCCTAGTCAGAACATTGGAAAAAGAATATTTATCAAGAAAAGAACCCAACTAGAAAAGCCTGCAGAAGGGGATAAGATTACTGTAAAAATTGGCGGTAAAGATGTCTTTTCTGGGCGTTTGGTTTTAGACTAACTAATCAGTAATGAGACATTCCTAAATAAAGACTACGCTAAAAAATAGCAATACAATGTATTAACCAAAAGCAGCTTACTCAACCTTAACAAAAGAGGGGTACAACATGGCACTTGCAGCTAATATTGTCACTGGTTTAGTGGCAGCGCTTCATCTCTACTTTCTCATCCTAGAAATGTTTCTTTGGGATAGGCCGGCAGGTAGAAAAGCCTTTGGCCTAACGGCAGAACAAGCAAAAGCAACTAAAGTATTGGCGGCCAATCAGGGCCTTTACAATGGCTTTTTAGCAGCGGGTTTAATCTGGTCAATCTGCTTAGGTGATGCAGGCAACCACATCAAAATATTCTTTTTACTTTGCGTACTAATTGCTGGAATTTATGGCGCAGTCACTGTCAGTAAAAAGATATTATTTATTCAGGCATTGCCAGCTGCGATTGGCTTGGCGCTAGTTTCGTTTGCAACTTAGAAATTAAAAAAAGCCCCGATCAAGGGGATTCGATCGGGGCAAAATGCCTTTGTTGTAAGGCTTCCGCTCAGGGAGGAAAAAGCGGAACGGTAACAAAATATAAATCTCGTTACCATGTATATACAGACTGAGGAAAATAACCTAAGTTCATAAGGACTGCCCTCTTTTTTGTAACTAATTGTAAATGTTTACAACCGCAAGTGCACACTAAGACCGCAAGGGTCTTATCCGTGGAATATAGCAACTACAACCGCCTGGGTTGTCCCCTCAGAATATGTCTGCTAAAGCAGACTATTCATGTGAGAAAGTTGCTTATTCACACAACGCCACACGCTAAGTCTACACCCGCAAGGGGTGTCCCCAACCTCGCTAAATGCTACGCATTAAGTCGGTTGAGACGCTATAACCGCAAGGGTCATACCCATGGAACATAGCAAATAAATTTGCTTATTCACACGTTATAATAACAACATGGATATTCCGAATACAGATAGCGATTCTTTACTCACTGGGCTCAATAATAAACAGTTAGAAGCAGTCACTTTACCGCATCAATCTTCATTGATTTTAGCTGGGGCCGGCAGTGGTAAAACGCGTGTGCTAACCACTCGTATTGCATGGTTAATTCAAACTGGCCAAATCTCCCCCATGGGTTTAATGGCGGTGACGTTTACCAACAAAGCGGCTAAAGAAATGCTCACGCGCTTAACTGCGATGATGCCGATTAATACGCGTGGCATGTGGGTGGGTACTTTTCATGGTTTGTGTAATCGTTTATTACGCGCGCACCACCGTGAAGCAGGCTTGCCTAGTACTTTCCAAATTTTAGATAATTCCGACCAACTTTCTAGCATTAAGCGTTTGCTCAAATTGTTGAACGTGGATGATGAGAAGTTTGCACCTAAGCAAGTGCAAGGTTACATTAATAGCTGTAAAGAAGAGGGCTTACGTGCGGATAAGGTAGATGCTTACGATGCACACTCGCAGCGATTAAGAGAAATATACGAAGAATATGACAAGCAGTGTAACCGCGAAGGCGTGGCAGACTTTTCTGAACTGTTATTACGCTGCTATGAGTTGTTAGAACGAGATGCCCATATTCGTGAGCATTACCAATCGCGCTTTAAATACATATTGGTGGATGAGTTCCAAGACACTAACCGCTTACAATACTTATGGTTAAAACTACTCGCAGGCACGGATAATTGCATGTTCGCTGTCGGTGATGATGACCAATCGATTTACGGCTTTCGCGGCGCCCGCGTTGGCAATATGCAAGACTTTGAGAATGATTTTAATGTTCAAAACATTGTTAAGCTAGAAGAAAATTATCGCTCTCACAGCAATATTTTAGATTCAGCCAATGCGATTATTTCTCACAATAAAAACCGCTTAGGCAAAAACCTATGGACCTCTGCTGGCAAAGGTGAACCAGTACGTGTATATGAAGCTTATAACGATAATGATGAGGCGCTGTTTATCGTAGATGAAATTAAGATGCTTCATGCTGAAGGCACCAGCTTAGGCGACATTGCCATGCTTTATCGCAGTAATGCGCAATCACGTGTTATTGAGCATGCGCTATTCTCTGCCAACCTACCCTACCGTGTCTATGGTGGCCTACGCTTTTTTGAACGTGCAGAAATTAAACATGCGCTAGCCTACATGCGCTTAATCGCTAATGCCAATGACGATACCGCCCTACTCCGTGTGATTAACTTCCCGACGCGTGGTATCGGCGCACGAACCTTAGAACAGCTGCAAGCAGAGGCGCGTGCTGTCGACTGTAGCTTATGGCAAGCAGCTGTTAACAGAGCAGGAAATGGCAAAGCTGGCGCTAAAGGCATCGAAGGCTTTGTCGCGCTGATACGTGAGATGACAGACCAGGCGTATGGTATTTCACTAGCTGAAGTGGCTGAGATTGCAACGACGCTATCTGGCTTAAAAATCTATTACCAAAATACCAAAGAAGGTGAAGACCGTATTGCCAACTTGGAAGAGCTGGTGACAGCAGCGGTGGCATTTACTAATCAAGACTTTGGCAACCACAACAATGTGGATGGCGAAACTGAACAAGATTTACTATCACAATTTTTAAGCCATGCCAGTTTAGAAGCCGGTGAACACCAAGCTGATGTTGGACATGATGCATTACAGTTAATGACCGTGCATGCTTCTAAAGGTTTAGAGTTTAGAACCGTATTTATTAGTGGGCTAGAAGAAGGCTTATGCCCGCATGAGCAAAGCATGTATGAAAGTAGTGGCTTGGAGGAAGAACGCCGCTTAATGTACGTGGCAGTCACACGTGCAAGACAACGTTTGTACTTAAGCCATGCGCAAAGCCGCATGCTACATGGAAAGGTGCGTTATGGCATTCCTTCACGCTTCTTAGATGAAATCCCTGAAGAGTTGTTAAAACGCCTTAATAGTAAACCCGTGAGAAAATCAGGTAGCCCTAATTACCATGAATTGCCACATATGATGAACACTCAAACAAGTAGCGAGCAAAAAAATGCTATGCCATGGAAAATCGGACAAAGTGTGGATCATAAAAAATTTGGAAATGGCGTAGTGGTGAGTTATGAAGGTGATACGAACGATATGCGCGTACAGGTGAACTTTGGTAATGATGGCTTGAAATGGTTAGCTTTGGAGTTTGCCAAATTGACTCCTATTTCGCATTAAATTTGGCTGTTTACAGGTGCCTCCAGCGGTGGCAATCAAGACTTTAAATAGAGTTTGCACCTCTAAATACATCTCGATAACTCACGTATTGAAACGCAAATGTAAGGGCAATACTGATTAAAACGCAACCAAATACGAGCGCTGCCACTAACGATTGAGCCATTGAAGGTTGCATTGCCGCAAACAATCCAGCGATCAGGCTAGCCACGATTATTAAGGCCATCATACCTGTGCTCAATAGTAACCATGCTGCTATCAAGGCCACGATATATTGCAAACAACCTGCAATGCTGGATTTGATTGCTTTTGCTAAGCTGTAATTATTGAAAGCAATCAGCATTGGAGAAAACCAGTTCATCATGAACATCGGTATCAACAACAAAACAAACATTAAAAAACTTGGGATAGCTTTTTTTGCTGCGAGTGCTAACTCTGCCTCATTCATCTTGGTGTGACTATTCATTAGCACAGCAAATTCTTTTGCATCTGTGCTCAGCAAACTCACTAATATTAAATACAATAAATTAACAAACCCTAATATGACTAAGGCTCTTATATTAGGTTGGATGAGCTGAATTGTAGTCGACAGACTTTCCGTTTTCTTAAACTCTACATTCCTATATTGCCGTATAGCAATTGCCACAAATGCCGGCCAAATAAACATAGTAATCAAACCAAAGATCTCTAGCCCAGGCACCGATGGCAGCAACACAAATAAACCCAGAAAAACCAATGCAAGTAACAACCATTTTCTTGGGGCTTGCTTAAACAAAGCGATGCTCTCACTTATCCAACTAATACCTGTTCTTGTACGCGATTCTAATATTGCCATGTTAAAACTTTCGTTGCTTACTATGCCAATGCTGCTGGCGTTGCTCTTTTCAGCAAAATATTTTTAAAGTAGTTAGGGTCTTTGGCATGCGTTAGCTCACCCTCTGCCGGGTAATGCCAATCATATAAACGAGACAACCAGAAGCGTAAGGCAGCGATACATAATAGGCCTTGCCAAACTTGTTTCTCGTCATCGTTAAATGGGCGCACTTCTGTATAGGCTTGCATAAAGGCATTCAAACGCAGCTCATCAAAATCACCTGTTTCCGTTAAACACCAGTCATTAACCGTGATTGCCACATCGTAAGCAAGCACATCATTACAGGCATAATAAAAATCAATGAAGCCACCCAGCTTAGCACCATCAAAAAGCACATTGTCGCGAAACAAGTCGCCATGAATCACGCCTTTTGGCAATGCACTTAAGTCCAACTGATTCTGAAATTCCAATGCTTCCGTCAATATTACCTGATCATCTGCAGATAGCTTTCCCATCACTTGCTCAGCTGTATTGACTCGCCATGCCACATCACGTTGATTGGTTGAAGTCTGCGTAAATGAACTACCTGCCAAGTGCATTTGCGCCAGTACACGTCCTACTTGTGCACACTGCTCAGCATCTGGGTCGTCAATATTGACGCCACTTAAGCAGCTGATCAATAACGCTGGCTTACCTTTGATTAAACGCAAATCGATGTCATGTTTATCTCTGGTAGGTGCTGGACAAGGAATATCATGCGCTGCAAGGTGTGCCATTAAACTCACAAAATATGGCAACTCCTCCATGCGATTACTTTCAAAAATAGTTAGCACATAACGTGCTTGGTCTGTAATCACAAAGTAATTGGTATTGGTAATGCCGGCGGCAATGCCTTTAAGCTCAGTGATTTTTCCTATAGAAAAATCTTGCAAAAGCATTTGTACTTCTTGAAGTGTTAGTGTGGTAAAAACCGACATAATGCGTTACTTAGTTATTAGAAATGCTAAATAATTAGGTTTAGCATTTCTATCACAAAAAATGATTGAAATTAGAATGTAAACAAAGTCCACTTAGGCACAGCCAACGGTGGGTTAGGTCCTATATTTGTCCAGTCACTATGCTGGTCTTCTCTGTATAAATAATAGGCTACACCATGGTCTGGAATGATTTTCATCATATAAAGCTCACCATTCATACGATATTCGTGCACTGTTTTTTTGCCTTTTTTACGTATCGTCACCTCAGGTTCACCTTCTAAAACCTCACCTTCTTGAACTTTAGGTGGAGAAGGCACTTCTTCTAACAACTCTGCATCTGATGGCGTTGCTGCAAAAAGTATATTAGGTGATAAAAAAACAAATGCAGCGCATACAAATAAGCTTGCTAATGATTTTTTTTGCATATCGTTCACCTTGCTAACTAAGTTAAGGTCATTCTATCAAAAAGCGAGTACCCATACTCACATTCCTTACAAATTAAGCTGGTTTTTCTTTTCTTCTAAGCTAAGGTCAAAACCTCTTGATTCATAATATTTAAAAATGGCATCCACTACCTCTTTCGGATCATCAATCACTTGCATCAAGTCCATATCCTCTGGCGACGCCATACCTTCAGCTATCAGTGTGTTTTTAAGCCAATCCAACAAACCAGCCCAATAGTCAGAACACATTAAAATAATGGGGATCTTGCGTGTTTTACCTGTTTGCACAAGTGTGATGGCTTCCATCAACTCATCCATGGTGCCAAAACCACCTGGCATCACGACGTAAGCTGATGCATATTTTACAAACATGACTTTACGCATAAAGAATGTTTTGAACGAAATGCCAATATCTTGATATGGATTACCTGACTGTTCAAACGGCAACTCAATATTCAAGCCAACACTTGGCCCAACGCCTGGGTGCGCCCCCTTGTTAGCCGCTTCCATAATGCCGGGTCCGCCACCAGAAATAACCGTAAACCCTGAGTCGGACAATTGACGCGCCAGGTCTTCTGTTAATTGATAGTATGGATGATCTGGCTTGGTACGCGCACTACCGAAGATAGACACGGCGGGCATAATTGTTTTTAATTTCTCTGTCGCCCCCACATACTCAGACATAATTTCAAATGCATGCCAAGACTCATTGCCCTCGGCGTCGCCATGCAAGAGTTCAGGCGTTGTCATTTCTGGTAATTTTTTCGTTGCCATTTCACATCCTTGTTTTGAATTAAAGCTGTTGCTACGTTAACTATGAACATATTACATAAAGTATGACTAGATATGGGAAAATAACGCAATAAACAAACTTGCAAAACAGAGATTTTGATATGAAAACCCTATTACTCGTCGATGGCTCGTCTTACTTATACCGTGCTTTCCACGCCATGCCTGATTTACGCAACTCTGCAAATGAACCCACTGGCGCCATCCAAGGCGTATTGAATATGTTGCGTCGGTTGCATAAAGATTATCCAGCCGATTACAGCGCTTGTGTGTTTGACGCTAAAGGCAAAACATTTCGAGATGACATTTACCCTGAGTATAAGGCTAACCGCGCAGCCATGCCTGATGATTTGCGCCCACAAATTGAACCACTACACGAAGCCATTAAAGCCTTGGGTTGGCCACTGATTATGATTGAAGGTGTTGAAGCGGATGATGTCATCGGCGCTCTGGCGAAGCAAGCCGAAAGTAAAAATATTAAAACCATTATCTCCACTGGCGATAAAGATATTTCACAATTGGTGAACGATAAAATCACGGTAGTGAATACCATGCGTGATGCGTTTAGAAGAACAGATGACGTGCTGGATGTTGCAGGGGTGGAAAAGAAATTTGGTATTCCACCCAACTTAATCATTGATTATTTAACCCTCATGGGCGACAAAGTAGACAACGTACCAGGGGTGGAAAAAGTAGGGCCTAAAACAGCTGTGAAATGGTTAGCCGAATACGGTTCTCTTGATAATGTTATTGCCAATGCCGACCAGATTAAAGGCAAAGTCGGAGAGAACTTACGTGAAGCACTTGAGTGGTTGCCTACTGGGCGTGAATTAGTCACCATCCGTTGTGATGTCGGCATACAAGAGAACTTTGAAGACCTTAAGCCACAGCCCGTAAACAAAGCGACACTTATCGAGCTATTTGACCGTTTTGAATTCAAATCTTGGCGACGTGAAGCTGATGTAATGGAAGACGGCGAACTCAACCCATCCAGTGTTGGCGGTGGCGCTAGCGTATCACCTTCAAGTGCGTCTTCGAACACTGTTGAACCTGCAATCACTGCACCAGAATCAACCAACTTATCTGCGACATCAGTTAATACAGACCGACAATACAGCACTATCCTAACAGCGGAAGATTTAGATAACTGGCTAGAGAAAATGAGCAAGGCTGACATCATCTGTTTCGATACCGAAACCACCAGCTTAAACCCAATGGGTGCAAGCATTGTCGGCATGTCGTTTGCTGTTCAAGCAGGTGAAGCCGCTTACTTGCCACTCACGCATGATTACTTTGATGCACCAGATCAACTGCCTTTTGCTGAAACCTTAGCGAAAGTAAAGCCTATTTTAGAAAACTCAGCCATTAAAAAAGTGGGGCAAAATTTGAAGTACGACAAACACATCCTTGAAAATCACGGTATAAAGCTCAACGGCATAGCACATGACACCATGTTGCAATCCTATGTACTAGAAAGCCACCGTAGCCATGGCATGGATGATTTAGCACTACGCCACCTAGGGCTAGAAACAACACACTTTGAAGAGGTAGCAGGTAAGGGTGCGAAACAAGTTGGTTTTAACGAAGTCACAGTAGAAACAGCGAGTCATTATGCAGCTGAAGATGCCGATATCACTTTGCAACTGCATAACAACTTTCTCCCGCATATCACCAAAGACGAAAAGCTTAACTTCATCTACAGCGAAGTTGAGATGCCTTCGATGGAAATTTTGTACACAATCGAGCGCAACGGCGTATTAATCGATGCCAACATGCTCAATAGCCAAAGCAATGAAATTGGCATGCGATTAATTGAGCTAGAAAACAAAGCTTACGAGCTGGCCGACCAAAAATTTAATTTAGCCTCACCTAAACAATTACAAGAGATTTTATTCGACAAGCTAGGGATTAAACCGATTAAGAAAACACCATCAGGAAAACCCAGCACCGATGAAGATGTTTTACAACAGCTTGCATTAGACTACCCCTTACCTAAAGTGCTACTAGAGTATCGCGGCCTAGCTAAGCTTAAGTCTACCTATACTGACAAGCTGCCTAAAATGATTAACCCAAAAACTGGTCGCGTACACACCAGCTACAACCAAGCAGTGGCGATTACAGGTAGACTAGCAAGTAGCGACCCTAACTTACAAAACATCCCTGTCAGAACGACTGAAGGCCGTCGTATTCGTGAAGCGTTTATTGCGCCAGAAGAAAGCCATATTGTTTCTGCCGATTACTCGCAAATTGAGCTACGTATCATGGCGCATTTGTCACAAGATAAAGGCATGCTCACAGCCTTTGCCAATAACGAAGATATCCACCGTGCCACCGCCGCTGAGGTTTTCGGTGTGGAACGTGATGCCGTCGACAGCGAGCAGCGCCGCTATGCAAAAGTGATTAACTTTGGCTTGATATACGGCATGAGCGCATTCGGTCTAGCACAAAACTTAAACATCGAACGCGGTGCTGCAGCTAGCTATATTGAGCGCTACTTTGCTCGCTACCCTGGCGTACGCCAATACATGGATGACACCCGCCAATCAGCCAAAGAAAAAGGTTATGTAGAAACCTACTTTGGCCGCCGTTTATGGGTGCCAGAAATCAACAATTCCAATGGCACACGACGCGCAGGTGCCGAACGTGCAGCCATCAATGCCCCAATGCAAGGCACTGCAGCTGACTTAATTAAGCTTGCCATGATTGCCGTTCATCAATGGATGGCGAGTGAGGGTCTTCAATCGAAACTCATCATGCAAGTACACGATGAGCTGGTGTTAGAAGTGCCAGATGCAGAATTAGACCTAGTCAAGAAAATGCTTCCAGAACTCATGCAAAATGTGGCTAAGTTAGATGTGCCACTATTGGCTGAGGTCGGAGTCAGCAACAACTGGGAGGGAGCACATTAACTTTTTGTGACATATCCAAATATAGTCCAAATGGGGGGTATTCATCCTATAGAAGTTCTTATATATTAGTCTAATAAGTAAAATCAATAATTTCTAGCAAGCGTTGATAGCAAGTTTTATCAAATTCTATGCTAAATAATAACAATAACAATTTTAAGTAATAACTTAAATAAGGAGTTACAACCTTAATTTAATTATTACTAGGAAGTAGCATGCTTAAAGACAATAACATCGGATTCCTAAGGCTTCTGTTTGCGTATTTCGTTATCCTCTCACACTCCCCCCAGATGATTGATGGAAACGCATACAGAGAAATCATCTTCATGATTACCAAGACCGTAGATCTCGGTGAGTTAGCGCTCCAAGGGTTTTTCCTTATTAGCGGCTATCTAATATGTCAAAGCTATGAAAACTCCAGATCATTCTTCAGTTGGCTGATTAAAAGAATTTTACGAATATATCCAGCCTTTATTGTCGTTTGGTGCGTCTGCGTATTTGTTGTGGCTCCACTTGCGGGCGGATGGCAAATATTATCTGAAATCAGCAACCCTGAGTGGTTCAGAATGGTCATTAAAGTATTTGCCTTGTCTGTCCCTCATGTTAACGATTTATTTCTTACCACGAATGTCGACACCTTAAATGGTAGTTTATGGACGATTCGTTACGAGTTTCTCTGCTACCTCATTATTCCTTTAATCGCATTTATAAACCTTAGTAAAAAAAATGTTTTACTGGCACTTTTAGTCACTGTTATTTTCAATTTTTCTACTAAACTTTTTGGTGTTGATCCAGGGTTTGATTTTCCGTTTCCATTTAGCTCACATACTTTCTCTTGGTTTGCCATCGCATTTATCGCGGGTATGTGCTTTTATAAATTTAGAGAGTCGATCATTTGGAATCACAAAATATCGATCACTTGTCTTATTCTATTAATCACATGCTTACAATTTTCAACAGTAGCAGCACTAGGGTTTAGTATATTTGGTGGCTATTTACTCTTTAATTTTGCTTTCAATTTTAAAAATGCATTCACGCAGAAAGTTGGTCAAAAATACGATATATCCTATGGTGTTTATATTTATGCTTGGCCAATCCAAACGTTGATTATTCAGAGCAACCCAGCTATCAATCCTTGGGTGCTATCAATAACAACTATTGTTTTAGTATCCATATTGGGGTTAGTCAGCTGGGTAATTATTGAAAAACCATTTATGCGTTTAAAAAAATATTTAGATCGCCCAAGTGATACTCATATTAAACTTTCACCAACTTGATGGATTCAGCAAACTTTTGTTAAAACCAGTTTCACATCAAGATTTCTATTATTTACTAGACATAGCTGAAGAAGCCAAACTGATTAGCTAATTAAATGGCGTATAATTGCTAACCAACACTGGCAGTGCCAAGTATGTAAGCGTCATTTATACTGCTTATATTTAACACTCAATATTTAACACTCAAAAAAATAGAAACAAATTAATCATGCGAATTTTGATAGTAAGTGACAACTTCTCAATGAAAATGGGTGGCGAAGCTAGTTTGCCGTTCTACTATTTCAAACTTTTTAGAGCGCGAGGCATAGAAGTACATTGCATCTGTCACGAGCGTGTAAAAGATGAAATAATAGAATCCTTCTCCGCCGATGATGTTGCACGTTTCACCTTTATTAAAGACACTAAGTGGCAAATTGCAGTATATAAATTCAGTCTAAAATTTCCACCTAGAATCAGCTTTATTATTGGCCAAAGTATATCTTTCAGCACATTCTATCGTGCTAGGAAAATTACAAAAGAAACCATTGCTCAAAAAAATATTGACGTCGTTCTTGAGCCATCGCAAATTACGCCTAAAGGATTAAGTTTCATGTATGACTTAGGCGCGCCCGTTGTGATTGGTCCACTATGTGGAGGCTTAGTGTTCCCACCTGCTTTTGAAGACATGGACTCACTCACCACAAGAGTTGTTTTCAAAGTAACTAGAGTGTTTTCTGAAATTTTGCATCGCTTCATTCCTGGAAAACTCCAAGCAGAAGCTTTAGTAGTCGCCAATCAGCGCACAGAAGATGCACTACCTAAAGGCATCAAAGGTAAAGTACTTCATGTCGCAGAAAGTGGCGTGGATTTAGATATATGGAAGCCACGTCAACAACCAAAACGTAAAGCGAGCGATTACATTCACTATGTGTATGCGGGTAGGTTTGTTGACTGGAAAGGTGTAGAATTTTTAGTGAGCGCCTTCGTTAAAATGGCAAAAAATAAGCCTGTTATTTTAAATTTAATTGGCGGTGGTGAGCTACAAGAAAACATTGAAGCGCAGGTTAAAAAAGCTGGCATAGAAAACCAAGTCCGTTTTCATGGATGGATAACACGTGAAGAAAGTTCAGCTATTATTAGGGAATGCGACGTGTTTGTAATGCCCTCTTTAAGAGAGTGTGGCGGCACTGCAATATTAGAAGCGATGGCCATTGGTTTACCAGCTATTGTCACTAACTGGTGTGGTCCTGCGCAATATGTAACGCCAGAATGTGGCATTCTTGTAAACCCAGATTCTCGAGAAGGCTTTGTTGATGGCTTTGCTAAAGCAATGTCTACACTGGCTGACTCAGCAGATTTACGTGAAAAAATGGGAAATTCTGGACAGGCCAGAGTCAAAACCGAATACTTTGATTGGGATTCTAAAGCAGACCGAATGATTGAAATTTTTGACGAAGTTATCAAAAAATGAAAGCCTTCGTTTGAATCAAAAAATTGTTAATTTGAACACAACTACACCAGCTTCATAATGACTGCATTTGGTGTTTATATCATCGGTGATGAAATTCTCTCAGGCAAACGCCAAGACGCTCACCTTACAAAAATAATCGAGCTATTATCAGCTCGTGGTTTACAACTCAACTGGGCGAGCTTCTTAGGTGACATTCCAGACCAAATCACCAGTTCAATTAAGACCAGTATGGCGCGTGGTGATATTGTCTTCAGCTTTGGTGGTATCGGTGCAACACCAGATGACTACACGCGCCAATGCGCAGCAGATGCCATTGGTGTACCAATAGAGCGCCATGCAGGTGGTGTAGCAGAGATTGAAGCGCAGTATGGTGAAGGGGCACACCCTAAGCGCATATTGATGGCAGATTTTCCACAGGGCTCTGATTTAATCCCCAATCCTGTTAATCGTGTGGCAGGCTTTAGCTTAAATGAACATTACTTTGTGCCAGGCTTTCCTGAAATGGGTCACCCGATGGTGGAATGGGTGTTAGATACCTACTACAAAGACTTATTTCACCAGCAAGACTATATTGAATCGTCTATTTTAGTGACTGAGGCTGGTGAAAGTGATTTGATTGATTTAATGAACGCCATGCTGATTCAATACCCAGTACTTAAAATATTTAGTTTACCTAAATCCAACCAGCGTCGTACGACTGAACTGGGCCTGAAAGGCGAAAAGGCACAGGTGCAAAAAGCGATAGAAGATCTTAAACAAAAGGTAACTGCACTAGGTTACCCCTGGGTTGATTTATAAGGTTGATTTAGGATGCTGACTGATAAGTCTCACGCATTAACCAGACGGCGACAAAACTAATCACAGCCATTGCCGACACATAAAAACCTACCCAACTAATGCCACCCTGGGTGGCTAACCACTGCGAGACACTTGGCGCAAACGAAGCGCCTAAAATACCGCCTAACTGGTACGCTAACCCTGCCCCTGTATAGCGTACGGCAACAGGAAACTGCTCAGGCAGAAAAGCCCCCATTGGTGCAAATGTTGCACCCATTAAAAACAAAGCTAAGGATAGGAATACAGTGACAGTCACCATCGAAGCGCCATCCATTAAAGGGCTCATGGCGAATCCTGCTAACACGGCTAATGCACTACTGATTAACAACACAGGACGACGACCAAAACGATCTGAAAGCCATGCAGAAATAGGTGTGGCAAGCGTCATAAACAACACAGCCACACAAAGCATAATCAAGAAGTCTGGCCTTGAAATGCCTAATTCTTTAGTGCCATAACTTAAACAAAACACGGTAGCGGTATAGAACAAGTTGTAGCAAACCACCATGGCTAATGCGCCTAACAATATGGGTTTTAGGTGTGTCTTCAATAGCGGTTTAATTGGGATAGAATGCGTTGCTTGTTGTGCCAACGCTTGCGTAAAAGCCGGCGTTTCCGTCAGCTTAAAACGCACATATAAACCAACGCCCACTAGCAAAGCACTGGCTATAAATGGCAAACGCCAACCCCATGCTTTAAACTCTGCATCGGTAAGAAAAAGTGAAAGACCTAAGAAGCTTAAGGTGGCTAATAAGAATCCGACTGAAGGCCCTAGCTGTGGGAACATGCCAAACCAACCGCGTTTACCTTCAGGCGCATGCTCGGTAGCTAACAAGGCAGCGCCACCCCACTCACCACCCAAACCAATGCCCTGCCCAAACCGCAGCAAACACAGCAGGACTGGTGCCCAAACACCTAGCACGGCATAGCCTGGTAGCAAGCCAATGAGCAAGGTCGAGATGCCCATGACGAGCAAAGAAGCCGCAAGCGTTGTCTTACGCCCAACTTTATCGCCGAAATGCCCAAAAAGAATTGCACCAAATGGTCGTGCAATAAAAGCAATGCCAAATGTCAAAAATGCGTTTAAGGTTTGTACAGCTGGGTCACTCGCAGGGAAAAACACTTGGCCGATAACCAAGGCTGCAGCCATTGCATAAATATAAAAGTCATAAAACTCAATGGCAGTGCCGATAAAGCTAGCGAAAGCGATTTTAGTGGTCGATATTTTTTGCATGTCGCTCATCATAAGTGCGTCTGAATAATTTGCAAATAAAAATCTATTCTGCCGTATGTAATAAGTAAGTAGGCCTATAGCTGGAATATTCCATTAAAATCATCAAAATTTTGTGTTCCCTAGAAGCCCAATTGCGTATAAAATAGTCAACTTTCCCACGCAACTTTAATTCAATGCAAATTGGTCATCATATTCTGAAAAACAACCTGATCGTCGCCCCTATGGCTGGCGTCACAGATAGGCCTTTCCGCCAGCTATGTAAAAAGCTCGGTGCGGGTTTAGCCGTTTCAGAAATGGTAACGTCCAACTCGCTGCTTTATGGTAGCGAAAAAACACGTCGACGTGCGAATCATGAAGGAGAAGTAGACCCTATCTCCGTACAAATTGCAGGTGCTGACCCAGCTATGATGGCTGAGGCTGCCAAATATAATGTAGATAACGGCGCACAAATCATTGATATCAATATGGGTTGTCCTGCGAAGAAAATCTGCAACGTCATGGCAGGTTCTGCATTACTCAAAGACGAGCCATTAGTTTCACAAATTTTAAAAGCAGTAGTCAGCGCAGTTGATGTGCCTGTCACACTTAAAATTCGTACTGGTTGGGATGTCAACAATCGCAATGCCGTAGCCGTCGCTAAAATGGCTGAAGACATTGGCGTACAAGCGTTAGCCATGCATGGCCGCACGCGTGCTTGCGCATACAAAGGCGATGCAGAATACGATACGATTGCAGCGGTTAAAGATGCCATTAATATTCCATTGATCGCTAACGGCGATATTACGACACCAGAAAAAGCAAAATACGTATTAAATTACACTGGTGCTGATGCCGTGATGATTGGCCGTGCAGCACAAGGCAGACCTTGGATTTTTCGTGAAATCGAATACTTTTTAAAGACTGGGGAGCACATGCTGCCACCGACAGTCGATGAGATTCAAACTGTGATGGCAGAACACTTACTTGACCTATACAAGTTCTACGGTGAGCTTTCAGGTATGCGTATCGCACGTAAGCATATTTCTTGGTATACCAAAGGCCTAGCTGGTTCAGCCGCATTCCGCCATTATATGAACACACTGCAAACGACTAAGTTGCAGCTGGATGCAATTAGTGATTTCTTTACTGAGCTAAAAAGCAAAAGCGAGCGTTTGGTCTACATTGAAGATGTTCCTCAAGAAGCGAATATTTCCAAAGCAGAGCCAATAAAAACAAAACAAGCGATGGCAGCATAATGGCAGATGATTCCAAACTCAGCCATGCAATTACCGAGTCTTTAGACGAATATTTTTTGCACCTAGATGGCCAGCCGCCGCATGCAATTTACGAGATGGTCATCAATTGTGTTGAAAAGCCCATGCTGGTATACATCCTCAATAAAGTTGGCGGCAATCAAAGTAAAGCAGCGGCCATTTTAGGTATTAATAGGAATACACTGCGCAAAAAAATGGCGCTATATCAACTAGATTAACCTCTCCTTTCCTTTGCTATTTGCATCAAGAGAGAGCAGTGCGACAAGTATGTAGTAGTACAAATTTGACAGTGACTGAAACCAAGCCCGCTCAGTAATCATTTAGAAACAAAGCAGGACTTTATAATCAAGTCTATAGAATCAGGACTATAAAAGCAGAATTATGGCAAATATCAAAAGAGCACTCATTAGCGTATCTGACAAAACAGGTGTTGTTGAGTTGGCGCAAAGTCTACACAAACTAGACATCGAAATTTTATCCACTGGCGGCACTGCCAAACTATTCCGCGAAAACGATATTCCAGTGATTGAAGTCAGCGATTACACCGGCTTCCCTGAAATGTTAGATGGTCGCGTAAAAACATTGCACCCTAAAGTGCATGGGGGATTATTAGGTCGCCGCGATTTGCCTGCACACGTTAAAACGATGCAGGAGTCAGATATCCCGAATATCGACATGTTGGTTGTGAATCTATATCCATTTGAAGCAACAGTAGCTAAACCTGACTGCAAGCTTGAAGACGCGATTGAAAATATTGATATTGGTGGCCCAGCGATGTTACGCTCTGCCGCTAAAAACTGGAAAGATGTTGCCGTACTAACTGATGCAGGCCAATACGCAGCTGTGATTGATGAGCTCAACAGCACTGGCAAGCTAGCTGAAAAAACAACGTTTGCGCTTTCTGTCGCTGCATTCAATCGTGTCAGCAACTATGATGCTGCAATTAGCGATTACCTCTCTAGCTTTAATGAAGACGGCACGCGCAGTCCTTATCCAGCACAAATCAATAGCCGCTTTACAAAAGTGCAAGATTTACGTTACGGTGAAAACCCACATCAAAGTGCAGCTTTTTATAAAGACATGTGCCCAGCACCAGGCACATTAGTCACAGCAGAGCAACTACAAGGTAAAGAGCTCAGCTACAACAATATTGCAGATGCTGACTCCGCGTGGGAAGCAGTAAAAGCATTTGATAGCAATGCTTGTGTGATTGTGAAGCATGCCAACCCCTGTGGCGTAGCCCTCGGCAAGACCGCATTAGAAGCTTATAGCAAAGCATTTAAAACAGATCCTACTAGTGCGTTTGGTGGCATTATTGCTTTCAACATGCCTGTCGATAAAGAAGCTGCTGAAACGATTTCTCAACAGTTCTTAGAAGTGCTGATTGCACCAGAATATACGGCTGAAGCGCTAGCAGTTTTCAGTGCCAAAAAGAATGTACGTGTATTGAAAGCTGCATTTCCAACAGGTGGCGATACACCATGGGAGCAAGGCCGCAACTCACATGACTCAAAACGCGTTGGATCAGGCCTCTTAATCCAAATGTCAGACATTCATGAAATGCAAATGGCAGACTTAAAAGTCGTGACCAAGAAGCAACCTACACCAGCACAAATGCAAGATTTATTGTTCGCATGGAATGTTGCGAAATATGTTAAATCCAATGCCATTGTATTCTGCGCTGATGGCATGACTTTAGGCGTAGGCGCTGGCCAAATGAGCCGTGTGGATAGCACGAAAATTGCAGCGATTAAAGCAGAGCATGCCGGCTTAAGCTTGCAAGGGTCTGTCGTTGCATCTGATGCATTCTTTCCATTCCGTGATGGGGTGGATGTACTGGCTGATGCAGGCGCAGTCTGTGTGATTCAGCCAGGTGGTAGCATGCGTGATGATGAAGTCATTGCAGCCGCTGATGAACGCGGCTTAGCCATGGTCATGACTGGCATCCGCCATTTTAGACATTAAAAAACGGTCATCAGGGGAAAATAGTGTGAAGGTGTTAATAATTGGTTCTGGCGGTCGTGAACACGCCCTCGCTTGGAAAATAACTGACAACAAAGAAGTCAGCCGTGTCTATGTCGCACCCGGCAATGCGGGTACTGCAGCTAACCCTGACATGATGAATGTGAACATGACTAAGATTGATGAGTTAGTACAGTTTGCACAAGATGAAAAAATTGAAGTCACTATAGTGGGCCCTGAGGCACCACTTAGCCAAGGCGTGGTCGATACCTTTCAAGCAGCAGGCCTTAAGATATTTGGCCCAACACAAGCCGCTGCACAGCTGGAATCATCTAAAGATTTTTCTAAAGCCTTTATGATTCGCCATAATATCCCTACAGCGGCCTATGCAACATTTTCAGATGTAAAGCCAGCACATGACTATGTAGAACAGCAAGGTGCACCCATTGTCATTAAAGCCGATGGCTTAGCTGCTGGTAAAGGCGTAGTGGTTGCCATGACCTTAGATGAAGCGCATAAGGCTATTGATATGATGCTCGGTGATAACAAGTTTGGCGATGCAGGTTCACGTGTGGTGATAGAAGAGTTTTTAACTGGCGAAGAAGCCAGTTTTATGGTGATGGTGGATGGCAAAAACATCTTACCATTAGCCACTAGCCAAGATCACAAGCGCTTATTAGATGGCGACCAAGGCCCTAATACAGGCGGTATGGGCGCGTATTCACCAGCACCCGTTGTTACTCCTGAGATTCATGCCAGAGCCATGCGAGAAATCATCAAACCAACCATAGAAGGCATGGCTAATGATGGCATTCCTTACACTGGGTTTTTATATGCAGGCTTAATGATTAGTCCTGATGGTGCACTTAAAACATTAGAATTTAATTGCCGTATGGGCGATCCTGAAACACAACCTATCTTCATGCGCTTAAAATCTGATTTATTAACGTTGGTGCAGCATGCTGTCGCTGGCACTTTAGACCAAGCAGAAACAGAATGGGATAGGCGTTTTGCGTTAGGCGTAGTCATGGCAAGTGCGAACTACCCAGCAAAACCTAAGCTTGGTGATGAAATCACTGGTTTAGATAAAGAACTAGAAGGCGCTTATGTATTCCATGCAGGCACAGCGCTTAAAGATGGCAAAGTGACCACCAGTGGCGGTCGCGTATTGTGTGTAACTGCACTAGGCGAAACCGTGAAGTTTGCACAACAACAAGCGTATCGCATGATAGAAGACATCCAATTTAAAGGTGCGCAATACCGCAAAGATATTGGTTACCGCGCTGTCAAAGGTTAGCATGAGATGAGCAGCATAAACGCACAAGCCATTTTTGATTACCTACAAGATCTGCAAGCACGTATTATTGAATCGGTTGAGCTGGTCGATGGCAAAACTTTTTTGCACGATGGCTGGCAACGCCCAGAAGGCGGCGGCGGTAACTCTTGCATGCTAGAAGGTGGCAATGTCTTTGAACGTGCTGGGGTTGGGTTCTCACACGTACTAGGCAGCAAGCTACCACCAGCAGCGACCAACGCACACCCGGAAGCAGCAGGCCGTAGCTGGGAAGCCATGGGTGTTTCGCTCGTATTTCACCCTCGCAGCCCTTACATTCCAACCGTCCATATGAATGTACGTTTCTTTATTGCAAAAGCCCTAAAAGCAGATGAAGAGGATATCTGGTGGTTTGGTGGTGGCATGGACTTAACACCCTATTATGGCTTTGAAGAAGATTGTGTTCACTTCCATCGCACCAACAAAGAAGCACTTTTACCATTTGGTGAGAACCTTTTCCCGGAATTCAAGCAGCAATGCGATGAATACTTTCACTTAAAACACCGTAATGAACCACGTGGTATTGGCGGTATTTTCTTTGATGATTTAAATCACTTAGGTTTTGAGCAAAGCTTTGCTTTGCAACGTGCTGTGGGCGATGCATTTACACAGGCTTATTTACCTATCGTGCAGCGACGCAAAGACACTGAATACGGCGAACGTGAGCGTGACTTCCAAGCCTACCGCCGCGGGCGTTATGTAGAGTTTAATTTGGTGTTTGACCGCGGCACACTGTTTGGTTTGCAATCCAATGGCCGCACTGAGTCCATTTTGCTCTCAATGCCGCCCATCGTGAAATGGCGTTACGACTGGAAGCCAGAAACTGGTAGTCCAGAAGCAAAACTGTATACTGACTTTTTAATCGATAAAAACTGGGTTTAACACCATCTATGTCTACAGCAGCAAACAAGCAAGCACAAGATTTACTCGACTACATTGATACCAGCCCTAGCCCATGGCACGCGGTAAATAGCTCAATTAAACAATTAGAAGCTAACGGTTTTACACCACTGATTGAAAACCAAGCATGGAAACTCAAGAAAAATGGCCGCTATTATGTCACCCGTGATGGTGCATCTATTATTGCCTTTACTTTAGGATCAAAACCAATAGCAGAAGCAGGTTTTAGGATAGTGGGCGCTCACACAGATTCACCCGGTTTACGTTTAAAACCAAAAGCTGCCCATGCCAAACAAGGTGTCGCACAACTGGGGGTTGAAGTGTATGGCGGCCCTATATTGGCTACATTTACCGATAGAGATTTAAGCCTAGCTGGTCGTGTTAACATTAAAAACAACGCTGGCTTTACAACACAATTAATACATCTATCAGAATCTATTGTGAGACTACCAAACCTAGCGATTCACATGAATCGCGAAGTGAATAGCAAAGGTTTGTTACTGGACAAACAAACGCAATTGCCATTGATTTTTGGCTATGCGGCCGGTAGCACTGAGGCAAAAAAACAACTCGACCAAGCCATTGCAGGCCACTTAAATATTAACCCAGCGGATATTCTGACTTGGGACTTAAATGTTTACGATACGCAAAAAGGCAGCTTATGGGGACAAGATCAAGCCTTTATAGCAGATAGCCAATTAGATAACTTAGCCTCTTGCCACGCTGCGCTACAGGCACTACTCAATGTAAGCAACTCTGAATCTACCAACATCTGCACTTTCTTTGATCATGAAGAAGTCGGCAGTGAAAGTGCAACCGGTGCGGGCGGCAGCTTCATGAGCGACACCATTCAACGCATCTGTGCTTTCAATAAAGCTGATGATGAAAACCGTTTACGTAGCATGGCCAATAGCTTCTTTATCAGTGCGGATATGGCACATGCCTATCACCCGAATCATCCAGCTGCCTATGAGCCTGAACACCATGCAACAGTCAATCAAGGCCCAGTGATTAAAACCAATGCCAATCAACG
Organism: Methylophilaceae bacterium; assembly: GCA_048595445.1. Classification (GTDB taxonomy): domain Bacteria; phylum Pseudomonadota; class Gammaproteobacteria; order Burkholderiales; family Methylophilaceae. Next base: position 34,652 of record JBJPGD010000036.1, read on the forward strand.
CTACAGCACCAATGCAGATACGGCTGCACGCTTTATTCAGCTGTGCAAACAAGCCAAAGTACCCTACCAAGAGTACGCACACCGCACAGACCTAGGTTGCGGCAGCACCATTGGTCCAATGATCTCTGCACAGCTAGGTATGCCAACCGTCGATGTCGGCAACCCAATGTGGGCGATGCACAGCATTCGTGAAAGTGCTGGTGTGTTGGATCATGGGTATATGATTAATGTACTGACTCAGCACTTCAAGTCTTAAAACTATAACCTAGCCTAGCTTAAACCAATGGTTTCTCGCTATAATCGCTATAAAGGGGAATCATCACTATGCAATCAATAGAAGCGCTTATCGCAACACTGTCAGGCATCGTGTGGGGGCCAATCATGCTGACCTTGCTCGTCGGCACAGGTTTATATCTCACCATTTTGCTTAAAGGCATGCAATTTAGAGTGCTGCCGCATGCAATACGCTTAATCTTCAGCAATGATAAAGATGATGAAGGTGACATTAGCCAATTCGCCGCATTGATGACGGCATTGGCCGCTACCGTTGGTATCGGCAACATTGTCGGCGTTGCCACGGCGATTACACTAGGCGGCCCGGGTGCTGTGTTCTGGATGTGGGTGACTGGCTTAGTCGGGATGGCGACTAAATACAGTGAAGCTGTACTGGCTGTAAAATACCGTGAAAAAGGTGAACATGGTATGCGCGGTGGCCCGATGTATTACTTGAGCAAAGGTGCTGGCTTGCCTTGGCTAGGCACGTTGTTCGCGATATTCACGGTTTGTGCTGCCTTTGGTATTGGTAACATGACACAAGGCAATGCAACGGCCGAAATCTTTGCTACAACCTTCCAGGTTCCAACCCATATTACTGGCATCGTACTCACGGCGCTCACCGGCTTAGTGATACTAGGTGGCATTAAATCTATTGGTAAATTCACTTCGGTTGTTGTGCCATTCATGATTGCCACCTATGTGGCCTGTTGTTTATGGGTATTGGTAGCGAACGCCAGCGAAATTCCAAATGCCTTTGGTCTCATCTTCTACCATGCTTTTAATTCCTCAGCGGCTGGCGGTGGCGTTGTTGGTGCAACGATTGCAGCAGCGATGCGTTTCGGTATTGCGCGTGGTGTGTTTTCTAATGAATCTGGTCTAGGTTCTGCCCCTATTGCGGCAGCAGCCGCACGGACGAGTGACCCTGTCAAACAAGCCCTGGTCAGCATGACACAAACATTTATTGATACCTTAGTCGTCTGCACGATGACTGCGCTAGTGATTCTAACTGCAACTAGCTGGACACAAGGCATCAGTGCCGGCGAGCTCACCAGCGCAAGTATAGGAGAAACACTCGGCAATAATGGCCGATTTATCATTGCCATTGCCACGGCATTTTTTGCCTTCTCTACGTTAATCGGCTGGAGCTATTATGGTGAAAAAGCCATTGAATACTTATTTGGCGGCAAAGCCATTAAGTTTTTTCGTGTGCTTTTCACTGCCGCAGTGATGGTTGGTGCAATGACAAGCTTAAGTTTTGTTTGGAACTTCTCGGACTTAATGAATGGATTAATGGCGATTCCCAATTTAATTGGTTTGCTATTGCTCTCTAAAATCATTAAACAAGAAACAGATCGTTACTTTACGATAGATAGAAAATAACAAGGACTAATGTCATGACAGATCGTGGTGCATGGGCAAATCGCTGGACATTTATATTGGCCACAACTGGCTCTGCTATTGGCCTAGGTAATATCTGGAAGCTGCCTTATATGATAGGCGTGAATGGTGGTAGCGCCTTTGTATTAATCTACATACTCAGCATTATATTTGTTGGCATTCCACTGCTCATGACTGAAGTCATGTTGGGTAGGCGTATGCAAAAAAACCCGATGAGCGCCATGGAGCACTTAGCCAAAGAATCTAAGGTGTCGTCAGCTTGGAAGTATGTTGGTGCAATGGGCATGCTCACTGGGGTGTTGATTTTATGTTTTTATAGTGTGATTGGTGGGTGGGTACTGAGTTATATCGGTCAAGCAGCACAAAGTAACTTTACCAATATTACTGGTGCACAATCCAGTGCTAACTTTGATGCACTGCTTGCATCACCACTGACATTGCTTTTCTGGCACACCATTTTTATGGTCGTTACTATGAGTATCGTGGCTAGAGGCGTCAACTCTGGATTAGAAAAAGCAAATAACTTCCTCATCCCAGCACTGTTTGCTATTTTACTTGTGTTGCTCGGCTATAGTATGTCAGTCGGCGATATGCTGGCATCTGCTAAGTTTATGTTTACACCTGATTTCTCAAAACTCACGTCTACAGCCGCACTAGCTGCATTGGGGCACGCGTTTTTCTCTCTTAGTATTGGCATGGGTGCTGTGATGGTTTACGGCTCATATTTACAGCGCGACGCCTCTATCGCCCGCACTTCTATTTATATTGCAATTGCTGATAGCTTATTAGGTTTATTAGCAGGCTTAGCCATCTATGCATTGGTCTTTGCAAATAATTTGGAGCCTGGTGCTGGTCCTGGCTTAATATTCCAAACGTTGCCGATTGCCTTTGGTCAAATGCCTTGGGGTAACTTCTTCGGTACGCTATTCTTTATCTTGGTCGCGTTTGCAGCGGCCACATCGGCAATATCTCTAGTAGAGCCAACCATCGCTTGGTTTGTAGAAAATACTCGCGTTAGCCGCAAGCTAGCCGCAACTGGTTTAGGTATTTTGGTATGGACAATAGGCGTAGGCGTATTGTTATCATTTAATATATGGCAGGACGTAAAAATTGTATTTGGTTTAAGTATCTTTGATACGCTAGATAAACTCACCAGTACCATCATGCTACCTTTAGGTGGGCTACTCATGGCTATCTTTGCTGGATACATAATGAAGAAGGAGTATTCACAACAAGAACTTAACCTTAAAACCAGTGGCTATCAGTTATGGCGCATCACTAACAGTATTATCGCGCCAATTGCTATTATTGCTGTTTTCTTATTTCTACTTAAAAGTTAATTAACAGTAACGACTAGCCGTAAAAAAGCCAGCTTTAAGCTGGCTTTTTTTAAAGTCACTGATAATTACAGTGTCAAAATCCACTTAACGATAGATTTAATATCACCGTCTTTAACTTGCGGACTATTTGCTGGCATTGGGATAGGACCCCAAACACCGCTACCACCTGCTTTAACTTTAGCGACCAATTTACCCTCAGCCGCCTTGTCACCTTTATATTTTGCAGCAATATCCTTAAGCGCTGGACCTAATACTTTTTTATCTATTTTATGACAAGCCATACAACCATTTTTTTGTGCCAAAGCTTGATCTGCTGCAGCTTGACCTGCCATCATCAACGAACCAGCGGTTACAACCATCAATAATAATGCTTTCATGCTATCTCCTTGAATTCTTATAAAATAATCTAAACTTGCTAAATATATCATACCAATAATTAAAAAAACCACAATACTTAAAATGGATATTTAGTTAGCAATAGGGCTTATCTCCCATAAACTATAACGTTTCTTTTTAGTTGACGTTGACACACCTTCTCACATCATTACAAAAATAAGCACTTAATCTAATATGGCTCAACATTATATTCAACGACCATAAGATGTGTTCGGAATGGGTTAATGACGACAGAATTTTCCAATGCATTAGTAGACTCAACACAAACCATCTTACTCCATTCGTCTCCATCACCCAAATCACCCATCTCCTTGGCTTTGTCAGCCCAAGGCGTCCAAACTACCGTCGTATCACTACCCGATTTTGACACGCGTATTAATCGATTATAGCCCGCATCGTGAATGACGCAATCGGATGTGTGATCCATGTAAATACGATCAAATTCACCGTTAAAGCGCAAAAATCCATTTTCCACTGCTCTTTCATAGTTTTTTAGCTTGTCAGCATAAATGCATTCCTGCAGACCTGAGATGTTAATATTTTTAACGTCGCTAACAGCCAAGTAGGTATGGAAAGCTTCACCAATGATAAAAGGGTGATCCGCAATATTGGTCGTCGCCAACTCTATTTTCAATCTGCGTCCAATAGTAATCGTTATGGTGAGATTGTAAGCGTAAGACAACTGGCGCCTTGCTTCTGCCGTTTGCATCATCTCTAAAACTACCTGTGTCGCATCATTATAAATAGTATGCACATTAGTAATCTCCCAAGGAATAACACGAGCGAAACCGTGCGGGCAAAGCGTGCTATCAGTCGGGTGTGCACCAAACCATGGCCAACAAACAGGGACGCCACCTCTTATAGAACGCCCTTGTACAAATTTTGCTTTGTCAGATAGCCATAACACTGGATCCTTAACATGCTTTGGCTGAAATGACATGACATGTGCGCCTTGTAATGCTATTTTTGCTTGGGCAAACTCGTTATCTATTTCGATATAACGTAAGCCATTCGCATCTGTTGTTATTGTCATATGTGGATGTGACAACACATTATTCGACTTGAAACCACTACTTCCTTCTATCTCATGCCCTGTATTAATTTCGACTGTATTAGCTGTTGCCATCGTTATTTTCTCTCTATTTGTTCTACATTACGTACTGCGCCAAATGCTGCGCTCGTACTCATTGCGGCATAAGCGCGCAAAGCTGGCGAAACGTGACGATCACGATTCACTGGCCTCCACCCTTTTTTGCCTTTTGCGTCCATTTTGTTACGCCTTTCCGCCAAATCAGCATCGCTAATGTTTAAATTAATTGTGCGATTTGGAATATCAATTTCGATGGTATCGCCTTCTTCCACAAGGCCTATCGCACCACCTTCTGCAGCCTCTGGTGAAGCATGCCCGATACTTAAACCAGACGTGCCACCTGAGAATCGACCATCCGTTAGTAAAGCACATACTTTACCTAAGTCTTTAGATTTCAAATACGAAGTTGGGTATAACATCTCTTGCATGCCAGGGCCACCACGAGGACCTTCATAACGAATCACCACCACATCCCCTGCAACCACTTCATCAGTAAGTATGCTCTCAACAGCAGCGTCTTGTGACTCAAAAATGCGTGCACGACCTGTAAATTTTAAAATACTTTCATCGACACCTGCTGTTTTAACAATACATCCATCCAGCGCAATATTGCCATACAGCACGGCTAGACCACCATCTAACGAATAAGCATGTGCTTTATCACGTATACAGCCTTCTGCACGGTCATCGTCTAATGTTGGATACAGCATGCTCTGACTAAACGCAATAGTCGTAATAATACCGCCTGGCGCTGCACGATAAAACTTTTTCACTTCATCATCTTGCGTCACTTTAATATCCCACTTATCTAACGCATCACCCATAGTAGGACTATGTACAGTAGGTGTATCACGATGAATCACACCAGCACGATCCAGCTCGCCTAAAATACCCATTACACCACCTGCACGGTGTACATCTTCCATATGGTATTTAGCCGTTGCAGGTGCCACTTTACTCAAACATGGTACTTTGCGTGATATTTTATCAATATCCGCCATTGTAAAATCAAGCTCAGCTTCATGTGCTGCTGCCAATAAATGCAATACAGTATTGGTTGAGCCTCCCATAGACACATCCAAGCTCATCGCATTCTCAAATGCTTTCATA
>JBJPGD010000037.1:0-9862 GCA_048595445.1 Methylophilaceae bacterium
CTTATTTCCGCAAAGCGTTTGGCGCCAACAGGGTTAAGCAGGATGCGACAAGCATGATCTTGAGGATTACTCCCTAGCCAGTTGCTAAGCGATACGGGCATTGCTATCGCTGGTACAACGGCGCGACCACTTTGCTCGCAAGCAGCATTTACAATGTTTTGCCAATGGGTGACGCGTTTTTGTGCGCGTTCTTGGTTGAGTTTGACGACGCTACGCTCAGCGGCAATCGGCTGAATATGTTTCACACCAAGTTCTACCGCTTTTTGAATCGTATAGTCCATGCGGTCACCACTGGATATGCCTTGTAACAGCGTGATGTTTAACGGCGATTCGTTATTGACCTCAATACTGGATTTTACTTTGGCAGTGACGGCATTTTTTTTAACTGATATCAGTTCGCAAGCATAATCAAACCCATCACCATTAAATAGCGTGGCTGTGTCGCCTTCTACCATGCGTAATGCACGCACAGCATGAATGCTGGCAGAAGCTGGTAATTTGACGATAGCACCTAAGGCTAATTGTTCAGGACAGTAAAAGCGATTTTGTAGCGTATTCTGTGGCATGTAATTACGTGCTAATGATGATAAGATTTAATTATAAATTGTTTTGGGAGAATAATATGGCAAGCATTCATCCGCCCGTTTGTGACTTTGGTTGGCAAGCACCAGACTTTAATTTAAAAAATGTTGATGGCAATATGCTGTCACGTGATTTGCTCATGGGTAAAAACGGGTTGCTGGTGATGTTTCTTTGTAATCATTGCCCTTATGTCAAAGCCATCTTGCCACGCTTAATTGCAGATGTGCGTGAGCTGAAAATGCTAGGCGTGAATACAGTTGCGATTATGTCGAACGATCCAACCGATTACCCAGAAGATAGTTTTGAGAATATGCAACTGATTGCCAATGAAATGGACTTCCCATTCCCCTACTTAATTGACCCAAAACAAGAAGTAGCCAAAGCTTACGATGCTGTCTGTACACCTGACTTCTTTGGTTTCAATAATAAAGGGGAGTTGCAATACCGCGGCCGCTTTGATGAAAGTCGTAAAGAAACCGCACCAGAAAGCGCACGTGATTTATTCTTTGGCATAAAAAAAATTGCTGAAACAGGGCAGGGGCCAAAAGAGCAGGTTTCTAGTATTGGTTGTAGTATTAAATGGATGGAATAAAAGGATAGTGACTATTCGTATTAGTTTTTTTTATCTTTAAGTATATAGCTGCCATCTTAAACGTAGTAACTAACCTAAATTAGGGGTTGGTAATTTACCAAACAGGTATAGAATAATTAGTCTTTATTGGCTTATACAGACAATGGTCATAAAGAAGGCACGATTATTGCTCGTAAGTTATCAACTAAATAAGGTTGAAAAGACAATATGGGAAACGTAAAAGCCAATACAGTTAATGCCAATGAATTAAAACAAGCGCTATATAGGGTTGTTTTTACAGCATTTATCTTTTTGTATCTATTCGTTACCAATGCCAGTATTGAAGCGTTAAAATTCGTTACAGTCTACTTGTCATTCGGCATTATTTCTTATGCTTTTCTACGCTTTTACAAGAAAGAGTCAGTTAATTTTCGTTGGCTAACGCTAATATCAGACGTAGCAGCTACTTCATATGGTTTGTATTTAACTGGTGCAGTAGGCGGAATTTTCTTAGGTGTTTACCTCTGGTTAATCACAGGCTATGGCTTGCGCTACGGGCGTTCTCTACTTGTTGGCGCATACGTATTATGTATAGCTGGCTTTATGCTGGCGATTAACTTAAACACGTTTTGGCAAGGTCATCCTTCAATTACTGCTGGGTTTTTAATAACTTTAGTTTTGATTCCGTTACATGTTTACTCATTATTAAATAAACTAGCTTCAGCAACACAAAAAGCGGAAGAAGCCAGTAAAGCAAAAAGTGATTTTTTATCTCACATCAGCCACGAAATACGCACACCGTTAAATGGTGTAATTGGGGCAAGCCAATTATTAAGTGATACTGAATTAGATAGTGAGCAAAAAGAATTAGCGACAATTATTGTCAACTCTTCAACAATAGTGACGGATTTGATTAGTAACGTATTAGATTTGTCTAGCATTGAAAGTGGAAAATTAGCACTAAACCCTACCGATACTAAATTAGTAGACATGGCTAAAAACGTCGTTTTATTGTTTAACTCACAAGCTAAAAGTAAAAACATTGAAATGCTGTATGAGTTTAATTGCCATGAAAATACGATTGTTAATGTTGATGCGTTGAGATTTAAAGAGGTGCTTCTAAATTTAATTGGCAATGCGGTTAAGTTTACAAAAACGGGGTCAGTTACATTAAAAATTGATAGCTTAGCTATTAATGGTTCTACCCAAGATTTTAAATTCTCTGTAGTTGATACCGGCATTGGTATGGAAAAGGAGTCTATAAATACTATTTTTAATAGCTTTACCCAAGCGGATAGCACAATTAAAGAAAAGTTTGGTGGCACAGGACTGGGAGTAACAATCTCTAATAACATTGTTACTCTGATGGGCGGTAAATTAGAAGTTGAAAGCCAATTAAATGAAGGCACAACTTTTTCATTTAGTCTTACATTGCCTGTTACTAATGTAAATAATTATGACGAGTTAGAAAACGTTAGCCCTATTGCCGCTAGCCGTGCTATTAAAAACTTTACGCCAATAAAAATATTAGTGGCGGATGATAATGAAACAAACCGAATTATTATAGAGAAAGTATTAGTGGCGGCTGGTCATAACGTAACATCAGTCAATGATGGTGATGAGGCGCTTGATGCACTAGAAGTGGGACGTTATGACTTAATGCTGCTGGACAGTAATATGCCTAAGCAAAACGGGATTGACGTGATTAAAGCGCACAAGGCAATGAATATAGGGGGAAAAGAAATACCCGCAATTATAGTAAGTGCAGACGCAGCAATTGAAAAGATAAATCTATTGTTAAAAGAAGGCGCGAGCGCTTATCTTACCAAGCCAATTAATGCAACTGACCTTCTTACAACAATAGAAAATACAATTTCAAATAAATCACCATCTTTAGCCAAAGTAATCCCATTCAAAATAAGCGCTAAAAACGCTAATAAACAATACTTGAACTTTAACAGATTGGTTGAATTAGGCTCTTTAGACCGTGATGATGATTTTTTAAAAAACCTAATAGAAAACTTTATACTTGATACAGAAAAACGTATTGGTGAATTAAAAGCAGCTCATCACAACAACCAATACAAAGACGTTAAATTTATCAGCCACACACTAGCAGGTAGTGCTGCAAGTATAGGTGCACAAAAACTAGCAGAAGTGGCTAGTAAGATGGATAAATTAAACCCCGCTTCTAGCAGTGCCATGAGGTCTGAATTGTTTAATGAAACGTTAGATGTATTTAATATTTCAAGAAAACAATTAATTGACTATGAGCATAAGAAAATAGCTAACTAATAAATTAGTTTGTTCCTGTTCTTAGCGCTACAACATTAGTCATCGCTTCTGTTGTTTCTGCTACTGCTGGCAAGTACATTTTCTCTTGGCTGCGTACAAACCTAGCCATCATTTTGAAATCGCGCTCTGTCAGTTTTAAAGCAGCTTCAAGCCATATCATAGTAATGTCAATCAACTCTTCTTCAGTAATTGGATGCACTCTATTTTTAGCTTTTTGTGTTGCTAGATAACCATTGGCTTTTTTCTTGTTTTTATCAATCCAGTTATAAATTGCATTTTCACCTTCGCCATCTTCTGCGACTTCGTCAATCACACCCAATGCTAACGCTTCTTCTGCCGTATAAACTTTCCCACCTAAAATCATTTCGTCGGCTACCTTATTACCTGCTCTCCTTGCCAGTAATGAGTAAGCGCCCATACCAGGGAACAGGTTAAATAAGATTTCAGGAAACCCTATAAAGCTTTTCTTTTCAGCAATAATATAGTCACTAGCCAAAGCCGCTTCAAAACCCGCCCCTAGCGCCTGCCCTTGTATTAGGCTTAAGGTAATCACATCATCTAAGTCGAACCTTAATGCGCGCTGAACCAGTACATTCAATGCTTGTAAGCCGTAGTTTTTTAATGCCTCTCTCTGTCGATTCATTGCTAAATCACGAATCAATGTAAGCTGGCCACCAAGGTTAAATACATCAGGTGTCAGTGATGCAGCCACTGAATATCTAATACGATGGATTTCATTTTCGGCGCTTAGTACGCCGCCTGTTTTCTTTATTTCCTCATGATGCTGTGTTAGCTCTCTTACAATATCTGTATTAAAGCATGGAATCATATTTCTTTGGTTCATAAACGACCATAAAACTTCATGGCTTGGATCATATCGAGTATTCACTTGTTTAAAATTATTGCTTAGGCCGTACATTGTTTCAGACATGAGATATCTCCTCTAATATAGTGTAGGTTATAAACTAAAATGTAATAATAAATCTTGCCGTTGCTAATGCTATTCCATAATATATACGCTAGTTTAATCCATAATGGAAGTTGATAGATATATTGGTTATATAGTTGCCAACTGTTTTCTTGATTTAGTTATAAGCTTTTATATGAACAGTTTAACTAAAAGGTGATTCAGAATAGATGAAAAATACTACGGCTTTGGTCTGTCATAGTGATGAACTTATATGACGTAGACCTTAGTAAGTTAGCTATTGCAGAAAATGGCCAAGTCACCTTGGCCTTGCTGAACAACGCTACCAATACTATCTAACCTGCTTAACTGAAGCAGCGCAGCAATGCGGCTGATTTTTTTACTAAGTTGTATTAAATGCTCATCACCAAGTCAAGTTAACAGCGTGGGCAATAAATTAAACCATATCGTTAACGTCGCAATACTCAGCACAGTCGTCAAAAATACCGCTGCAGCATAAAGCGCTGTATCTAGCTGATAGCGTTCACAAATCACAACCCCAAAAATCATGGTTGGCATGGCGGCAAGAATCACAGCTACGGTTAGCGTTTCTGATGGTATTTGTAGTGCTGATGCAGTGCCAAACGCGACTAAGGGCGCAATGACTAAAGCCACCACACACACAGGTAATAGCAGCGGTAAATACTTCAATCTAATGGTATCCCAGCGGATGCTCATGCCTAAAGCAATCAGCATTAGTGGTATTACGCCACCACCTAAAATATCTAAAGCGTGATGCATGGCGGCTGGTTGTGGGATGTTGTTGATATTGAGTAAGCTGGCAATGGCTAGCGCCCATAGTGGAGGTACTTTGACTAGTTCGCGGAGCGGATGGACTTCAGATGTTTTATCACCAAAATGATGGGCAATCAATATGCCTAATGTCAGGGCTAGCGGCAAGCAAGCAAATAGGTCATACTTCAGCACAGTGGCTTGTGTCCAGTCGCCTAGTGCCTGTGCGGTGACAGGGAGGCCAAGGTAAGTCGAGTTAGGGAAAGTGCCTGCGATTAATAGAGCACCTTTTTGTGGCTTACTTATTTTTAAGAAGCTAACGAAAACCCACATAAGTAAGAGGGATACGGCAATGCCTGATAGCGCAGTCAGTGATATTTTGACTGAGGTAATGTCTAACGGTGTTTGCCACATCACATCCAATACAAGTGCTGGTAATAGGATGTAAAACACAAGGTCAGTTAAGGCGCGGCGATGCGCGAGTGGGGGAATATGTTTGGGCGCAAAGCGCTGCCAAACCATGCCGATGCCAATTAATACTGCCATTTGCAACATGACTGTTAACACATATAAAACCTTGTAGAGCAGTGAAAGCTTGATGTTAGCATGATGTGGGATTGGTGTTAGTCATGCACACCGAAAAGCATTTCTCGTTTTTTACCGAAGCCTTTGGTTTTATTCACTTGAAAACCAATGCGCTGTAGTTGACGTCTTACCTTTCCTGCGCTGGTGAATGTCGCAAATGTTGTATTGCTTTTGGATAATCGTTTTATTTGATCAAATAGTTGTGCAGACCACATGTCACTATTTTTAGAAGGTGCGAAGCCATCTAAGAACCATGCGTCAGCAGCGGTCTGTATCTTTGGTAAGCACTCACTGACATCGCCAATCCATAAGTCTAATTGTATGCGGCCATCGCATAATGACAATTGATTAAGCCCATCTTTTAATTGTTCGTAGGCAGTTTGTAGCGCAGACACAAGGTCACTAAACATCGGCCAGTGTTGATTGGCTTTCATAAAGTCTTCTGGATGTAGTGGGTAGCGTTCAATAGAAATAAAGCGCAAGGTTGTGTTCGCGGGTGCATGGTTAATAAAGTGCTGAATCGCACTAAAATAATTTAGCCCAGTGCCAAAGCCTGTTTCAATAATTATGAATTCAATGGTTTGTAAGTTTGTGAAGCGTTCGTTTAATTGATTGTGTTGGATAAACACATATTCTGTTTCTGCTAGGCCATTAGCCGACGAGTAGTAGACATCATCAAAATCGAGTGAGTAGGGTTGTTGCTTATCCCATTTTAGTTTGGCAAATTGCATGGTGATGCATTGTATAATGATTTTAAATTGAACATCTTAAATCTAACATCCAAATCTAAATATTTAATTTGAGGAATCATCATGAGTGAACAAAAACTGAAGTGGGGAATTCTTGGTGCGGCACGTGTAAACCAACGTTTGTTACCGGCTATTATTGCGGTACCAAATGCTGAGTTGGTCGCCATTGCTAGCCGCCGTGCTGGTGCAGCAAAAGAGACTTTAGAAAAATATGCGCCAGGCACGCAAGGCGTGACTTGCTATGATGATTTAGATAGCTTGATTAATGATGCAAGTATCGAGGCAATCTATTGCCCAATGGCGAATGAAGAGCATGCGGAGTGGGCGTTAAAAGCGATTGATGCCGGTAAGCATATTTTGATAGAAAAGCCGATGACGACCAAGCTTGCAGATATCAACGCGATTGAAGAGGCAGCAAAAGCAAACAACGTAAAGGTGATGGAAGGTTTTATGTACCGTTTCCATCCGCAGCATAATAAATTGCACGAGATGATTGATTCGGGGTTGATTGGTGATGTGTTGTCAGCACGGTCTAGTTTTTCATTCTTTATGAAGCCGGCGCGTATGTATCGTATTAACCGCAGCATGGTAGATGGCGGCGGTGCGATGTGGGATATCGGCCCTTATGCGATTCATGCCTTGCGCTGGTGTTTTCAAGACAATGGTGCTCCAGCTGATCCCGTCGCTGTTATCGCACATGCAAAACTCAATGAGCATGGTGCTGATGTCGTGACGAGCGGCGTATTGGACTTTGGGCCGGATGCAAAAGGGCGTGCACGCTTTGGCCATTTTGATATGAGCTTTGAGCGTAGCCGCAAAGCAGAGTATGAAATTGTCGGCGATAAGGGCTGGATTCGCTGTGACAATGCATGGGCTTATGGCACTGATGTGCCAGTGATTAGTTGGGAAACAGAAGATGGGCAGAGTGGCCGTGATGAACTGCCGATGAGCGATCACTTTAATTTAGAGATTGAGCACTTTAGTGATTGCGTGCTCCATGATAAAGCGCCATTGCTCACCTTTGAAGATGCGAAAGGCAATTGCATGGCGATTGAAGCCGTGTTGCAATCTATTTCAGCAGATAATTAATTCAAACAAAAATGCGACTTTAAGTTCTTTCAGATTCTCAACACTACTGTCAAATACAAGACACTTTGTTAAATGTTATAAAAATATAAGCCATTGATTTATATTGAATAAATAAAACAATTCAACCTGGCATCCATCTTGCAAATATCTAATCATTATTGATGATATTTGAAAGATAGATGGTGGGAATATGTTTAAAAAAGCTTTAGTTTCAGTAACCTTAGGTGTTTTATTGTTATTTTCATTATCATTATGGGCGAAGAGTAATCAAGAGCCTGTCTTGGTCGCAAAGCTAAAAGTAGATAATCAATTGTCGATTAGTGCGCATCAAGTTGGTGAAGAAAGTTTTATTAGCCAAGTAGGCGCTAAAAAAGATATTCCAGCAAAAGTGCAAGGTGAAAAAAATGTACCTATGTCATTATTGTCTGTTTTCGGCGTAATGGCCTTTGGTTTGATATATTTTGTTCACCGTTCAAGTCGACAACGCATTAAATAATCCTATTGATATTTAAAGCACTAAGCATTCAAAGCTTAGTGCTTTTTGTATTGTTCACAGAAATAACGTATTTTCTAAGAGTAAGTAACTTTGAAACTGGTAAGTAACGGCCATTTGTCACTCTTTAAGTTTAAAGTCTCAGGCTTTATCATTTTTTAGCTCAATTTACTAACCCCCCCCCCATTTTTATGGGCTTACCTATTGCTCAAAAACGCTATTTAAGCAATAATTTAGCCTTTGTTAAAAAGTGGTTATTAAACGCATTTTTTAAGCATTCAGTTTTCATTGAGTCTAAATATAAGGTAATAATAATTAGATTCGACATTATTTTAGTATCAATCAATCAATCGGGAGAATGAAATGGCAACACGTACAGACTTAAGCAACGCCATCCGTGCGTTAAGCATGGACGCAGTGCAAAAAGCTAAATCTGGTCACCCTGGCGCGCCTATGGGCATGGCAGAAATCGCAGAAGTAGTGTGGAATCATAATATGAACCACAATCCAAACAATGCTGACTGGGCAGATCGTGACCGCTTTGTGTTGTCTAACGGTCATGGCTCTATGTTGATCTACTCATTGCTTCACCTAACAGGCTATGATTTACCGATGGAGCAATTAGCTTCATTCCGCCAGTTACATTCAAAATGTGCTGGTCACCCAGAGTACGGTTATGCGCCAGGAATTGAGACAACAACTGGTCCATTAGGTCAGGGTATTTCAAATGGTGTTGGTTTTGCGATGGCTGAGAAATTAATGGCTGACCAATTCAACAAGCCAGGTCACGACATTGTTGATCATTACACATACGTGTTCCTAGGTGACGGCTGTATGATGGAAGGAGTATCTCACGAATCTTGTGCTTTGGCTGGCACATGGGGTCTTGGTAAATTAGTGGCATTCTGGGATGACAACGGCATTTCTATCGATGGTCATATCGAAGGTTGGTATACAGACGACACAGTGGGTCGTTTTGAATCATACGGCTGGCATGTTGTTTCTGTAGACGGACATGATGCTGATGCAATTCAAAAGGCAATTGATGCGTCTAAAAAAGTAACAGACAAACCGTCATTGATTTGCTGTAAAACCATCATTGGTAAAGGTTCACCAAACAAATCTGGTTCACACGATTGTCACGGTGCTGCGCTAGGTGACGATGAAGTTGCTTTGGTACGTAAAGAAATCAACTGGCCACATGATCCATTTGTTATTCCACAAGATGTATATGATGGTTGGAATCAAAAAGATAAGGGTGCTGCTAAAGAAGCAGCATGGAACGATAAATTTTCTGCTTATGCTAAAGCATTCCCAGCAGAAGCTAAAGAATTCACACGCCGCATGGCAGGTGATCTGCCAGCTAACTGGAAATCAGCAACAGATGCAATTATTGCTGAAACAAATGAAAAAGCTGAAAAAGTGGCAACACGTAAAGCATCACAAAATGCAATTACAGCACTAGCACCAATTCTTCCTGAGTTTCTAGGTGGTTCTGCTGATTTGACAGGTTCAAATCTAACAGCTGCATCTAGCTTCAAACACGTCAGTGGTAAAGAGGCCGGTAACTATATCTCATACGGTGTACGTGAGTTCGGCATGGCTGCCATCATGAATGGTATGGCATTGCACGGTGGTTTATTACCATACGGCGGTACATTCCACATGTTCTCTGATTACATGAAGAGCGGTATGCGTATGGCTGCATTAATGCATCAACGTGTTGTTTATGTGTTAACGCATGACTCTATCGGTCAAGGTGAAGATGGTCCTACGCATCAACCAGTAGAAAACACATC
>JBJPGD010000038.1:0-33538 GCA_048595445.1 Methylophilaceae bacterium
CTAAACAATAAATGCAGAAAGTGATTGTTTATGATTCAACTTTACGCGATGGCGCACAAGCACAGGGCGTATCTTTTACTGTAGAAGATAAGCTTAAAATCGTCCAAAAGTTGGATGATTTAGGTGTTGGTTACATAGAGGCTGGCAACCCAGGTTCTAACCCTAAGGATTTGGCTTTCTTTGAGCGTGTAGCTTCATTGAAGTTAAAGCACGCTAAAATTATTGCGTTTGGTAGTACACGTAAAATTGGCATCAAAGCATCTGAAGATAGAAACCTGCAATCACTATTGAGTGCTAATACAGACTCAGTGGCTATTTTTGGTAAGAGCTGGGATTATCAAGTCATAGATATTCTGCGCACTACTTTAGATGAAAACTTAGCCATGATTAGCGATACGATTGCTTACCTTAAGCAGCAAGGGAAAGAGGTCGTGTTCGATGCTGAGCATTTTTACGATGGCTATAAAGATAATGCTGAATACGCGATGCAAACCTTGCAAGCAGCGGCCGATGCGGGAGCAGATGTTTTATGCTTATGCGACACAAATGGTGGGACCTTCCCTGATGACGTATATAAGCTCACTCAAGTGGTTGTAACACACTTTGGTCAACAAAAAATAAACCCTCAGATAGGCATTCATTGTCATAACGATTGCGAAATGGGTGTTGCTAACTCTATCGCAGCCGTACAAGCTGGTGCCACGCAAGTGCAAGGCACCATCAACGGTATTGGAGAGCGTTGTGGTAATGCCAACTTATGCTCCATTATCCCTAACGTACAACTCAAATTAGGGCTGGATTGTATCCCTTCGTCACAAATGAATGAACTGACTAAGGTTGCGCGTTTTGTCAATGACGTGGCTAATATGCTGTTTAATGAAAAAGCACCTTATGTTGGTAATGATGCGTTTTCGCATAAAGGCGGCATGCACATAGATGCAGTGAGTAAGAACCCTATCTCATATGAGCATATTGAACCTAATCAAGTGGGTAATATGCGCCATATATTAGTTTCTGAAGTGGCTGGTAGAAGTGCATTATTAGCAAAAATTCAGGAGATTGACCCTACGCTCACCAAAGAATCAGAAGAGACCAAGCATGTGCTTGAACATTTAAAAACTTTGGAGCACGAAGGCTATCAGTTTGAAAGCGCTGTTCATTCTTTTGATGTGCGGGTGCGTAAGCTATTGGGTAAGCATGAAACCTATTTCACGCTAGAAAAATATAGCATAGCTGTTGAAGGGCCTTCACAGGTTGATATCAACTCTAAAGCGACCGTTGCATTCTTAATAAAAGGTAACGTCGTTAAAGCAGATGGTGAAGGTGATGGCCCTGTGAATGCGCTAGATAAAGCGATGCGTAATGCCTTACGTGAAACATACCCAGCGATTAAAAAAATTAAGCTAACAGATTATAAAGTGAGAGTATTAGACTCTAATGAAGCGACCGCAGCGAAAGTGCGTGTCATTATTGAAACCTCTGATCAGAACAGCAGCTGGACGACAGTTGGCGTATCGACAGACATTACTGAGGCCTCTTACCTAGCACTGCAAGATGCGATTGAATACAAGCTGATGCGAGATGCTGGTTAAGCTGCGGGCTTACTAGTAGGTGAGAGCATAACAAGTTTCAATTGTTCTTGATCTACAGGCCTCATGGTGACTTGCTGGAAAGACAGCATGCCTAATTTTTCATGATTGAATTCACGCAAGCCACCTTGACGTTCAAGTACGTCATGTTGCTTCCAAAACTGATCAAACTCTACACTAGCTTTTGATAGTTCTGTCACTAAGCTTTGCAGCTCAGGCTCTTCTAGACGGCTACGACAATCCGCCCTAAACTCAGCGACTAAACGACGACCGCGCGCTTCCCAATCCACGACAAATTGTTTGGCTTGTGGGTGGGTGAATACTAGGCGCAACAAATTTGGAGGGATAGCATCTTCTTGTGTCAGCCAATCACCAAATAAGTTTTCTGCCTGTGGGTTCCAGGCTAGTATGTTCCAAGTGCGGCCTAATACATAAGCGGGTACGTTAATATCTTTTAGCAGAGTAGTTAAGGTATTGGAGGCTAAGTCCTCTTCAGGGACATGTCCTTGCGGATCAAGACGGCCTGCCAAGTCAAATAAATAGGCACGCTCTGTTCTGGTCAACTTAAGCGCTTGCGCCATGCGTACTAATGCATCGGCCGACATGTTCACATCACGGCCTTGTTCTATCCAGGTGTACCAAGTCGCACTAATGCTAGCCAGTTGAGCGACTTCTTCACGCCTTAAGCCTTGCGTTCGTCGTCTAGCGCCTCGTGGAAAGCCAAATGCTTCTGGCGTACCACGCTTACGTATCGCTTGTAAAAATTCGCCTAACTCTTTACGTCTTTTATCCTGCATTGTCGTAATGTAAACCTTGGTAGTCTATTATCATTTATACCAGTATAAACTATATTCTTGTTAGGGTATTAAAAAATCGTTATCATGGCACCATTGTTTAATTAATATCATATTAATAGTAGTTGAAAAGGAGCTGTGATGGCTGGAAAAACACTTTACGAAAAATTATGGGATTCCCATTTGGTTCATCAAGATGAGGACGGTACTAGTCTTATGTATATTGACCGTCACTTGGTGCATGAAGTCACAAGCCCGCAGGCGTTTGAAGGTTTGCGTATTGCTGGGCGTAAACCTTGGCGCAATAGTTCTATCGTGGCTAATCCTGATCACAATACGCCTACGCAAAACTGGGATAAAGGCATTGAAGATCCAGTTTCACGTTTACAGGTTGAAACTTTAGATAAAAATATTAAAGAATTTGGTTCTTTGGTGTACTTCCCTTTTAAAGATAAGAATCAAGGCATTATTCACGTCATTGGCCCTGAGCACGGCACAACATTGCCAGGGATGACAGTGGTGTGTGGTGATAGCCATACCTCTACACACGGTGCATTTGGTGCATTGGCACATGGTATCGGCACATCAGAAGTTGAGCATGTGATGGCGACACAAACATTGATTACTAAAAAATCAAAAAGCATGTTGGTGAAAGTAGATGGCAAGCTTGGCGTTGGCATCACTGCAAAAGATGTGGCATTAGCGATTATCGGCGTGACAGGTACGGCTGGCGGAACAGGCTATGCTATTGAGTTTGGTGGTGAAGTAATCAGCGCCTTATCAATGGAAGGCCGTATGACCATTTGTAATATGGCGATTGAAGCGGGCGCACGTGCTGGCATCATGGCACCTGATGCAAAAACAGCTGAATATTTAAAAGGTCGCCAATACGCACCTAAAGCGGAACAGTGGGATCAAGCCGTTGCTTATTGGAATACATTGAACTCAGACGACGATGCAGTGTTTGATGCGGTGATCGAGTTAAATGGTGCTGATATTCAGCCACAAGTCACTTGGGGTACATCACCAGAGCAAGTGTTGCCAATCGGTGCAACCGTGCCTGATCCGGCAAAAGAAACAGACCCAACGAAACGTACGAGTATTGAGAACGCGTTGAAGTATATGGGCCTTAATGCTAATACACCTATCGAAAACATAAAGTTGGATAAAGTGTTTATCGGTTCTTGTACTAACTCACGTATTGAAGATTTGCGTGCCGCCGCCGTGGTTGCTAAAGGCAAAAAAGTTGCCAGCAATATTGACGTGGCGATGGTGGTGCCGGGTTCCGGTATTGTGAAACGCCAAGCAGAAGAGGAAGGCTTAGATAAAATCTTTACCGAAGCTGGTTTTGAATGGCGTGAACCAGGGTGTTCTATGTGCTTAGCCATGAACGCTGATCGGCTCAGTGCTGGTGAGCGTTGTGCATCAACCTCAAACCGTAACTTCGAAGGTCGTCAAGGCCCTGGTGGTCGTACGCATTTGGTCAGCCCTGCGATGGCGGCTGCGGCTGCGATTGCTGGACATTTTGTAGACGTGCGACACGTTTAACGCAAGGAGATAAATATGAGAGCATTTACACAAATTACTGGGCTAGCATGTCCATTGGATCGCGCTAATGTTGATACGGATGCGATTATCCCTAAACAGTTTTTGAAATCAATTAAGCGTACTGGCTTTGGCCCTTACTTGTTTGATGAGTGGCGTTACACTAATTACGGTGAGCCAGATATGGACTGCACTAGCCGCCCATTAAACAAAGACTTTGTGCTAAACCAAGCACGCTACAAAGGCGCACAAGTCTTATTAGCGCGTGAAAATTTTGGTTGTGGGTCTAGCCGCGAGCATGCGCCATGGGCGATTGATGATTATGGCTTCCGCGTGATTATTGCACCTAGCTTTGCTGACATTTTCTTTAATAACTGCTTTAAGAACGGTATTTTGCCAATTGTAGCTAGCGCAGAAGTGGTTGATAAATTATTTAAAGAGTGCGAAGCGACTGAAGGTTATGCCTTAAATGTAGACTTGCCTTCACAAACCGTGACGATGCCATCAGGTGAGCCATTCAGCTTTGAGGTGAATGAAACATCAAAACGCAACTTGCTAAATGGTTTAGACGAAATTGGTTTGACATTGGAGCATGCCGATAAAATTAAAGCATTTGAGACAAAACATCAGTCTACACAGCCTTGGTTGTTCACTTAAGAATTTAGGAAAATATAAAATGATGAAAATTGCAGTTTTACCAGGTGATGGTATCGGCCCAGAAATCGTCACACAAGCACTACGTGTGCTAGACGTGTTGAAAAGCGAAGGCATGGAAATGGAATTCACTGAAGCACCTTTAGGTGGTCAAGCTTATGACGAGTATGGTCATCCATACCCGGAATTTACACAAAAGATTTGCCGCGCTGCGGATGCTGTATTGTTAGGCGCTGTTGGTGGGCCACAATATGATAATTTAGATCGTCCATTACGCCCTGAGCGAGGTTTGTTGGCGATTCGTAAAGACTTAGGTTTGTTTGCAAACTTACGCCCAGCTGTGCTCTATCCTGAATTGGCTAATGCTTCTACCTTAAAACCAGAAGTGGTTGCAGGCTTAGATATTATGATTGTGCGTGAATTAACGGGTGATGTGTACTTCGGTCAGCCACGTGGTATGCGTACGAATGAGGCAGGTGAGCGCGAAGGCTTTAACACCATGGTGTATAGCGAGTCAGAAGTGCGCCGCATTGCACACGTGGCATTTGATATCGCCATGAAGCGTGATAAGAAGCTATGCTCAGTCGATAAAGCAAATGTATTGGAAACGACAGAGTTTTGGAAAGAAATCGTCATTGACGTTGCCAAGGAATATCCAGAAGTTGAGCTAAGTCACATGTATGTAGACAACGCGGCGATGCAGTTGATTCGCAACCCGAAACAGTTTGATGTCATGGTGACGGGCAATATCTTTGGGGACATTTTGTCGGATGAAGCTTCCATGCTAACGGGTTCTATTGGTATGCTGGCTTCAGCTTCATTGAATGCAAGTAAGCAAGGTTTGTATGAGCCGTCACACGGTTCAGCGCCTGATATCGCAGGTCAAAACTTAGCGAACCCAATTGCAACTGTGCTTTCTATTGCCATGATGTTACGTTATAGCTTTGATAATGAGGCGGCTGCCGTACGCATTGAGAGTGCGATTAAAAAAGTATTGGCTGCTGGTTATCGTACGGGTGACATCTATGAAGAAGGTATGCAGAAAGTATCGTGCTCTGAAATGGGTGATCAAATAGTGGCTGCTATGTAGCATATTGTTTAATCAACTTTAAAAGCAGCTGTTGTTACGGGCAGTCGCTTTTCTGCGATAATGATAACTAAACAAGTTTTGGAGAATTGAAATGGCCCAGTTTGATAATGTAAGTGTGAAGAAAAAAGCCAATATTTACTTTGATGGTAAATGCGTCAGCCATACCGTATTGTTTCCTAACGGTACACGAAATACCTTGGGTGTAATTTTTCCTGCGACTTTAACCTTTAACACAGAGTCACCTGAGCTGATGGAAATTAATTCAGGTGTTTGTAAAGTGCGCTTAAATGGCGAATCTGAGTGGGAAACACATCAAGCGGGTGATAAATTTGCGATTGCTGGTAATTCTAGCTTTGATATAGAGGTGACAGAAACCCTAGACTACGTCTGCCATTACGAATAATTTCGTTATCAATTAAACGATAGCTACGTTACCATCGCTCGCCGTACTATAGTACTTGCTTCGCTCTGGCGCCTTACTCTCCTTTAATTGCTAGACGAAATGAATTGTTTTAAGAAAGGAATGATTTATGCCTTCATTTGATATCACATCAGAAACCGATAAAGTTGCTTTAAGCAATTCGATTGACACTGCCTCTAAGCAGATAGGTAATCGTTATGACTTTAAAGGCACCTCGGCCAAAGTGGAATTTAACGAGAAAGATTTTGTCATTACTATTTATAGTGATAATGACTTTCAGCTGGATCAAGTAAAAGATATTTTGTTGCCAACGATGGAAAAGAAGGAGCCTGACTCTTCTAAACGTTTAGAGCATAAAGATGCACAAACAGTCTCTGGTAATAAGGTAAAACAGGAACTAGTGATTAGAGATGGCATTGATAGCGATTTAGCTAAACGTATTGTTAAGACTATCAAAGACAGCCGCATGAAAGTGCAGGCGAGCATTCAAGGGGATACGGTGCGCGTCAATGGCGCTAAGCGTGACTTATTGCAAGAAGCAATTGCATTGGTAAAAAAGAATGTGACGGATTTTCCGCTAAAATTTGGTAACTTTAGAGATTGAAAAGGAGTCGTGAATGATGAGCCGTGTATTGTTAACAGTATTATTCGCTTTGGTTATTGCTGGATGCAATACCGTCAATGGCGTTGGTAAAGATATAGAAAAAGCTGGTGAAGCTGTACAAAACACCACTAAATAGTTTTTTAGTGATTTTAATATTGATGTAGTTAAGAATTGGATAAGGTATGTTGAAGGTTGGGTTTGTAGGCTGGCGAGGTATGGTGGGTTCTGTGCTCATGCAGCGCATGATGCAGGAAAATGATTTTGCAGATATTGAGCCGCAATTTTTCACCACCTCACAAGCAGGTGCGCCAGCACCTAACGTAGGCAAAGACTCCCCAGCGCTTAAAGATGCAAAAGACATTGCCGCATTAAAAGCAATGGATGTGGTTGTGTCTTGCCAGGGTGGCGACTATACCACTGCCGTTTTTCCAAAATTAAGGGCAGGTGGTTGGGATGGTCATTGGGTCGATGCGGCTTCTACTTTACGTATGGATAAAGAAGCGGTAATCGTACTTGATCCTGTCAATATGGGTTTGGTGAAAGACGCGCTAGCAAAGGGCGGTAAAAATTGGGTTGGTGGTAACTGTACTGTTTCACTCATGCTAATGGCGCTGAATGGTTTATTTAAAGCTGATTTAGTTGAGTGGGTAACATCAATGACATACCAAGCAGCGTCTGGCGCAGGCGCACAGAATATGCGCGAACTTATCGAGCAAATGGGTGCTGTACATCAATCTAGTCGTGCATTATTAGCTGATCCAGCATCGGCCATTTTAGAAATTGATAAAATTGTTGCTGACACCATTCGCTCAGATAGCTTCCCAGCTGCAAATTTTGGTGCGCCATTAGCTGGTAGTTTGCTCCCTTGGATTGATCAAGACTTAGGCAATGGTCAAAGCAAAGAGGAATGGAAAGCTGGTGTTGAAACCAATAAAATTCTTGGGCGCGAAGCAAACCCCATTGTGATTGATGGATTATGTGTGCGAGTAGGCGCTATGCGTTGTCATGCGCAAGCGCTAACCATTAAACTGAAGCAGGATGTGCCGTTAAGTGAAATTAACGACATACTCAACACAGCAAATGAATGGGCGTCAGTTGTGCCTGATGAACGTGAAGTGAGTCTACGTGAATTAACACCTGCAATGGTAACTGGTCGTTTAAATACGCCAGTTGGCCGAGTGCGTAAGTTGGCGATGGGTGGCGAGTATATTTCCGCATTCACAGTCGGCGATCAGCTCTTATGGGGAGCAGCAGAGCCGCTAAGGCGTATGCTACGCATTCTTGTTGAGAAGTGAAATTAGGTTTTTGTTAAAAAGATACACTTTTCATTAAACAATTACATACGTAGTGAACATAATGTGTATCATGAGCTTGCAACTCTAACTAATTGATGTTATTTTCGTTATTGCAATAATGTAGTAAAATTTAGGCTCAAGAATTTTAAGGTGAAACAGTGCATCTCTCAAAAATAATGAAAATGTCAATTGCGCTTTGGTTGGCGTTAACAATATTCCCAATTTCAATATTCGCCGCTGGTTTAGGCCAGCTAAACGTGGCTTCAGCTATCGGCGAGCCATTAAGGGCGGAAATTGAATTGCTATCAGTAACACCTTCAGAAATGGCATCTCTTAAAGCCCGAATTGCGCCAGAGGCAGCTTATGCCGCACAAGGATTAGAGCGCCCCTCATCACATGGTGACATTAGTGTCAGTATCGCAAAAAGAAAAAATGGAAAACAATATTTAAAGCTGAAGTCTAATCAGCCAATAGTTGAACCGTTTTTAGATATGTTGGTTGAGGTGGAATGGGAAACGGGACGGGTGCTGAGAGAATATACCGCATTATTGGACCCGCCTGGTTATGAGCGCGATGTTAGTGTTGCCCAAGTTCAATCCCCAACGATTAAAGCCATTAGTCAAGATCAGGCAAAAGCAATTGCGCCTATCAAAGAAAAAACAACTAGTGCGCCATCTACAGCAACACAAGTGCCAGCCGAAGATTATTTAACCCAAAAAGGCGACACGCTTTCTAAAATAGCACGCCAAATGAAACCGGATGGTGTCAGTCTAGACCAAATGCTAATCGGCCTTTATGAGGCTAACCCTGAAGCCTTTAGCGGCAAAAATATGAATAGGCTAAAAGTAGGAAAAATTTTACAGCCACCAACAGAAGAAGCCTTAAATGCAATTACCAGAAAACAAGCGACCAAAGAAATTAAAGTTCAAACAGCTGATTGGAATGTATATCGTAATAAATTGGCAGGAATTGTAGCAGATAGCACGCCTGAGGCTAGCGAAATTGATGGGCAATCTTCAAGCGGAGAAATTAAAGCTGCAACCGAAGACCAGTCTATTCCAGAGAGTGCAGGGCCGAAAGATGTTGTTAAGCTATCGACGGGAGATGCAAATTCAAATGAAGCTGATATGCAAGCTAAAATAACAGCTTTGCAAGAGGAGGTAAGTGCACGTGAAAAGGGGCTGCAAGAAGCGCAAGAACGAACGGCTGCATTAGAAAAACAAATCGAAGACATGCAAAAGCTATTAACGCTTAAGAGTGATGCAATGTTAGAGGCACAGCAACAATCTGAACAAGTAGCAGAAGCAGTCACAACAGAAGCTATAACAGGTGCAGAGCCAGTAGAACAGGTAGCAGAAGCTGTTGTAGCAGAACCTACTGCTGTAACCGAGCCCGCCGCACCAGTTGAGACACCAGTAGCAGAAGTTGCAGCTAAACCAGTAGCGCAACCGAAACCAGCAAATGTAGCAACTGAATCTAGCTTCATCTCCAGCCTGTTAGGCAGTGTGTCTGGACTATTTGAGGGACTTAATGTGGCGCTAATTGGCGGCGCAGCTGGTTTGATTGGACTGTTGGTAGCCGGCTGGTTTTACTTGCGTAACAAACGTAATAAAAGTTTAGCTGATTTCGAGCAAGGTATCATGACATCAGGTGGTCTAAAAGCAAATACTGTGTTTGGAAACACCTCTGGAGCAAGTGTCGATTCTGGTGATACATCGTTCTTGACTGACTTTTCTCAAAGTACAAGCAATGGCATGATTGATACGCATGATGTGGATCCTATTGCCGAGGCTGAAGTGTATATGGCTTATGGCCGTGATGCGCAAGCAGAGGAGATTTTAAAAGATGCCATTTCTAAAGAGCCTAAGCGTTATGAGTTACATCTTAAACTGCTTGAAATGTATGCAGCAAGCAAGGACACAACAGCTTTTGAAACGGTTTCTGGTGAGCTATATACAACATTAGGAGCAGAGGACCCAACTTGGGCTAAAGTGGCTGAAATTGGCATTAAATTAGAGCCTAATAACCCACTTTATCAAATTAGCGCAAGTGTTGGAACTGGTTCAACAGAGGATGCTGATGCAAAACTTGATTCCTCAGATTTTTCTGATTCTCCACTAGCGACAGAAGCTGATTTAGACTTTTCACTTGATGCCGATGCTACTGCTAATGAAACCCCAGCAGTTGTGGATGGGCCGGAAGAAACGGTAGCAGTAGCTAGTAATGAAATTAAGAGTAATGAGTCTGAATTAGAAGTTGATGAATCAGTGTTGGATGTTGAAAATGTTTCTGAAGTATTGGATACACAAGATTCAGCATTAGAATTTAATTTGAACGCCTCAAATGATGTGCCTGCTGAAGAGTCTGCATCTGAGGTTGCGGCAGAAGCAGATGGTAGTTTCAAAAATACGATGCCAAATCTTGAATTCCCAACCGAGGAAGTTGAAAGCCCAGTAGTTAGTGATGAATTGAACCTACCTGATTCGGCAGATACACTTGATGCACCGACGATGCCAGCAATTGAAATGCCTGGCGACTTGAGCTTGGATATGCCAGAAACACCAGATGTTGCAGAGGTCACATCAGATTCAAGTGCAGTTGTTGAGGCGCCTGTTGATGATATAGCTTCAACAGGTTTTGAGTTTGATATTAAGACGCTTGGAGAAGACACGATAAGTCTAGACGTTAATGAAAGCGTTGCAGAGCCGGCTGAGAGTGATCAAGCAAATGTTATGGACTTATCCACACTCTCGCTAGATGTGAGTGAAGATGCAAATGTAGCTATTGAAGAAGAATCTAAAGTTGAAGTTGATGAAGCACCTGCTGTGGAGACCGAAGAGGCATCAGCTGAGCCTGAATCGGCTGATGTAGATACTAAGTTGGAGTTGGTCGCCGCTTACATTGATATGGAAGATAGGGAAGGCGCTAAGGAACTCTTAGATGAGGTATTGAAAGAGGGCGGCGTAAATCAGCGTAAACGTGCTGAAGAATTATTAGCAACACTGAGCTAATTGTTTTAATGCATAATAAAAAGCCGGGCTTATGTTCGGCTTTTTAGTTTTGATAAAAAGTAGGGCCGATGATTAAGGAGGGCGTATGTTTAAAATAAATACAATGACGCAACTCGTTGCACTGATTGTTTTTGCGCTTATATTAAACATGTGTAGCCTAAACACACTGCTGCTAATGTTGGTTACATTTTTATTTTTATTGACCTATCAAAAAAACAATCATTTTTATCGCTTAATGAAACGGTTGAAATGGTTTTATTTGGTTATGTTTATCATTTTTGTGTTTAATACGCCTGGTGAACATATGGTGAGTTGGTCATATAGCGTCAAGCCAACCTATGAAGGCCTGCAAGTTGGTTTGAAACAGTTGTTGAGAATTACGCTGATGTTAGCCGTTTTGTCGTTAATACTAGCGCATAACACAACCCAGCAATTGATCTCAGGGATTTACTTCATGATGAAGCCGCTAGCTAGTATCGGTATTGATGTAAAACGCTTTGCGGCGCGCTTATGGTTAACTCTGCACTATGTAGAGATGCAACAAGCGAACATAAAGCGACAACCTTCTATAACCAATGGGCTAGCAGAGCGCTTAAACGAAGCCTTTGTAGGCAATGTAGAAGATTATGTGGAAGTCACATTAGAAAAAACGAAGCAAACTTGGCTGGATTACGTCATTATTTTAATCATGTTTTCACTATTAATTATCGCTTTAGTTAGGCCTAGTTTATAAATGCGGATAGTCCTAGCGATAGAATATGATGGTGCAAATTTCTGTGGTTGGCAAAGCCAGTCGAGTGGCTGTGGTGTGCAGGATGTATTAGAGGCTGCTATTGTTTCGATAGCGCAGCATCCCATCCGTACCCATGCTGCAGGACGCACTGATGCCGGCGTGCATGCCTTGATGCAGGTTGTGCACTTCGATACAACAACTGACAGGCCTGACAATGCTTGGGTGCGTGGTGTAAACGCCTTTCTGCCAGATACAGTACGTGTTATTTGGTCACAATTAATACATTCAGAAGCTGCAGAACCATTCCATGCTAGATTCTCTGCACGACAACGTAGTTATGAATATTTGCTCGTGAATGCACCAGTTGCATCAGCTGTATTGTCAACAAAAGCAGGGTGGTACCATCTGCCATTAGATATTGCTGCAATGCAGGCTGGCGCTCAATACTTAATTGGCCAACATGACTTTAGTGCATTCCAAGCAAGTGAGTGCCAAGCGAATTCCCCAATAAGAACGCTGGAAGAAGCCAGTATTGTGGCCTATGGTGATAAGTTTGTATTTAGATTCTCAGCAAATGCTTTTTTGCAACATCAAGTACGTAACATGCTAGGCGCATTGATTTATGTCGGCAACGGTAAGCATCCACCAGAATTTATTCGAGACTTGCTTGCGCAAAAAGACAGAACCCTTTCACCGCCAACGTTTTCTCCCAATGGTTTGTACCTCACAGGTGTTGAGTACGAGAAGAAATGGCGGCTACCTGGTAACGACCAGCATATTAGCACGATGTAATGGATGCAAGCCGTTTTCTGGCAGTTAATTTAGTTTGAGATACGCTATAATCTAGCCATCATGATTCATATCAAAACTCACCTTAATTCATAACGATGCGAACACGCGCTAAGATTTGCGGTATTACACATGTTGATGATGCCTTGGCAGCTGCTAAGTATGGTGCTGATGCGATTGGTTTGGTATTTTATGCCCCTAGTCCACGCTATGTCACCATTACGCAAGCAGCAACAATTTCTGCAGCTTTGCCGCCTTTTATTAGTGTAGTTGCTTTGTTTGTTAATGCGACTCAGGCTGAAGTGAGTGACGTACTTTCTAAAGTGAGAGTCGATGTATTGCAGTTTCATGGCGATGAAAGTGAGGCGGAATGTGCACAATATGGTTTGCCATATTTAAAAGCAATTCGCGTTAAACAGGACACTAATTTGATACAATACGCACAGATGTATAGCAGCGCTAAAGCTTTATTGTTAGATACTTATTCTGATGATGCAGTGGGTGGCACTGGGCAGGTATTTGATTGGAGTTTAATTCCTAAAAACCTTCCTATACCGATTATCTTGGCTGGCGGATTATCACCCGAGAATGTTAGGGAAGCAGTCAAGCAAGTACAACCTTATGCTGTGGATGTTAGCGGTGGGGTGGAGCAGAGTAAGGGAATTAAAGATCCAATAAAAGTTGCAGCATTTTTGGATGCAATTAATTAAGGAATTGTAATGCAGTTATATGACATGCCAGATGAACGCGGCCATTTTGGTCAATTTGGAGGCTCTTTCGTCGCAGAGACATTAGTCGAGGCGTTGGATGAATTGCGGTCGATGTATGAAAAATATCGCCATGATCCAGAATTTTTGGCTGAGTATGCTTATGACCTTAAACATTTTGTTGGCCGCCCTAGTCCTATTTACCATGCGCAACGCTGGTCAGATAAAGTCGGTGGCGCACAAATCTATCTTAAACGTGAGGACTTGAATCATACAGGCGCTCACAAGGTCAATAACACCATCGGCCAAGCTTTGTTAGCTAAACGCATGGGCAAGCCTAGGGTGATTGCAGAAACAGGTGCAGGTCAGCATGGCGTGGCTACTGCTACTATTGCAGCACGACTAGGCTTGGAGTGTGTCGTCTATATGGGTAGCGAAGACGTCAAGCGTCAAGCTCCAAATGTATTTAGAATGAAGCTCTTAGGGGCAACTGTTGTGCCTGTGGAAAGCGGCTCTAAAACGCTTAAAGATGCGCTGAATGAAGCGATGCGTGATTGGGTCACTAATGTCTCAGATACCTTTTACATTATTGGTACCGTGGCAGGCCCACATCCATACCCTATGATGGTGCGTGATTTTCAAGCTGTGATTGGCATTGAAGCGAAAGAACAAATGCAAGAGATGGTTGGCCGCCAACCTGATGCTGTCGTCGCCTGTGTCGGTGGCGGTTCTAATGCAATGGGTATTTTTTATCCCTATATTGATGTGCCAAACGTGCGCTTAATAGGCGTTGAGGCAGCTGGGCACGGCATTGAAACAGGTCGGCATGCTGCGCCACTGAGTGCAGATGGCGTGGTTGGTGTTTTACACGGTAACCGTACGTATTTAATGCAGGATGAAGACGGCAATATTACTGAAACGCACTCAATATCTGCTGGCCTTGACTATCCTGGTGTTGGACCAGAACATGCATGGTTGAAAGATATTAAGCGTGCAGAGTATGTTGGCATTACGGATGATGAGGCGATGGCTGCATTTCATGGCTTATGTCGCACAGAAGGCATCATTCCTGCACTAGAGTCTAGTCATGCGCTGGCCCATGCAGAAAAAATGGCTAAGACTATGCGTAAAGACGAAATTATTTTGGTCAATCTTTCCGGTCGCGGCGATAAAGACATTAATACTGTTGCCAAACTAGCCAACATTACCTTATAAAATGCAAATTTCGTCACAATACTTTGTTGTTTCACAAAAAATAAACGCTTACATATACACCATATGCGGCACATTTATTTTTTGCTTACGCTGCGCCTTGTTTAGAACTTTACATTTTTGCAATCTATTTAATTCAGTATAAAGCAGTCTAAAATTATGTCACGTATCCAAACAACGTTTGCAGCCTTAAAAGAAAATAATAAAAAAGCACTCATTCCTTACATCACTGCAGGTGATCCACATCCTAAATTTACGGTTGAACTCATGCATGCTATGGTAACTCATGGCGCCGATATTATTGAGTTAGGAGTGCCATTTTCAGACCCAATGGCCGATGGCCCAGTGATTCAGCGTGCCAGCGAACGTGCTTTGGTGCATAAGGTAGGACTGCGTAAGGTGCTTGAATTAGTAAAAGCATTTCGTTCTAAAGATGATAATACGCCCGTTGTGTTGATGGGTTATGCTAACCCAATCGAAGCAATGGGTGTTAATGCATTTACTGCCGCGGCAAAAGATGCTGGTGTTGACGGGGTGTTAACTGTTGATTACCCGCCCGAAGAGTGTGAAGACTTTATTGCTGAGCTGAATAAAAACGATATGGATAGTATCTTTTTACTTTCGCCCACAACAGAAGCAAAACGGGTTGATTTAGTGGCGAAACGAGCAACAGGTTTCTTGTACTATGTGTCGTTAAAAGGCGTGACGGGTGCAGCTAACTTGGATATTGATGAAGTAAAGTCGCGCGTAGCGGATATTCGACAAAAAACAAACCTACCTATAGGTGTTGGTTTTGGCGTTAAAGATGCTGCAACAGCCAAATTAGTCGCTGAATTTTCGGATGCCGTGGTGGTTGGTAGCCGTATAGTGTTAACAATAGAAGAATCTAGTGAAGCAACATTGATTCAAAACATCAGTACATTAATGCAGGAATTGCGTACAGCAATTGACTAGAAAGATATTGGAGCAATTATGAGTTGGTTAGATAAGATTCCACAGAAAATACAGCATGTAGTAGGGTCTGCGCAGAAGCGTAATGTGCCCGAAGGTTTATGGCGTAAATGTGATGCATGCCAAACAGTACTTTATAAAACTGATTTAGAAGAAAGCTTAGAGGTCTGTCCAAAATGCGGGCATCACAATCGCATTTCAGCGAGAGAGCGAATTCAGTTCTTATTAGACCCAAGTAAGCAAGTAGAGATTGGTGGGAATGTAGCGCCAATAGACTCATTGAAGTTTAAAGACAGCAAGAAATATGCTGATCGGATGAAGGATGCGCAAAAAGCAGTTAAAGAAACGGATGCTTTGATTGTGATGCAAGGCGCTATCCTTGAAATGCCAGTAGTAATAGCCGCATTTGAGTTTAGATTTATGGGTGGTTCAATGGGTTCTGTTGTTGGTGAACGCTTTGTACGAGGTGTGAATGCGGCTATTGAAAACAAAACGCCGTTTATCTGTATTGCAGCAAGCGGCGGTGCGCGTATGCAAGAAGGGTTGTTATCGTTAATGCAAATGGCTAAAACAAGTGCAGCTTTAACTAAATTATCCAAAGCTGGCTTACCCTTTATTTCAGTGTTAACTGACCCAACGATGGGCGGCGTCTCTGCTAGTTTTGCAATGCTAGGCGATGTGATTATTGCAGAACCTAATGCGTTGATCGGTTTTGCCGGGCCGCGCGTGATTGAGCAAACGGTAAGAGAAACATTGCCAGATGGCTTCCAACGTGCAGAGTTCTTGCTTGAGCACGGCGCCATTGATATCATCGTCGACCGTCGCGAAATGCGTGAGAAACTTAAAAATATATTGTCTAGTTTGTTATACGCCTCTTAATTAACCGTATCTAATTCTGGCTGTTGCCTTTGTGAATGATTTAACCTCAAAACCAAAATCACTTACGCAGTGGTTGGACTATATTGAAGTGTTGCACCCGAAAGCGATTGCGATGGGTTTAGACAGGGTTGAAGAAGTCGCTAGCCGCTTACGACTAAACCTGGTGTTCCCTGTCATTAGTATTGCTGGTACCAACGGTAAAGGTTCAACCTGTGCGATGCTCGAAAGTATTTATCTTAAATCTGGGTACCGCGTAGGCGCTTATATTTCACCTCACCTTACCCGGTATAACGAACGCGTACGCGTTAATCAAGAAGAAATTTCTGATGAAGATTTATGTGCTGCATTCGGAGCAGTAGAAGAAGCGCGAGGTGAGGTTGTGCTTACTTATTTCGAGATGGGAACGCTAGCCGCTATGTGGCATTTTGCGCAAACTGATTTGGATATTGTCCTTCTGGAAGTGGGTATGGGTGGCCGACTAGATGCTGTTAATGTATTTGAACCTACCTGCTCTATAGTGACTAGCATCGACTTGGATCATATGGACTTTTTGGGTGATACACGTGAGAAAATAGGCGCAGAAAAAGCAGGTATTTTTCGCGCTAGTAAGCTTGCTATTTGTGGCGATAGCAACCCGCCTAAAAGTGTTGTTGACTATGCCTCAACAATTGGTGCCGACTTTCATTTAATCAGTCGCGACTTTGAAGTGAAAAAGCTGGCGGATGGTTGGCAATATACTGCTGGAGATACCCAATTAACATTGCCACCGCTAGCACTTCAAGGTGACTTCCAATTAAACAATGCTGCATGTGCTATTTGTGCAGTACAAAATTTAAATAACATGTTACCCGTCACACTAGATAATTTGGGTGATGCACTTAAGGTGGTTAAATTGCTTGGGCGCTTTTATACATTAAGCGAAAGCCCTAAAGTGATTATTGATGTGGCACATAACCCGCAAGCCGCCGAATCATTAGCACAAAACCTTAAACAAAATATTTGTGAAGGACGTACTATTGGTGTATTTGCAATGTTGGCGGACAAAGACATTGCACATGTTGTTCATGCACTAGCTTCACATATCGATATTTGGTATCTTGCTGATACTAATAATGCCCGTGGTGCAAGTGCGAAAGACTTGCAATTTCATTTGCAGTCCCAAGCTAAAAAAGGCTTAACAAAGTGTTTCGAAAATGTTGCTTCAGCATTGCGTTCAGCCTATATTGATTGTGGCAAAAATGATAGAATAATTGCGTTTGGTTCATTCTATACTGTAGCCGATGCGTTAGAAGCAGTAAACACTCAAGGGATTTAAATGCAGAAAGATCAAATTGATCAAGGGTTGAATTTTAAAAAACGTGCAAGACGACGTCTTGTTGGAGCAATAGCGCTAGTTTTATTGATGATCATATTATTGCCGATGGTATTAGAAGACCGTGAAAAAGCCTCACCAGAAGAAGTGACAATTGTGATGCCTAGCCAACAGGAGTCTGATTTGTCTGCTTCTACAGTTTTAGATCCTGGAATGAAGAGTTCTCAGGAGTCTGTAGTTCAAAAGGAGGACGTTGAAGTCGACTCGTCTGTTAGTGAGGTAGTTGAATTGGAATTGCCTAAGGCAGAGTCGAAGCCAGGGCCTGAAGCCAAAGAAGTTGTAGTACAAAAAGAAGAAGCTGTAAAACCAAAATCGGTAGAACCCAAGAAAGAGCCAGTTAAACTCGCAACCAAATCAAAAGAACCTCTATTACCAGTTAGTAATAAGTTTTATGTACAAATAGGTGTTTTTTCTGACCCTTCTAATGTTAAAAAACTCCAGGTTAAACTTGAAGAGCTGGGCTACAAGTCATTGACTGAGAAAATGACGACGGATACTGGAGAAAAGACCCGCTTACGCACAGAAATTTTTGATGGTAGAAATGAAGCAGCCATTGCCCTTGAAAACATTAAAGATCAAGGATTAACTGGCATGGTGGTAAACCAAAAATGAAGATTTTATTTTAGTTGACTAGTTTTGACTATATGGTGTTGGCCATTATTGGCATTTCAATAGTGGTGAGTATTATGCGTGGCGCCATAAAAGAGATGTTAGCCATTTTTGGCTGGGTTGCGGCCTTTTATGTCGCTAAAAGTTATTCACCGCTACTAGCACCTTTGCTTCCTCAAGACATTCCAACGGAAGCGCTAAAGACGCTTGCAGCTTTTTTGATATTGTTAATTGCAGTGCTATTTATTAGCAGCCTTTTATCTATAGCCATATCTGGCATTGTGAGTAAAATCGGACTGGGTTGGCTTAATCGCTTTTTAGGCGTGCTATTTGGGTTTATAAAAGGCTTGTTAATTGTATGTGTGCTAGTATTTTTAGCTGGCTTGACCAGCTTACCAAAAGAAAAAATGTGGACAGATGCGATGTTTAGCGCGCCACTTGAAGTGTTGGTTAAAGCGGCTTTGCCGTGGCTTCCAGATAGCGTGACTAAACACGTAAAGTTTGACTAATTTTTACTTAATAGCATTGGCTTAAGGACAACACCAATATATGTGCGGAATTATAGGGATTGTAGGTAAGAATCCAGTTAACCAGCTGTTGTATGATGGTTTGTTGGTTTTGCAGCATCGTGGCCAAGATGCCGCGGGCATTGTGACCTGTGATGGCAATACTTTTTTTATGCATAAAAGTAATGGCTTAGTGAAAGATGTTTTTCAAACGCGCCACATGCGGAGTTTAATCGGTAATGCAGGTATTGGACACGCGCGCTACCCTACTGCAGGCTGCTCTAGCGCGGCTGAGGCGCAGCCTTTTTATGTGAACTCTCCGTTCGGTATCGTATTAGCGCACAATGGCAACTTAACGAACTCTGAGCAGCTTAAGTCAGAAATGTTCCGTCAAGACTTGCGGCATATCAATACAACGTCTGACTCTGAGGTTTTACTTAATGTACTCGCACATGAAATAGAACAAACGTCTAAAAGCGCAGTGTTGAATACGGATATGGCCTTTGATGCAGTCGAGGGTGTACACAAACGCTGTAAAGGTGCTTATGCAGTGGTCGCAATGATTGCCGATTTTGGCTTGCTTGCATTTCGCGATCCGCAAGGCATACGTCCACTTGTCATTGGTAAAATGGATACGGAAAAAGGCACTGAATATATTGTCGCTTCAGAAAGTGTTGCCTTGGATGTATTGGGATTTACCTTGATGCGAGATGTTGAGCCAGGTGAGGCCGTATTTATTGATATGGATGGCAATTTGTTCAGTCGACAATGTGCAAAACAGCCGAAGTTAACGCCATGTATTTTCGAATATGTTTACTTGGCACGGCCTGACTCAGTTATTGATGGCGTTTCTGTTTATCAAACAAGGTTGGATATGGGTGCTAGCTTAGCTGAGAAAATTAAGCGTGAATGGGGACATTTGGATATTGATGTCGTCATTCCAATTCCAGATACAAGCCGCCCTAGTGCATTGCAAGTAGGGACTGCATTGGGTTTAGAATACCGTGAAGGTTTTATTAAAAACCGTTATATTGGCCGCACATTTATTATGCCAGGCCAGGCGGAGCGCAAAAAATCAGTACGTCAAAAGTTAAACCCAATTGGTGTTGAGTTTCAAGGCAAAAATGTGTTGCTAATCGATGACTCAATTGTCCGTGGCACCACGTCGAAACAAATCGTGCAAATGGCACGAGATGCAGGTGCTAGAAAAGTATATTTTGCCTCTGCAGCGCCGCCGGTTCGCTTTCCTAATGTGTATGGTATTGATATGCCAAGTCGTGATGAGCTGCTAGCGACAGGCCGCACAGACGAGGAGATTTGCCAAGAGATTGGTGCGGATGGTTTGATTTATCAAGATTTGGATGCATTAGAAGCAAATGTTACGGCATTAAACCCAGCACTTGCTGACTTTGATTCTAGTTGTTTTGATGGTAACTATGTGACTGGTGATGTGGATGCTAACTATTTAAATCATATTGAAGCATTGCGTGCTGACTCAACGCAAGCACAAAAGCCGCCTAACACAATAACGCAAATGGATCTTAACTTGGTTGACGTCGAAGACGATGAGGCTGCAGCCCAAGTTCCTTAAGTTTTTTATTAATAATGCTAACAGTGCTTGACATCCATTTTTATTAGGCGTTAAATGAAAGTGCGCTGATTTGAGTGGCCAAACTTAAACAAAGCCTTACTCAGCTTGCGGGCGCATAATAAATTCTGCTAAAGCGAGAGACTAAAACCCGTTTTAGCTATTTTTAGAGCTATCACGGGTTTTTTAATGCCTGTGATTTATGATTAAGAGAGTGAAATGACAAAAGAATATCATCCAGAAACTATTGGTGTGAGGGCCGGTAATGAGCCTACTGAACTTGGTGAAAACTCAGAAGCTATTTTTTTAAACTCTAGTTTCAGGTTTAAAGATGCTGCACAAGCAGCGGCAAGATTTAGTGGTGAAGAGCCGGGTTATATTTATTCCCGCTTTACCAATCCTACAGTCACGGCTTTTCAAGATAAGCTGGCGGCAATGGAGGGTGCAGAACAATGTGTGGCGACCTCTAGCGGCATGTCTGCTATTTTGGCCTGTGTGATGGGTGTGTGTAGTACGGGTGACCATGTGGTGGCATCACGTAGTCTTTTTGGTACATCTGTGCAGTTGTTCACCAACATCCTCCAGCGTTGGGGTTTGGAGGTGACCTTTGTGTCTCTTACCGGGGTTGATGAGTGGCAAGCAGCCATCACGCCTAAAACCAAATTGTTTTTTGCAGAAACACCCTCCAACCCATTAACAGAAGTGTGTGATATTAAGGTGTTGGCTGATATTGCGCATAAAGCTGATATTGTGTTGGCTGTAGATAATTGTTTCTGTACACCGGTGATTCAAAAGCCACTGGAGTTGGGCGCAGATATTATCATCCATTCAGCGACTAAATATATCGATGGTCAAGGCAGGTGTTTAGGTGGTGCAGTACTTGGTTCAAACGTATTAATGGAGCCTGTTTATGGTTTTCTACGCTCAGCGGGCGTGACCATGAGTGCGTTTAATGCTTGGGTGTTTTTAAAAGGGTTAGAAACGCTGCCAGTGCGTATGGAGGCACACGCAAGCCGAGCATTAGCGTTGGCAACTTGGTTGGAGGTGCAGCCACAAGTCTCACGCGTGCATTACCCAGGGCTAGCATCACATCCTCAGCATGTGTTAGCGATGCATCAGCAAACAAATGGTGGCGGTATTGTGAGTTTCGAAGTTAACACCAAGCTTGGTCAAACAGAGCAAGAGGCGGCATGGGCCTTGATTGATGCGACTCAAATGATTTCAATTACCGCTAACCTTGGTGATGCCAAGAGTACGATTACGCATCCTGCAACAACAACCCATAGTCGCATTAGTGCAGAGGCGAGATTGGAATCAGGCATTAAAGATAGCCTAGTACGTATTGCTGTTGGGCTTGAGCATGTCGACGATGTAAAGGCGGATTTGGCGTTATTAACTGCATAAGTGATTGATTTAAAGGCGGTGCGATAAAGAGCGGGGCGATGCCCCGTTTTTTTATTGTAACTATCACCAAAAACGCTGCTCATAAAACGTAAACATGTTAAAATTTAGGGCATTAAAAATCTTATAAAAATGCGCGCTTAGAAGCAGCATTCTCTCAGAAAAAAATGGAATAAAACATGGATCAGTTCGCTAAAGAAACCCTGCCTATTAGCTTAGAAGATGAGATGCGACGTTCTTACCTTGAGTACGCAATGAGCGTGATTGTTGGTAGGGCCTTGCCAGATGTGCGCGATGGTTTAAAACCTGTACACAGGCGCGTGTTATTTGCCATGCATGAGCTGAACAATGACTACAATAAACCGTATAAGAAGTCAGCGCGTGTTGTTGGTGATGTCATTGGTAAATACCATCCGCATGGCGATACCGCTGTTTACGACACGATTGTTCGTATGGCGCAAGACTTCTCGTTACGTTATATGTTGGTAGATGGTCAAGGTAACTTTGGTTCTGTTGATGGTGATAATGCAGCTGCGATGCGTTATACAGAAATCCGTATGGCAAAAATCGCACATGAGTTGCTCGCGGACCTTGAAAAAGAAACGGTTGATTTTGGTCCTAATTATGATGGTTCAGAACATGAGCCATTGATTATGCCAGCACGTATCCCTAACTTACTGATTAATGGCAGTTCAGGCATTGCGGTTGGTATGGCAACGAATATTCCGCCACATAACTTAAATGAAGTGTTGGCGGCTTGTTTGGTATTGCTTAAGAATCCGGAAACAACAGTGGATGAGTTGATTGACTTAATCCCTGCGCCGGATTTCCCAACAGCTGGAATTATTTACGGCACCACTGGTGTTAAAGAAGGTTACCGGACCGGTCGTGGCCGTGTCGTGATGCGTGGCCGTACACACTTTGAAGATATGGATAAGGCTGGCAACCGACAATCCATCATCATTGATGAGTTGCCATACCAAGTTAATAAGAAAAACCTTATTGAGAAAATCGCTGAATTAGTCAACGATAAGAAAA
This sequence comes from Methylophilaceae bacterium, assembly GCA_048595445.1. GTDB lineage: Bacteria > Pseudomonadota > Gammaproteobacteria > Burkholderiales > Methylophilaceae. The sequence goes on from JBJPGD010000038.1 coordinate 22,789, forward strand.
TTGAAGGTATTTCTGATTTGCGTGATGAATCAGATAAATCTGGTATGCGTGTAGTGATTGAGCTTAAGCGCGGGGAAGTGCCTGAAGTTGTCTTAAACAACCTATATAAACAAACACAGTTACAAGATACCTTCGGCATGAATATGGTGGCCTTGTTAGATGGCCAGCCACAATTGTTGAATCTTAAGCAGATTATTGAAGCTTTCTTACGCCATCGTCGCGAGGTGATTACACGTAGGACCGTCTTTGAATTAAAGAAAGCGCGCGGCCGTGGACATGTGTTGGAAGGTCTGGCTGTTGCGTTAGCTAACGTGGATGAGATGATTGCTATTATTAAAGCAGCACCAACGCCACCAGAAGCGAAGAAAGAGTTGATGGAGCGCTCATGGGCATCTCCTGTGGTAGAAGAAATGCTGAAGCGTGCAGCGATGGAAGCTTCAAGGCCAGAAGGCCTGTCAATTAATTTTGGTTTAACACCAGATGGCTACAAATTATCAGATGTGCAAGCACAAGAAATTTTACAGATGCGCTTGCAGCGTTTAACTGGACTTGAGCAAGATAAAGTTGTTAATGAATACAAAGAAGTGATGGATGTAATTGCTGACTTGCTCGATATTTTAGCAACGCCTGGCCGTGTAACCACAATGATTACAGAAGAAATGGCAGAAATAGCCAAGCAATTCGGTGACGAGCGTCGTAGTGAAATTGTTGAAAACACACAAGACTTGTCAATGGAAGATTTGATTACGCCGCAAGATGTTGTGGTCACACTTTCTCATACTGGCTATGTGAAGTCACAGTTGCTTGAAGAGTATCGCGCACAACGACGTGGTGGCCGCGGCAAGCAAGCTGCACCGACAAAAGAAGATGACTTTATTGATAAGTTGTTTGTGGCTAATACACATGATTATATTTTGTGCTTTAGCAGTGCAGGTCAAGTTTACTGGTTGAAAGTATATGAAGTGCCACAAGGTAGCCGTGTAGGCCGTGGCAAGCCAATTGTGAATTTATTCCCATTAGCAGAGGGGGAGAAAATCAATGCAATACTGCCAGTGAAAGAGTTTGTTGAAGATCAATACATTTTTATGACGACAGCACAAGGTACAGTGAAAAAGACAGCGTTAAGCGAGTTCTCTAAACCACGTAAATCAGGCATTATTTCAATCAAATTGGATGAGGGTGATTACTTGATTGGCGCTGAAATTACAACAGGTCAAAACGACATCGTGTTGGTATCCGATGGTGGCAAAGCGGTTTGGTTTAGCGAGGAGGCTGTACGTCCAATGGGCCGTGCAACACGCGGCGTTCGTGGTATGAAGCTAGCGCCTAAACAACAAGTACTTTCACTACTAATAGCGGATGATGACCAACAGTCAGTCTTGGTTGCCACTGAAAATGGTTATGGCAAGCGGACTAAGCTGAAAGACTTCCGTCATTCAGGCCGTGCAACACAAGGTGTGAAAGCTATTGCGATTAGTGCGCGCAATGGTAAGGCAGTTGCTGCAAGACTGGTTAGTGAAGACGACGAAATTATGCTAATTACGACAGGTGGCGTACTAATCCGTACACGCGTGAAAGAAATCCGTGATATGGGCCGTGCTGCACAAGGTGTTACGCTGATTAATTTAGGTGAGGGTGAGAAGTTGTCTGGACTAGAGAAGGTTGTTGAAACAGATGATGATGAATAATACGTTTTAATTTTTAAGGATTTTAGATGACGCAGATTTACAATTTTTCCGCTGGTCCAGCGGTGTTGCCGAAAGAAGTATTAACTCAGGTGCAAACCGAGTTATTAGACTGGCACGGATCAGGCATGTCTGTCATGGAGATGTCGCACCGCGGCAAAGAGTTCATGCAGATTGCAGCAGAGGCGGAAGCAGATTTGCGTGAATTATTAGCAATCCCGGACAATTATAAAGTGCTGTTTCTGCAAGGAGGCGGCTCAGCACAGTTTGGCATGATCCCGATGAACTTGTTGCGCGATAAAAAGACTGCCGACTACGTTAACACTGGCCAGTGGTCAAAAAAAGCGATTGCAGAAGCGAAAAAGTATTGCGAAGTGAATATAGCAGCAACTTCAGCGGATAAAGATTTCAGCTATGCGCCGATGTCAGCTGAGTGGAAGTTGAATGCAGATGCAGCCTATCTGCACTACACATCAAACGAAACAATTGGTGGCGTTGAGGTTTTTGAGACGCCTGATACAGGTAATGTGCCTTTGGTGGCAGATATGTCTTCTCATATTCTTTCACGGCCAGTAGACGTGTCTAAATTCGGGTTAATTTATGCTGGCTCACAAAAAAATATTGGCCCTGCAGGTCTTGGAATTGTGATTGTGCGTGATGATTTGATCGGTGAAACATTACCTAACACGCCCAGCATGTATGATTATAAAGTGCATGCAGATAATAACTCCATGTATAACACGCCGCCTACTTTTGCAATTTATGTAGCTGGCTTGGTGTTTAAAATGCTTAAAGCTAAGGGTGGCTTAGTGGCGATGGAAAAAACCAACATTATAAAGTCGAGCTTACTTTACGACTATTTAGATAGCACTGATTTCTATCATTGCCCAACCGCACCTGAGAACCGCTCTCGCATGAACATTCCATTTACATTGAAAAATGAAGCTTTAGATGAAGATTTTCTCAAAGAAGCTAAAAATCGTGGATTATTGCAATTGAAGGGTCATCGTTCTGTTGGTGGTATGCGCGCTTCAATTTACAACGCAATGCCAGTGGAGGGCGTACAAACTTTGGTTGAGTTTATGAAGGCATTTGAGACAAGTCGCAGCTAATAGTCGTCAGTAATAATTAGATCAAATAAATTGATCGTATAGGGGAGCAGTAAAGCATGGAGAAGCACAAGGTATTGGTTCTTAATAAGATTTCGTCACACGGATTGAAACACTTGCCAGCTGATAGCTACGAAGTGTCCAGCGAGTTAAGTGAACCAGATGCAATCATGCTACGCTCATACGACATGCACACGATGGATATTCCTGCTAGTGTTCATGCCGTTGCGCGTGCGGGTGCTGGCACCAATAACATTCCAATTGCTGCGCTTAGCCAGGGTGGTATACCGGTGTTTAATAGCCCCGGCGCTAATGCCAATGCAGTTAAGGAATTAGTATTAACTGGCATGTTAATGGCGGCGCGTAATTTAGGCCCTGCACTAAAGTTTGTGGATACGTTACAAGGTGATGATGTCAGCATGTCCAAACTTGTAGAAGGGGGGAAAAAAAATTTCGCAGGCGTTGAATTGCCTGGGCGCACCTTAGGCATTATTGGCCTTGGTGCTATTGGTGGCTTAGTCGCTGACACTGCACTTAAGTTAGGTATGCGTGTATTGGGCTACGATCCTGCCATTTCAGTAGATTCTGCATGGCGTTTATCTTCACAAGTGAAACGTGCACACAGTGTTGAAGATTTGATTAAACATAGTGACTTTGTCACCTTGCATGTGCCTTTGATCGATGCAACCAAGCACTTAATGAATGCTGAACGATTAGCGTTGATGAAGCATAGTGCTGTGCTGTTGAACTTCTCTCGCCAAGGCATTGTTGAGGAGCAGGCTGTAACGGCCGCCCTTGATGCAAAAAAATTACATAGTTATATATGTGACTTTCCATCGAATACGTTAAAAGGTCATGAACATGTGGTGGCGTTGCCTCATTTAGGTGCCTCTACACGAGAAGCAGAGGATAACTGTGCGGTCATGGTGGCAGAACAGCTGCGAGATTATCTTGAAAATGGTAACATTTCAAATGCGGTGAACTTTCCTAATGTGCAAATGAATCGTGAATCAGAACATCGTTTAGCCATTGCGAATGCAAACGCCCCTAATTTATTAGCGCAAATATCAACTGCAATGGCGGCGGCAGGGCTAAATATTCATAATATGGTGAATAAATCACGTGGCGATATGGCATATAGTTTGGTAGATCTTGATTCTGCAGTTCCTACTAAGGTGCTCGATCAGCTGCGCAATATTGAAGGTGTGCTTAGTGTGCGCGCATTGCCGTTGGCATGTTAAGCGCTTAGAACATATAAAATAACAATGAATGACCAATTAAAAATTTTTCGCGACCAAATAGACGCCATAGATGCGCAAATGCTTAAGCTAGTTAATGAACGTGCGAAGCTTGCTCGTCAGATAGGCCATCAGAAGGAAGATGGTGTCATTTATCGTCCAGAGCGCGAAGCGCAAGTATTACGTAGCATGCAAAGCCATAATAAAGGGCCGCTTTCAAACGAAGCAGTGGGTAGTATATTTCGTGCTGTTATGGCGAACTGCCGCGCATTAGAAAAAGAGCTTTCTATCGTTTTCTTGGGGCCATTAGGTACTTATAGTGAGGAAGCTGCGCTAAAACAGTTTGGCCAAGGCCGTACTGCAATCGTCTGTGGCACGATCGATGAGGTATTTCGCACCTTAGAAGCAGATAATGCTGATTATGCTGTTGTGCCAGTTGAAAATTCAACAGAAGGGGCGGTTGGTCTTACCTTAGACTTATTGCTTTCTAGTCCGGTGAAAATATGTGGTGAAGTAACATTGCCTATTCACCATTGTTTGCTTTCAAAACAAACGGACATTAGTCAAATTTCGCATGTGTTCTCTCATGGGCAATCGCTTGCACAGTGTCATGAGTGGTTAAACAGGTCGCTGCCTAATGTGCAAAGAGAGGCCGTGACGAGCAACGCTTATGCGGCACAAATGATTCATGATTTAGTTTCCTCAGACGACACTTTTGCAGCAGCTATCGCTAGCAAACGTGCTGGCGAGCTGTTTGATTTAAATGTGCTTGCTGAAAATATTGAGGATGACCCTAAGAACACAACACGTTTCTTGGTATTGGGTAAGCATGATGTTGCTGCATCTGGACAAGATAAAACATCATTAGCGATTAGCACTAAGAACAAGCCAGGTGCCATGGTTGATTTATTAGAACCACTGTCACGCCATGGTGTGAGTATGACCAAATTAGAATCTCGACCTTCCAAACAAGGTCTTTGGGATTATGTATTCTATATTGACATAGAAGGCCACCAAACAGATGGTAAAGTTCAAGCTGCATTGTTGGAGTTAAATGAACGTGCTTCCGTCATTAAAGTGTTGGGCTCTTATCCTGTGGCTGTGGTTTAGTCAGTCTTTTTTAAGTTATTCAATATGAGCCTGTCTAACCTAGCACCTAACTACATTCGTGCCATCGCACCCTATCAAGGTGGTCGGCCAATCTCAGAAATAGCCCGTGAATACGGACTGAATGAGACCGATATCGTTAAGTTGGCATCTAACGAAAATCCTTTAGGGATGAGCCCTAACGCTGAAATTGCAATAGATGCAGCGCTTGTTGATGTTGCTCGATATCCAGATGGGAATGGGTTTGCATTGCGTGGTGCCGTCAGTCAAAAGTATGGCGTGGCACAAGATCAAATCGTCTTTGGAAATGGCTCTAATGATATTCTAGAGCTGTCTGCCCGTGCGTTTTTACAAGTAGGCGATGAAGCTATCTATTCACAGCATGCTTTTGCTGTCTATCCATTAGTCACGCAAGCGGTGGGTGCAAAAGGTGTTGTCATCCCAGCTAAAGTCTATGCACATGACTTGGATGGATTTTTAAAAGCGATTACAGCAAAAACACGCTTGATCTTTATTGCGAATCCAAATAACCCAACGGGCACATTGATTGATAAAGCGACACTAGAGACGTTTCTAAAACAAGTGCCTAATAATGTTTTGGTTATCTTAGATGAGGCTTACGATGAGTATTTATCACTACATGATAAATCAGAAGCCATCAGTTGGTTAGCAGCCTTTGAGAACCTGATTATCTCGCGTACGTTTTCTAAAGCTTATGGCTTAGCAGGATTGCGTGTGGGTTTTGGTTTAATGCACGCAGACATTGCTGATATATTAAACCGTATCCGCCAGCCATTTAATGTTAATGCACTGGCGCAAGCCGCCGCTGTTGCATCCTTAGCAGACGATGACTTTGTTGCGCGCAGTTATGCAGCAAATCAAGCTGGTATGTTGCAATTAACGCAAGGCTTTGAGCAGTTAGGCTTACAATATATTGATTCGTACGCCAATTTTATTAGTTTTGCCGTGAAAGACGCTGCGAACGTGAATCAACAGCTATTACAAAGCGGTATTATTGTGCGACCAATTGCCAATTACGACATGCCAGATTATTTGCGCGTTAGTATAGGCTTGTTTTCTGAAAATAAGCGTTTCTTAGAGGCGCTGGAATTAATTGTAAAAAATAATGACTGAATACGAAAAGCAAGGACTAGAGAAGCTGGCGACAGATGATGTTCGTATTGTCGAAATCAAAGAATTGATTAAGCCGGCTGCACTCATCGCGAAATTAAAAGAAAGTGAAGCAAGCACACGAAATATCTTGGCAACCCGCAAAGCGGTGCATCGTATTTTGCACGGTGAAGATGATCGCTTATTGGTTGTTGTCGGCCCTTGTTCAATACATGATACGAAGGCAGGTTTAGCGTATGCACGTCGTTTATTAGAGGTGAGAAAACACTTGGCTAATGACTTATTGATTATCATGCGTGTGTACTTCGAGAAACCACGTACCACCGTTGGCTGGAAGGGCTTAATTAACGACCCGCAATTAGATGGTAGCTATGATATCAATACTGGCTTAGAAACAGCGCGTCAGTTTTTGCTGGACGTGAATGAACTAGGCATGCCAGCAGCCATGGAGTTCTTAGATACGATCACACCACAATACACGGCTGACTTGGTCAGCTGGGGCGCTATCGGTGCGCGTACAACAGAGTCACAAGTTCACCGTGAGTTGGCTTCTGGTTTATCTTGCCCTGTAGGCTTCAAAAATGGTACTGATGGCGGTGTTCGTGTGGCATTGGATGCGATTAAAACGGCAAATAGCCCACATCGCTTCCTATCGGTAACGAAGGATGGCGAGTCCGCTATTATTATCACGACAGGTAATGACGATTGTCATGTGATCTTGCGTGGTGGTGAAGCACCTAACTATGATGCGCATCACGTGGATGCCGTCAGTAAACAATTGGCTGATGCGGGTTTGGCAGAAGTGTTGATGATTGATTGTAGTCACGCCAACAGTCAAAAACAGTTCGAACAACAAATCAATGTAGCAAAAAATATTGCAGAGCAAGTATCAGCGGGCGATAAACGCATTGCTGGCGTGATGGTGGAATCACATCTCAACGCAGGCAAGCAAACACACACGCCAGGTTGTGTGCTTGAATATGGCAAGTCGATTACGGATGCGTGTTTAGGCTGGAATGAAACGGCAACTTTACTTGAAGGGTTAGCTGAGGCCGTCCGCCAAAGACGCACAAAGTAAGGCGGGTAGTGCGATTGCGCTATATCGTCATCATGAAAATCACTAGGGATATATCATAGTAGCTTGCAGCTCAGATTTGAAACCATTGCGTAATATATAGTTCTTACAAGTACATTACTTTTTGATTTAATTACTTTGTGATTTAACTTCAGTGATGCCTTGTATTTTTTAACAAATTAGGAGAATTGTTATGTGGACAACACCAGCAGCGACAGAAATGCGTTTTGGTTTCGAAGTCACCATGTACGTAATGAACAAGTAATTTGTTCTTTAGCAAGGCTGTCGACATTGACGGCCTTTTTTTCATCTTGATGCGCAAAACAGCGTACAATTTTAATTTCTCAACAAAGTAAATAAATTTTATGCATATACACGTATTAGGGTCAGGTGCTGGTGGCGGATTTCCACAGTGGAACTGTAATTGTGAAAACTGTAAAGGGGTTCGTGCTGGCACCATCAAAGCAACACCGCGCACCCAATCTTCGATTGCTGTTAGTGCCAATGGCACTGACTGGATTTTATTCAACGCTTCCCCAGATATTAAGAAACAATTAGATAGCTTTCCTGCGATGCAACCTGCTCGCCAAGTCCGTGATACAGCTATCTCAGCCATCGTCATTACGGATGCACAAATCGATCATGTGACTGGTTTATTAACCCTTCGAGAACACAATAAACCGTGGGATATTTATTGTACTGATGCGGTTAAAAGTGACTTAACAACTGGATTTCCTATATTTAATATTTTTGAGCATTTCCGTGGCATTAATCATCATGAAATTGCGACTGACCAATCGGCGTTCACTATCCCAACTGCAGAAGGTATTGAGTTCACAGCCGTACCATTGTTGAGTGAAGCACCACCATACTCACCGCACCGTGGCAATACAGTGCCTGGCGATAATATCGGCATGCATATTAAAGACACTCGCTCGGGTAAGAGTTTATTCTATGCACCAGGTTTGGGTGAGTCTGAACCGCACGTGTTGGAATACATGCGCAACGCTGATTGCATCTTGGTTGATGGTACTGTTTGGACGGATGATGAAATGTCGAAAGAAGGTATCAGTGATAAACGTGCCAGTGAAATGGGGCACTTAGATCAGTCAAGTGAAGGCGGTATTATGAGTATCTTGAACGCGATGGAAAAACCACGCAAGATATTGATTCATATTAACAATACCAACCCGATTCTAAATGAAGAATCACCACAACGTGCCACCTTGAATACAGCAGGAATTGAACTTGCTTATGACGGCATGGATATTACTCTTTAGGAAGTATGATGAGCAAAGATAAAAATGACTTAGCACCCTGGTCACGAGAGGAGTTTGAAGAAAAACTCCGCGAAAAAGGTAAGGGTTACCATATTTACCACCCGTTCCACGTGATGATGTATGAAGGAAAACTCAGTAAAGAACAACTGCAGAGTTGGGTAGCCAATCGCTTTTACTATCAAATTGCGATTCCAATGAAAGATGGTGCGATTCTTTCTAATTGCGACGATGTAGAGGTACGTAAACAATGGATTGTCCGCATAACGGATCATGATGGTGTTGGCGATACAATGGGTGGTATTGAAGCTTGGATTCAGTTGGGTAAAGCCGTGGGATTAACACGTGAACAAATCACGAGTTTAGAAATGGTAAGTCCTGGCGTTAAATTTGCTGTTGATGCATATATCAACTTTGCGAAACAGCGCTCTTGGCAAGAATCCGTGTGCTCCAGTTTAACGGAGTTGTTTGCACCGCATATTCATCAGCAACGTATTAGCTCATGGCCAAGCATGTACCCTTGGATTGATGAGAGTGGCTTGGTGTACTTTAAAAAACGCCTGACAGAAGCACGCCGTGACGTTGAACAAGGTTTGGAAGTCACGCTTGAATACTTCAGCACTTCGCGGGAGATGCAGATGAAAGCTTTGGAGATTCTGCAATTCAAACTGAATGTGCTTTGGGTGTTGGCAGATTCCATTATGCTGGCATCAACCAACATAACGACAGAAGGCGTTGAATATAACCGCCAGCTTGTCATTAACTTTGATTAAGAAATAAGAGCGAACTATGGAAAATGATATCCAACACTCAGATATATACGACATTGCATTGCATCACCGCTTTCAGTGGGAAGAAGCACAAGAAAGCTACGTAATTCTTTTCCCAGAAGGTATGGTTAAATTGCATGGTGGGGCAGGTGAAGTGATGAAGCGTCTTAATGGCACAGCAACCGTAGGTGATATTGTGGAAGAGTTAAAGGCGGCTTTTCCTGATGCAGAAAATATTGAAGCTGACATTGTCGGTATGTTTGATATGGCATATGGCAAAGCTTGGATACGCAAGCTTAATTAAAATTTAGGAGCGATAAAATGACACAACCTACATCTTTGGGTGAATCAGTCGTCCAAAAAGAAATTAGCGGCCAAGCTAAAAATAATGGCATTGCGGCTAATATCACGCACACACAACCCTTATGGTTGTTGGCGGAAGTAACCTATCGATGTCCACTACATTGTGCATTTTGCTACAACCCTGCCGATTACGACAAACATACGCAAAATGAACTGACAACGGAGCAGTGGATACAAGCATTACGTGATGCACGCAAACTGGGGGCGATTCAGCTTGGCATTTCTGGTGGAGAGCCACTATTGCGTGATGATATTGAAGATATCGTCATAGAGGCAAAGAAGCTAGGTTATTACAGTAATTTAATTACTTCAGGTGTTGGCTTAACTGAAAAGCGTATTCAAGCATTTAAAGAGGGTGGTTTAGACCATATTCAGCTTTCAATGCACGATATTACAGAAGAAATTAACAACTTCATTACGAACACTTCCACCTTCAAGCTAAAGCAAAAAGTAGCTGCAATGATTAAGAACCATGGTTATCCGATGGTGCTTAATGTGGTGATGCATCGTTACAACATCGGTCACATGAAAGAAATTTTAGAAATGGCTGAAGCACTTGGAGCTGATTATATTGAACTAGCCAATACACAGTATTATGGCTGGTCATTAGTGAATCGTGATCAACTCATGCCTTTGCAAGAGCAAGTAGAAGAAGCTGAAAGAATCACAAACGAATTTAGAGAAAAATCTGGTAGCAAAATGAAAATATTTTTCGTGGTGCCAGATTATTTCGATGATAGACCTAAAAAATGCATGAACGGTTGGGGTGAGATCTTTATGATCGTGACGGCTAATGGTGATGTGTTGCCATGTCACTCGGCTCGTGTATTGCCTAATATGGAATTCCCAAATGTACGTGAACATGGGTTAGAGTACGCATGGAAAGAAAGTCCAGCCTTTAATCAATACCGTGGTGATGATTGGATGAAAGAACCTTGCCGCAGTTGTTCTGAAAAAGAAAATGATTTAGGCGGCTGCCGTTGCCAAGCATTCTT
>JBJPGD010000039.1:0-2926 GCA_048595445.1 Methylophilaceae bacterium
TCGCCTTTACCGTCTAAATTTAATTAACCTGTACAAACTGCTGAAGCAGGCCGTGCCAGAAAATTTGAATCAACCTATTAGTCAAGGTGGCGGAGACGCTGAAAATTCAGGGACGATGAGAAGAGGCCAGGACGATTAATGACGTATAGCAATGGTAGCGACCGTCGCGCAGGCGTCTTATTACATATCAGCTCCCTACCCAATGGAGATTTAGGTAAAGACGCTTATCGCTTTGTCGATTTTTTAGCCACCACTGGCGTTAGCATATGGCAAGTATTGCCGATCAATATGCCGCATGATGATTCCCCGTACCAATGCCTCTCCAAGCATGCTGGAAACCCAGATTTCATCAGTCTGCAATCACTCATTGAAGAAGGCTTGCTGCATACAGACGAAAAAGATTCAGCACGTGACGAATTGTTTAACATCGCTTACGAACGCTTTGTCGAACGCGACCAATTAGACGCATTTAAGCAATTCTGTCAAAAGTATCAGGCTTGGCTAGAAGATTTTGCGCTTTATTTATGTTTACGGCGTCAATACACCTTTGCTGAGTGGAACACTTGGCCGGATGAATTTAAGCACCGTGACGAAACGGCAATGGCTAAACTTAAAGCAGACCTTGCTAACGAAATAAGTGTCATTAAATTCACACAGTTTATATTCTTTTCGCAATGGGATTCATTAAAAACATATGCCAATCAAAAGCAAGTGCAATTGTTTGGTGATATTCCCATCTTTGTGGCGTATGACAGTGCCGATGTCTGGGCGCAGCCAGCATTATTTAAGCTTAATGAAAATAAAGAGATGTCTGTTGTTGCTGGCGTGCCGCCAGACTATTTTTCTGAAACAGGTCAATGTTGGGGTAACCCTCATTATAACTGGGCAGAGATGCACAAAGATAATTATGCATGGTGGCAAGCACGCATAGAAACACAAACACACCTATTCGATATGATCCGTATCGACCATTTCCGCGGCTTAGAAGCTGCTTGGGAGATTCCTGCAGGTGACGATAACGCCATTAACGGCGCATGGGTGCAAGCACCTGGTGATGCTTTACTGGCTAGCATTCAAGAACGCTTTCCTAATATCCAGTTGATTGCTGAAGACCTAGGCATTATTACGCCAGAAGTCGAAACATTAAGAGCCAAATACGCACTACCCGGCATGAAGATATTGCAATTTGCCTTTGGTGGTGATGACGATAATCCGTATCTACCACATAACATCAAAGAGAATAGTGTTACTTATACTGGCACGCATGACAACGACACGACTTTAGGCTGGTATCAGTCAATTAGTGAAGATGAACAACAAAATGTTAATGCATATATAAGCGAAAATAATGCATCGTCTGATTTAGATATGCCATTTGCATTAATCAATGTCGCATTGTCCACAGTCTCAAGGTTCGCCATTATCCCTATGCAAGATATTCTTGAACAAGACACCAATAGCCGCATGAATGTACCTGGAACCACCGAAGGCAATTGGAGTTGGCGCTTTAGATGGGATCAGCTAAACGCTAGTCAAATCAATCAATTCTCCGAAGCTATTCAACGGCATGAGCGAGCCTTGTAGACACTGAAAAATGGCTAAAAGCATTGGTATAGACATAGGCGGCACAAACTTCAGGGTTGGCGTATTCGACCAACTAGAGCTGCTATCTGAAACACGCTTTCAGGCTGACTTTTCTATGCTCTGCAAAAACAATGATGCCAATACAGCTTGGCAAGTCATCATTAAAACTATCGCTGATGGCATTGAAAAAGTGCTAGCACAACACCCTGATGTAAAAGATATCGGCATTGGCTTTCCTGGCTTTATTGACCCACAATTAAAATGTATTAGCGAATCCCCTAATCTGCCTGGACTTAAAAACGTTAACCTTGCAAAAGATTTAACCAGTACACTGAACAAAAAATCTCAAATCAATCCAGTGCTTGTTGAAAACGACGCGCTAGTAGCCGCCTACGGCGAATACTGTATGAATAAAGAGCTAGGGTCATCTTTACTATATTTTGGGCTAGGTACTGGCGTCGGTGGTGGCTTAGTGCTAGAAGGAAAACCTTACTCCGGCGTACATGGCATGGCTATGGAGGTTGGTCACATGATCACTACCCCAGATGGTCGGCTATGTGGCTGTGGCAACAAAGGCTGTGTGGAGCAATATGCTTCGGCTAGTGGTGTTGAAAAAAGTTACTTTCTCAACACGAGACTACAACGTAATACACAAGAAATTTCAGCCCTCGCGCGTACAGGAGAAAAAGCGGCGATTGAAGCTTTCCAACTAGCAGGCACAAGCTTAGCTGTAGCCGTCGCAAATACGCTTAAAATAATTGATGTTTCTATGGTAGTGATCGGTGGCGGGCTCAGCCAAGCCTGGGACTTAATAGAAAACAGCTTCAATACACAATTAGAAACAGATCTAATCTCAGTATTAAAAGGTAAAACAAATATTATTATTTCATCTGTTAATGACAAAGCTGGCATGTTAGGTGCTGCGATGTTAGCAGCCAATAAACCATAAACAAATAAACCTAATGATTGGTCGGAACGGCAAGATTCGAACTTGCGACCCCTTGTCCCCCAGACAAGTACGCTACCAGACTGCGCTACGCCCCGTACTCACAACTTGAGTGCTGCAACATTATAAATCAAAAGTTAAACGAACTCTGTCCAAAACGAACAAGTTTTAGTAGGGATGTTGCTTGGGGGATTTTTGCGCTATTAAGCGCGAAGTAACTGAATAACTTCTTGAATTTGTAATCTAACAGCTGCTAAGTCATAGCTAGATGATGACGCACTATCGTTTGAAGCCACAAGTGTGATACTTGGTTTGCCTGAAGAGGCCTTAATGTCTTTATTAGCAGCACCATCTAAACGATTACGCGCACCACTAATCGTAAAGCCTTGCTCATAA
>JBJPGD010000040.1:0-28520 GCA_048595445.1 Methylophilaceae bacterium
ACTGGCTACTTACAAATTAAGTGCCTTGACACTACTAGCAGCGCTGGTAGAAATTCGCCTTCAAAACTTTAGTTCCCACTAAAAATCTGCCCGCTAAGCGTGGGAGTACACAATGAAACGCATGTTATTTAATGCAACGCAGTCTGAAGAACTTCGCGTTGCTATTGTCGATGGTCAAAAATTAGTTGACCTAGACATCGAACACACAGGAAAAGAACAACGCAAAAGCAATATCTACAAAGGCGTTATTACCCGAATAGAACCCTCTCTAGAAGCCGCTTTTGTTGACTACGGCCAAGAGCGTCACGGCTTTCTACCTTTTAAAGAAATTTCACGCGCTTACTTTAGTAGCAAACCTGATAGCGGCAGCAAGCCACGCATTCAGGATGTACTTAAAGAAGGTCAAGAACTTATCGTTCAGGTCGATAAAGATGAGCGTGGCAGCAAAGGCGCAGCACTTACAACTTACATATCATTGGCAGGCCGTTATTTAGTATTAATGCCAAACAACCCACGTGGTGGTGGCGTTTCGCGTCGTGTAGAAGGCGAAGAGCGTAACGAGCTGCGTGACACCATGGCACAACTTGAAATGCCTAAAGGCATGAGCATTATTGCCCGCACGGCAGGCATAGGCCGCAATGCTGAAGAATTACAATGGGATTTAAATTACCTATTGCAACTTTGGACTGCGGTTGAGGATGCTTCTACTATTCAAAAAGGTGCCTTCTTAATTTACCAAGAAGGAAGCTTAGTCATTCGTGCAATTCGCGATTACTTTAGTGCGGACATTGGCGAGATACTTATTGACACTGCTGAAGTACATGAACAGGCTGTACAGTTCATGAACCACGTGATGCCTGCAAATGTATCACGTGTTAAATTGTATGAAGATGAGACGCCACTATTCTCTCGCTTCCAAATAGAACATCAGATTGAAACAGCATTCTCACGTGAAGTACGCTTGCCTTCTGGCGGCGCTATCGTGATTGACCATACAGAGGCATTAGTTTCAATTGATGTTAACTCTGGACGCTCGATCAAAGGTGCGGATATTGAGCAAACTGCATTCAATACGAATCTAGAAGCGGCTGAAGAAGTTGCACGTCAACTAAGATTGCGAGATCTCGGGGGCCTAGTCGTGATTGATTTCATTGACATGGAAAACTCACGCAATCAGCGTGAAGTAGAAAACCGTACACGAGATGAACTACACGCGGACCGTGCGCGCATCCAAACAAGTAAAATTTCACGTTTTGGTCTGCTAGAGTTGTCACGACAACGCTTACGTCCTAGCCTAGGCGAAGGCAATCATGGCGCATGTCCTCGTTGTAGCGGCACAGGTCATATTCGCGGCATTGAATCAACAGCGCTACATATCTTACGCATTACGCAAGAAGAAGCGATGAAAGATAGCAGCGCGATTATTCAAGTACAGCTACCTGTTGATGCTGCAACATTCTTACTGAATGAAAAACGTGCAGACATCCATAAAATTGAAGAGCTGATGGGTGTAGAAGTCATTCTGATTCCAAATATACATATGGAAACACCTAACTACAACATTATTCGCATTAAGCAAGATGATATCGACGATGACTCATCTCGCGCAAGTTACAGCATGGTTGAAATTCCTGCTGAAAGCGATTACATCAGCAGCAAAAATGAAGGAACAAAACCAGCAGCAGCACCTGAAGCGTTGGTGAAAGGCGTTACAAGCTCAACACCAGCTCCAATAGCCAAAGAACGAGTAAGCACTACTGCTGGAAAAACATCATTCTTAGGTCGAATTAAAAAATGGCTCGGCAATGAAGGTGAAGTAAACCCTGCTGAAACAGCCTCAAAAGAAAAAGCAACGCCTAATCGTGAGAATGGTAATCGCGACCGCAACAGAAATCGCAACCGCAACCGTAACCGCAATAATCGTGACCGTAATGACAAGCCACAACAAGCGCGTACAAATGACCATAACAAATCGCAAACGCGTAATGAAGCACCCAAGGCACAAAAACCTGAAGGCGCTACCGTAGCAAATGACCCAAATGCGAAGTCAAGTGGCCAGCAGCGTAGCAATAGACGTGGACGTGGTGGTAGACGTGATCGTAGACCTCGTGATGAAACGCAGAATGTAGAAGCCACAACGACGTCAGTTGCGAATGACGTAGCAAAAACGACAAGTGAGGTTACAGCAGCGAAACCAGAGTCAGTTAACAAGGAGGTAGTGAAGACTGAGTCTAACAGCACACCTGTTGAAACAAAGACTGCAGCAAAACCACGCAAACCTAGAGCTAAAAAATCTGAAGGTGCTAAATCTACTGAACCGGAAAAAAGTACACAGACAGAGAAAGTAGAAACTAGCGAAGCTAAAAAAGCACCCACAAAAAAAGCGACGAAGCCAAAAGTAGCGCGTAAACCTAAAACAGAAAAATCAGTTGATTTAGCTGACAGCGGTCTACAGCTAGTAGAAACCAAAAGCAAGCCAAAAGCGAAGGCTCCTGCCGCTAAAAAAACCACAAAACCAAAAACTGCTCGTAAACCAGCTAGCTGGAAAAAAGATGAACCAACGACTAAAGCTGATGCGCCATTAGTTATGGTTGAAACAGACAAATAAGACTACTTATTTAAAATTTCATTGTATTTGAAGTAATAAAAAAGCCCGAATTAACGGGCTTTTTTATTTTGTGCTAGCTGTAGGTCTATTAATTCCTCAATGAATAGACCAACCAGAACCCTATTGCCGTCATTAGCAAAGATCCGAATACATGGCTCAATATATGGACAGATGCCCAAGCATATTCTTGCTTATGTAATAACGAAAAAGCCTCGGCTGAAAAGGCAGAGAATGTTGTTAGCCCACCTAAAAAACCTGTCATGATAAACAGTCTTAATTCGTTTTGTGAAGGCGTTGTCACAAAAAGAGCCAGGGCTAGCCCCATTAAAAAACCACCAAGCAAGTTAACAAGCAATGTTCCTAAAGGTAGAATACTCGCGTTTAACGCGATGCCCAAGCCCCACCTGACCCAAGCGCCTAAAGCAGCGCCTGCACCTACTGCAAACCATTGTCCTACTAACATATACTTCCTTCTATTAAAAAATCTATTTATTCTTCACACTAGATGATAGTAACAAACCCCTCAAGATGGCAACATTACATCTAATTGATGATAAAAAATGTCACTCAATCACCACTTTTGGTCGCAATGTTGGTCAGTTTTTTTCATGTCGAGAATTAACAAAATGCTTTTACCACTCTTAAACAATATTTTGATATCGGCGCTAACTGGGTATTTATAGCCATTTGCGCATTTTAAATGCTAATTAAAAGCACAAAGCGTAGAAATATATTAATACTTGGCACGCTATATGCTTTATATTAATTAAGCTTCTCCAAAGCTAAAATCTCCTCCCTTGGGGCGTCATTTTTTAAATGCCGCCTCATTTTTTTGTCCAATTCAGCTGTTCGTCGCTTTATTCAACAATAAAATGCTCTCTGTAATATTTAAGCTCTTCAATCGATTCATATACATCAGCCAGCGCTTCATGTTTACCTGCCTTTTTAAAGCCTGAATAAATCTGCGGCTTCCAGCGCCTTGCTAATTCTTTAAATACACTGACATCTAAATTACGGTAATGGAAGAATGTTTCCAAATCAGGCATATAACGCGCCATAAAGCGACGATCCTGACAAATAGAGTTGCCACACATCGGCGATTTACCCGCTGGTACGTATTGCGCTAAAAATGCAATCATTTCTGCTGTCCCTGCCAGCTCATCTGTTGTTGATGCTTTTACTTTTTCAACTAACCCGCTACGATTATGTGTGCTCGTATTCCAAGCGTCCATGCCACATAACACAGCATCACTTTGATGAATCACAATGACTGGAGATTCCCCCAATACATTAAGCTCTGCATCAGTCACCACTGCGGCTAATTCTAAGATGCGATCTGTGTCGGGGAATAAACCACTCATCTCCATATCCAACCAAATCAAATTATCTTTATCGATCACATTACTTTGAGCTTCCATCATGATTTCCATTAAAATAGTAAAAAATTGCATTGCGGACGAACTATCACTGCGCAAATGCTTCAAAATATCACTTCTAGTAGTTTATCAGGTTAACTGAACACTTTTTAAAATCAGAGCATATTAAAATCAAGACACAATAAATCATGGCACATACACTTACACTTACTTTTATCGGCTTACTTGCCTTTAGCACGATTATTCGCATTTGGTTGGGCAACCGACAAATCAGCCATGTCCAAGCACATCGCGCGAAAGTGCCTGATGCGTTTAGCAATAATATTAGCTTAGATGCACACCAAAAAGCAGCTGACTACTCCAGCGCTAAAACAAAATTAGGTCTATTTGAGGTAATTGTTCAAGCAGCGCTGCTCTTTGCTTTAACAATCGGTGGTGGTCTGCAGTGGATTGATACTATATGGGCTAATAGTTTACCTAATCACGGAATTATCCGCGGCGCTTTGGTTATTACTAGCGCGATGCTGCTGAGCAGTTTGATTGACCTACCTCTCGACTATTACAAGACATTTGTCGTCGATGAAAAGTTTGGCTTTAACAAAATGACACGCAGCATGTTCTTTACTGATTTAGTTAAACATAGCTTTGTTGGCTTATTATTAGGTGCGCCGATATTGTTTGCAGCACTGTGGTTGATGCAGGGTGCAGGTGAGTACTGGTGGCTATACTTATGGGTTGTTTGGACCGTATTCAATATCGTTATGCTAGCAGTCTACCCTACTTTCATTGCACCGCTATTTAACAAATTCACGCCGCTCGCTGATGACAACCTAAAAACAAGAATTGAATCATTGCTGACTAAATGCGGCTTTAAATCCCAAGGCTTGTTTGTCATGGACGGTTCCGTGCGTAGTAGTCACGGTAACGCCTACTTCACTGGCTTTGGTAGTAGCAAACGTGTTGTCTTTTTTGATACCCTATTAGAACGCTTAAACACTGAAGAAATTGAAGCGGTACTTGCGCATGAGTTAGGGCACTTTAAACACCATCATGTGATTAAGCGCATTGCAATGATCTTTTTCATCAGTTTTTTAGGCTTAGCATTGCTTGGCTGGTTGATTGATCAACCATGGTTCTTCCAAGGGCTAGGCGTAACAACTGCAAGCAATCACATGGCGCTCATGTTATTTATGTTGGTGTCGCCCGTGTTCCTATTTTTAATACGTCCACTGATGGCCAGCTACTCACGTAAAAATGAGTTTGAAGCGGATGATTATGCGGCGAAAAATGCAGATGCGAATCACCTCATTGAGGCTTTGGTTAAACTGTACCGTGACAATGCATCAACGCTAACACCTGACCCATTTCATTCGGCATTTTATGACTCTCACCCACCTGCCAGCGCTCGCATTTCTAAGTTAGCAGCGTATACTGGTCATTAATAGCATAAGGGGTAAACCATGAAACCAATTATCTTTTTAGCTTTAGGTTTAATCAGTGTAAATGCCGTTGCAAACGACTTTTTTGCGAAAGCGGACGTTGAAGCAGGAAAAGCCTTGGTTGAAAAAAGCTGTATTAGCTGCCACGCATCCAGCTACGGTGGTGATGGCTCAGAGATTTATACGCGCGCATTCCGCAAGGTGGAGTCTTCTAAAGCCTTGTTAGCGCAAGTCCGCGCTTGCAATACCAACCTAGACTTAAAATGGTTTGAAGAAGATGAACTTAATGCATCAGCTTATCTAAATAAAGCCTATTATAAATTTGAGCAATAAACCGCCAACACTGCAAGGCCTGGTCGTTGCAGCCTATGGCAAACGCTACCAAGTCGAATTGGCCGATAAGACTAGAATTAGTTGTGTTACTCGAGGTAAAAAAACTGATCTAGCCTGTGGCGATATTGTGAATATCAAGCTGACAGATAAGTCTGAAGGCGTTGTAGAGTCCAGCGAGCCACGTAACACCCTACTCTATCGTAGCAACGCTTTTAAAAGTAAAATTCTTGCTTCCAACGTTACGCAAATCATTATTGTATTAGCAACACAGCCTAGCTTTTATGAGGCGCTACTTAATCGCTGCTTAACGGCAGCTGAGGCAGCAAAAATAAAACCGTTAATAGTGTTGAATAAATGTGACTTGCCTGAAGCGAATGATGCTAAAAATAAGCTGAAAACCTATCAAGGCTTAGGCTATGACATTGTTCACCTTTCAGCCAAAGAAGATATTAGGCCGCTATTGCCTTATCTTAGTGGGCATCAAAGTGTATTAGTTGGTCAATCTGGTATGGGAAAGTCGACCATTATTAACTCGCTGTTGCCCAATGAAAATGTACGCACGCGCGAGATTAGCGACACATTAGATAGCGGCAAACATACTACTACTGCAGCTCACCTGTATCACCTTAATCAAAACAGCACATTGATTGACTCTCCAGGCTTGCAAGAATTTGGTTTAAACCATCTATCACAAGAAGATTTAGAGTTCTCATTTGTAGAATTTAGGCCTTTTTTAGGGCATTGCCGATTTAGTGACTGCACGCATAAGCATGAACCAGATTGTTCTGTGATTAATGCGGTTAATACAGGTAAAATAAACCCTATTAGGCTGGAGTTCTATCAACAATTATCACAAGAGTTATCATCTAATTAACTTAGAACTGCTCTAGACTTAGACCTTAATTTTCGGGCTTGATTTGAAATGACCAAAACTGCATTTATTTCTCACCCTGATACCTTATTACATGTGATGGATGGTAGCCATCCAGAATCTCCGGCACGTATTACTGCCATTAAAAATGCAGTATTAAATTCCCCTTTAAAAGAAAAGTTGTCTTTTTACGATGCGCCCAAGGCGAGTAAAGAAGCATTATTGCGCGTGCATAGCCGCCAATATGTCGATTACATCTATGGCATTGCACCGAAAGCAGGTTTGGTGAGACTAGATCCAGACACATCAATGGGTCCAATGAGCTTGTCTGCTACTTTGCATGGCACTGGTGCCGTAATACACGCGACAGACCTTGTGATGCAAGGTGATGTAGATAATGCTTTTTGTTGCATCCGCCCACCGGGGCATCATGCCGGACGTGCAAATAGTGCAGGGTTTTGTATTTTTAATCACGTGGCTGTTGGCGTTGCTTATGCGATGAAAAAATACAAGCTAAAACGCGTTGCCATTATCGACTTTGATGTCCATCATGGTGATGGCACAGAAGATATTTTTAAAAGCAACCCCAATGTCATGCTGTGCTCCACCTTCCAACACCCATACTACCCATACCGCGGTGTAGAGTCAGCAAGTGACCATATGTTAAACATGCCATTAAAGGCAAAAAGCAATGGCAAAATCATTAGGCAGATATTTGAAACAAAATTTAAACATGCACTAGAGGCTTTTAAGCCAGAGATTATTTTTATTTCTGCTGGGTTTGATGCGCATGTAAACGACCCATTAGCAGACCTCGCACTAACTAAAGATGATTATGTTTGGATGACGTCATTTATTAAACAGACTGTAAAAAATTGTGGTCATAGGCGTATTATCTCTTCTCTTGAAGGCGGATATCATTTACCATCGTTGGCAGAGAGTGCAATTGCGCATATAACAACATTAAGCAGCAATTATGATTGATATTAAAAAAGAACAAATACCCGCATATCAGTTAGAGCTAGGCATGTTTATCGTCGAGCTAGATAAACCTTGGATTGAATCAGATTTTTTGATGCAAGGTTTTTTACTGGAAGACCAAGCGGACCTTAATAAAATGAGGTCCACTTGTGAACATGTATTCATCGACAGAACAAAGTCTACTGGAAATCAATTCTCAGCAAAAACTAAAATAGATACCAGAATCAAGCGTAAATCAACAGTACGCATTAAAGCACCTATCCAGCAGGACAGAAAAAACACACCTGTCATGAATAAGGCGCGTCAAGGTGAAAAAGTATCCTTCATGGATATCTTGCGCGAAGTTAGAGGTTACCAAAAACCTAAAAACAAAGAACGCTCTGGTAATGAAGGCACGGTATTCAATATGCGTAGTGGCAATGATACTGCCTTACAAACAGCTTTACCTCTTGAAGGTACAGAGACGCCAACAACACAGAACAGTGATGGTGTGCTAAATAGCATTGGTGGCTTTGTTAATAGCTTGTTATCTAGAGAGAAATTTAAGAACCCAATAAAAAACATATTTAACGACAATAACAAGTCAACTCTTAGCCACTTGAGCGAAGAAGAAAAAATTATTTATGAGCAAGAGCCACCGGTTGAAGAGGAAATAGCCGCTATTTACCCTGTTTATGAACAATCGCAAACAGTTACACGCGATGTTTTTGATGCTATTGCTAACGAGCATCACGTTGATATCAGTAGCGTTAGTGATGCGCTAGACAGCATGGTTGAAAGTATTGGGCGCACGCCAGATGCATTATTATGGCTAGCAAAACTGAAGAAAGCTGACGGCAATGCCTATAACCTAGCACTTAATGTTTCTATTACTTTAATGGCGTTTAATAGCTTCCTAGGGCTATCTAAAGAACAAATTAAATTGTCTGGATTAGCTGGTTTATTACAAGATATTGGGAAAGTTAAACTTTCATCAGATGTGCTATTAAAAAAAGGGAAGTTAACCAAGGAAGAGTACGAATACGCAAAAAAACATGTAGATGAAAGCATCAAAATTTTAAAAGAAACACCTGATATATCTCAAGAAATTATTCAAGTAGTTGCGGAACATCATGAGCGTGTCGATGGCAGCGGGTATCCTTTACAGCTTACAGGAAATCAATTAACGCTTTTATCACAAGCAGCTGGATTGATTGATACATATTGTGCAATGACGAATAACAGAAGCTATGCTGAAGGTGCATACAACCAGCAAGCGCTAGATCAAATCCATGCATTAAGTGGAAAACAATTTTCAAAAGAGATAATAGACCAATTAATACAGTTCATGGGCATCTACCCTGTCAGCTCTTTAGTAGAGCTGAATACTGGTGAAGTTGGTGTGGTCATCCAGCAAAACCAAGTACGTAGACTATTGCCACGTGTCATGCTGTTACTTGACCCTGAAAAAGAACGTTATACCGCCCCTATCGTACTGGAGCTTATTCATAGACCAGAAACAGCTTATGGCGAGTTATACAACATTACAAAAGGCATACCTGCAGATAGCTATGGTTTAAATCCAAGTGATTTCTACATCTAATTTATGTTTGGTTATTGATGTCTCATACACTTTCAACACAAAAACCAGTTCATGAAATTGAAATAACTTATTCTGAAGAAGAAATAGCTGAGAAACTTAGCTTCTACAATCTCAAACCAAGTTATGTTTATACCAAACTAATAACCAACCATGCAAAGCTAGCAACATTACAAAAAGAAATTGAAATTGACTCATACCTGTTCAAGCTATGTGACTCAGTTGAACGTTGGAAGTCTAAAAATGACGCCTCATTTTTTACAGCTAACATCAATCAACTTATTTTTCTGTGGATCAATGCAATTGACGACGACGGCAATGCTAAAACCATACTAAACATATTAAGATGTTTCCAATTAAAACCTGGCGTAAGCTTCTCTAAGTCATCAAAATTTCATTTGTTTTTAAATGATCTTGTTATTGAAACGCTACAAAAGTATCACTTGATGACTTTAGATTACCTGCTAAATTATGATGAAGATTTGCAACTGCCTAATGTTAACCAAATAGAACCTAATCTAGAAGCCGCGCTTGACGAAGCAAAGAACAACCAAATAACAGCATTGCTATCACTCCATTTTCAAACCGAAAATAATAACTTCCTGTTGCCTAAACTAGTATCAATAAATTTAAATAAACAGCTTGCCGAAATAATTCGTAGAAACGTCAGTGATAAGGCACAGTTATATTTTAGTGGTGATTCCCAGTTTGACCTTCTATTGCCGGCAGTAGAAAACGAGACGCAGCTGGAATTAATAACAATAAAAATATTCGCCGCTTTTGAAGAGATGGTTTTTATTAACCAACAATCTATCCTAGTAAAACCGTTTATTGGTTGCGCATATGCCAACGCCAATGAAACAAGCGCGCATGCCCTTTATCAAAATGCAAAGCTGGCTTTGGAGCAAGCAATTAAAAAGCAAAAGCATCATGTCATCTATAACGATACATTAGAACAGTCCATCAACAATCAAATTGCTTTAGAATCAAAGGTATTAGAAGCTTTTGATAGCAACAACTTGGCGCTGTATTGCCAGCCTATCGTTGACATAAAAAAAGATGAATGTATCGGTGCAGAGCTATTGTTACGATGGTCAGGTAAGTATGGTCGAAATATTGACCCAAGCTTTATGATTGAAATATTGAATAATGTTGGGAAAGGCAAGCTATTTACGCGCTGGCTCATCAACACCACATGCCGCTATCTTCATGAACTATCTAACAAGCATAAACTAGATATATACCTCACCATTAACTTACGTACTGAAGATTTATACGACATAGAGCTGCCATCTTTATTTGCAAATTCACTGTCGTTATGGAAACTTGATGTTAAGAATATTATTTTAGAAATTACAGAAAATGGTATCCTCGAGCAAAACGACAACACCGTTACTGTTATTAATGCACTTTCTGAAATGGGTTTTAAATTTGCCTTAGATGATTTCGGTACTGGCTTTTCTTCATTAACACGCTTACGTACATTGCCCATTGATTTAATTAAAATAGACCAATCATTCGTTAAAAACATTAACAACTCAAAAGAAGATTATCAAATTGTGCAATCGATAGCCATGCTAGCCAATAGCTTAGGTAAGGACGTGTTGGTGGAAGGCGTAGAAAATGAGGAGTGTTTAGTATTAATCGATAAGTTAAAGATAGCCAAGTGTCAAGGCTATCACTTTTCCAAACCAATGCCCTATGAAAAATTTATCGCCTGGGCAAAAGCATATCAATCTATCCGCTGATATAATCTATATTTGAATTATTACTCGCAATAGAGTGTCACTGAGTTAATCATGGAAATTACTACCCGTTTAGAGTTTGATGCTGGCCATCGCATACCAAACCACAAAAGCCAATGCCGCAACCTGCACGGACATCGCTATGTGATTGAAATTACATTGACGGGCGATATCGTTTCAGAAGAGCAAGCTTCTGAAAATGGCATGGTAATGGACTTCTCTGATGTAAAGCGTATTGCAAAAGAAAGCATTGTGAATGTTTGGGATCATGCCTTCTTGGTTTTCAAGCAGGATACTCCAGTGTTGGCGTTCTTAAACTCACTACCTAACCATAAAACAGTTATCTTTCCGTCTGTACCTACAGCGGAGAATATGGCTGCAGAAGCTTTCAGAGTACTTGATAACGAGTACCAAGACATCTATGGCAACCAATTAGAATTAACACGCATTAGGTTATATGAAACGCCTAATAACTGGGCAGATGCAACGCGTTAAGCTTATAGATGCTGCATAACCTCCTGCAACCCATGCTGCCAACTAGGCAATATCACACCAAATACATTTTCCAATTTACTGTTATCTAAACATGAGTTTTTAGGCCTTGAAGCTGCTGTAGGATACTCAACTGATGTAGATTCCATCACGCCGTCAACATTAGCTTTTAATGCTGGCTTCTTAGCTAACATTGTATATTCATTAATAATTTCTTGCGCAAAACCATGCCAAGAAGTACGCCCACTATTTGTCACATGATACACGCCTGTTTGTTCTGACGTTTGCGGATTCCATTGCGTCACCAAATAATATATAGCATGTGCCATACTCCGACTACTGGTTGGCGCGCCAAACTGGTCTGCAACAACATTAATCGTATCTTGTTCTCTAGCTAACCGTAAAATAGTTTTTAAAAAGTTTTGTCCATATGCGCCATACACCCAACTAGTCCGCAGTATTAGGTGAGGTAAGCCCACTTCAACAATCGCATTTTCGCCTAAAAGTTTGCTTTTGCCATATACACTTGCTGGGCTCTCTAAATCGGTTTCTAAATAGGGGGTGGATTTAGTACCGTCATACACATAATCAGTAGAAAAATGTATTAATGCGGCCCCTACTTTTGCGGCCTCTTCTGCAATGACTCTTGGCGCATTTATGTTGATAGCATTGACCAACTCCGGTTCGGATTCTGCTTTATCAACCGCTGTGTAAGCTGCTGGATGAATGACTAAATCAGGTTCAATCTCACGTATAACTCGCCGTATCGCATTTTGGTCTGTTAAATCTAACGCTTTTCGCGTTAATCCAATGACTTGAAAATCTGAAAGCACTGAGGATATAGCATGTCCAATCTGTCCACTCACACCAGTGAGCATGATCTTTTTAGGTCTCATATCTACTCAAACGTTGGCGCATCTTGAAAAGGTAACCCATCGCCGTCTTTTTCAGAAAGTGCAGGAGTGCTTCCTTCCATAGGCCATACCACTCCAACAGTTGGATCATCCCATTTAAGTGATTGTTCATATGCAGGAGAATAAAAGTCTGTTGTTTTATATAAGAACTCTGCAGTATCTGACAGCACTAAAAAACCGTGGGCAAAATATGGTGGTACCCACATCATGTTTTTATTTTCTGATGAAAGCCTTTGCCCTACCCATCGACCAAATGTGGGAGAAGAGCGTCTTAAATCCACGGCCACATCAAATACTTCACCCTGGGTAACGCGCACTAATTTACCTTGAACATTTTCTGTTTGGTAATGCAAACCTCGTAAGACATTTTTAACTGATTTAGAATGGTTGTCTTGAACAAAGTTTATTTTTTCACCCGTCGCTTCTTGAAACACTTTATCGTTAAAGCTTTCATAAAAGAACCCGCGATCATCACCAAAAACTGTAGGCTCAAACACTAGTACATCTGGAATGTTTGTTTCAATCACCTTCATTAAAACACCTGTTCAGTTAACATCTGTGTTAAGTACTGACCATAGCCATTTTTAGCGTACTTTTTCGCCATGACTTTAACTTGCTCCGCATCTATAAAGCCCATGCGATATGCAATCTCCTCTGGGCATGCCACTTTCAAGCCTTGACGCTTCTCTATCGTTTGAATAAATGAAGCCGCCTCGATAAGTGAATCATGGGTGCCAGTATCTAGCCATGCCATGCCTCGGCCCATCACCTCTACGTGCAAATCACCTTGCTCTAAGTAGAGTCGGTTTAAATCAGTAATTTCTAGCTCTCCTCGTGGAGATGGTTCTAAATCTTTCGCCATGTTGACAACATTATTATCATAAAAATATAAGCCAGTAACCGCATAACGAGATTTTGGCTTAGTTGGCTTCTCTTCTAAGCTAACAGCCGTACCTTTCTCATCAAACTCAACAACCCCATAACGCTCAGGATCATTTACAGGGTATGCAAAGACCGTTGCCCCATCAGAGCGCTGTGCAGCATTTTGTGTCATTTGGGCAAGCTCATGCCCATAAAATATATTATCACCCAACACTAAAGCACAAGGGTCATCACCTATAAATGTCTCACCTAATATAAAAGCTTGTGCTAAACCATCTGGAGATGGCTGAACAGTATAGCTAATTTCCATCCCCCATTGACTACCATCGCCAAGTAGATTTTCAAATCTCGGTGTGTCTTGAGGCGTTGAAATCACTAACACTTCACGAATTCCCGCCAACATAAGTGCTGACAATGGGTAGTAAATCATTGGCTTGTCGTACACGGGTAAAAGCTGCTTAGAGACAACCTCTGTTACCGGATACAAGCGTGTACCAGAACCGCCGGCTAAAATAATGCCCTTCATCGCCATTATGCACCCTCTCTTGTTTGGTAGTTCTTACCTACCCATTTTTGGTATTCGCCGCTTGTTACATTATCAACCCATTGTTGATTATCTAAGTACCAAGCCACTGTTTTCTGTATGCCGGTTTCAAATGTTTCGGCTGGTTTCCAACCTAATTCACGCTCAATTTTTGTTGCATCAATCGCATAGCGTTGGTCGTGTCCTGGCCGGTCTGTTACATAGGTAATTTGATCTCGATAACTACCGATTTCTTTTGGTCGTTGCTGATCGAGCATGTCACATAAGGTATGAACAACGTCCAAGTTACTCATCTCATTCCAGCCACCAATGTTATACGTCTCACCAATCCTTCCGCTTTCTAATACGCGTCGGATAGCATTACAATGATCACCAACATACAACCAGTCACGCACATTGCTACCATCACCATAGATTGGCAAATCTTTACCGTTCAATGCATTATGAATCACCAATGGAATCAGTTTTTCAGGAAAGTGATATGGGCCATAGTTGTTTGAACAGTTAGTCGTCAACATAGGCATGCCGTAAGTATGATGGTAAGCACGCACCAAATGGTCAGAGGCCGCTTTAGAAGCGGAATAAGGGCTGTTCGGCTCGTACGAGTTTGTTTCTTTAAATGCAGGGTCACTAGCTGTTAATGAGCCATACACTTCATCAGTAGACACATGTAAAAATCTAAAGTCACCTTTATCATCGTCATTTAAACTATTCCAATAAGCACGCGCTTCTTCTAGAAGGTTAAAAGTACCGACGATGTTGGTTTGTATAAACTCACCAGGTGCATGGATAGAACGGTCTACATGACTTTCAGCCGCGAAATTCAATATCGCTTTAGGTTGATGTTTTTTGAGTAGCTCAGCAATCACTTCGTTGTCACCAATATCTGCTTGCACAAAGATATGGTCTTCATTATCTTGAATATCTGATAAATTTTCTAAGTTACCAGCATAAGTTAACTTATCTAGGTTAACAACCTTCCCCAAACCCTGTTTAACCCATGCATTGACAAAGTTACTGCCGATAAACCCTGCACCACCTGTTACTACAATACAATTATTCATTTTTTACCTACATTAAAATTTACTAAATTTAATTACCAGTGTGGTGTATCTTTATCACCTAAGCCCTGCAAGTAACTTTCATGCGCAGCAGACTCAACATCATCCGCCATCAGCACCTTTAAAGCACCTCTATTTTTATTAGCAGTTGCCTTTGCTTCTACATCTGAGTGCTCCAAATCAATCATCAAACTATCTTGGCCACGTGTTAGAGCCATATACACCTCAGCAAGCAATTCAGCATCGAGCAAAGCGCCATGCAGTGTACGTCTTGAATTGTCAATCTCGAAATGGCGACATAAGGCATCTAAATTATTGCGCTGCCCTGGCCTAGCATCTTTCGCCATTTTAAGCGTATCAGTGATTGTATCGCAAATCTCCTGTACTGGCTTTAGCCCAAGTCGGCCAAGTTCACTGTTTAAAAAGCCGACATCAAAGGGTGCATTATGAATAATCAGTTCCGCGCCTTTTACAAACTCAGAAAAGTCATTCGCTATCGACTCAAAAAGAGGCTTGTCTTGTAGAAACTCTTGCGTAATGCCATGCACGTTTTGTGCAGCAGCATCTATTTCACGTTCAGGGTTGATGTACTGATGAAAGTGGTTGCCTGTTGGTCGACGATTAATGGTTTCAATCGCGGCAACCTCAATGATGCGATGACCTTGATCTGGGTACAAACCAGTCGTTTCAGTATCTAAAAATATCTGCCTCATATTATTTTTTTCTATTTAAATATTCTCTAAAGCTTGATCCACACCGGCGTTAGCAAGTGCATCGGCACGTTCGTTACCATCATTACCAGCATGCCCCTTCACCCACAGCCACTCTACCTGATGTTTGCTAGCCAGTGCATCTAACAACTTCCATAAATCATCGTTCTTAACCGCTTTTTTGCTTGCCGTACGCCAGCTTTTTGCTTTCCAACCAGCCAGCCATTCTGTCATGCCTTTTTGAACATAGGAAGAATCTGTATACAACTTCACTTGACTAGGACGTTTTAAAGCTTCTAGTGCACGAATAACAGCAGTTAACTCCATACGGTTATTCGTCGTGGCTTCTTCACCACCAAAAATAGATTTTTCATTTCCATTATGTTTCAACCAAGCGCCCCACCCACCCACGCCCGGGTTGCCTCTACAAGCACCATCAGTATAAATTTCAACATACTCAGTCATTACACATCATTCTTATCATTTTTTACGTTTTTCTGCGACTCATGTTTTTTATGCCCACTAATAGCAAGACCAGGTTGCAACAAGCTACGTTTCCAATTGGGTTTTAACAAGGTAATATTGACCACACGCTTTTTAGCCACGATAACATACTGCCCACCTATTCTTGGCCACCACTTAGTACCCATTTTTGCCATAAACGAAAATCGTTTTAACCATTGACTATTATTAATAGGTAGTTCATAACCAAAAAACTGCGCCTCAACAAATTCCAAGCCTAACAATGCTAGCCAATCTTTAATACGAGATAAAGAAAAAAACTGTCCGTACCATGGATAAACATGTTTCTTAGTGAAGGACCTCCTAATACCCATGGCGCTATAAGGATTAAAACCTGTCAAAATCAAATAGCCTTCTGGCACCAGGACTCTAGAAGCTTCTCTTAAGGTCTGGTGTGGATTTTCACTAAACTCAAGTGCGTGCGGTAAACATACCAAATCAATACTACTTTCTGCAAAAGGCAAATAGCTGCTCTCACAGCGCAAGTGGCCCTTATCATTACCTGCGAAAATAATATTGGGAATACGTGAGTTTTTTAGGCAGTTCACTTTCGGCAAGCCTACTTGTACGGCATGAAAACCAAAAACATCAGCCACAGCAAGGTCATATATCTGCTGTTCATGTTCAAATAGACATTGACCAAGTGTTGTATCTAGCCAGAGCTCTTGTGTATGTGACTTCATTTAATGATTGACAAAAGTGTTAATAAATCCAATATTTGATGTTTAAGCTAATAATTTAAGATTCGCATGCCTGCTGAAACTTTACATATAGAGCCCATTCCTGCTTTTGAGGATAATTATATATGGCTTTTACACAATAAGCGCGATGCTGTCGTGATTGATCCTGGTGATGCAACACCAGTGATCAATATATTAGAAAAATACGCACTTAAGCTACGTGCTATTTTAATTACACACCATCATTCTGACCATATTGACGGTGTCGAGCAACTATTAGGACAATACCCCGCCCAGGTTTACGCTCCTAAATACGAACAATACAATTTCGAACACACCGCTGTAAGTGCTAGTGATCAAATTGACCTTGATTACCTAAACCTAAAGCTAAAAGTACTATGGCTCCCAGGACATACTTTAGGGCATATTGCTTATGTGAATGAAACCTACTTATTCTGTGGTGACGTACTATTTGGTGCTGGGTGCGGACGTTTATTCGAAGGCTCTCATGAGCAAATGCTAGGTTCTTTAAACCAATTAAAAAGCCTTAATTCGAATACAAAAGTATATTGCACGCATGAATATACTGCTAAAAACATCGATTTTGCACTGACTTTAGAACCTGACAATCAAGATTTACTTGAAAGAAAGCTTGCTGTTGCAAACCTTCGCCAAAATAATGATGCTAGCATCCCTAGTACTATCGCATTAGAAATTAAAACAAATCCGTTTTTACGTTGCAATCAACCATCTATTATTGAGAATTCTAAAGCTGAAAACAGGGATGAGTTATCGGTTTTCAGCAAAATAAGAACACAAAGAAATCATTATTAATCATAATGATAAAATATAAACATAAAGTATAACTTTTACTTGACTCGCCTATATGACCTGGATAGTATTGTCTTTGCTTCTTAATAAATAAAGCTTTAGTTTATGCAAAGAAAATCCCAGCCTTTACTACTTGCCAACTGTTGGCAACAAATAATAACCCCTCTTAGCAGCGCGCTCCTACTCTTACTATGTGTCACTTTCACATCACATTCTTTTGCAGAAACCAACGCACGAGGGATTGAGATTGAATTTCTTCTTGATGATTTAATTGATGAAGAAATAACTGACACAACCAAACCAGCTGTTGATCAACAGGCTCTGCTAGAATTAAAACCTTCTCAAGCATTAGCACCTGCCAATAATAATCTTTGGTTACGCATCCAAAATGGTTATGCAATGCCAGAGATAACGTCGCCTCATACTGCGAAATATGAAAGCTTGTATGCTTCTAAGCCAGAATATGTCGCAAAAATGATGTCTCGCTCCCAAAAGTACTTATTTTATGTTGTAGAAGAAGTTGAAAAACGTGGTATGCCAATGGAAATTGCATTGTTGCCAATGATAGAAAGCGCTTACAACCCTAAAGCATTGTCTCGCAGTAAAGCACTGGGCATCTGGCAGTTTATGCCTGCAACAGGCAAGTACTTTGGCTTGCAACAAAATTGGTGGGTGGATCATCGTCGCGACGTCACGGCAGCAACAGAAGCTGCTTTAGACTATTTAGAAAAACTACATGGGATGTTTGGCAGCTGGGATCTTGCGCTAGCGGCTTACAATGCAGGAGAAGGTACCGTTGGGCGCGCTATTGCAAAAAACCACAAAGCTGGTTTAGCGACAAATTACCAAAGCCTTAGCTTGCCGTTAGAAACAAGGCATTATGTGCCTAAGTTACAAGCCATTAAGAATATAGTAAACAACCCTGAACAATATGGCCTTTATATAGACCCCATTCCGAATGAAGCCTATTTTGCAGAAGTCGATGCGCCGTCACAGATAGATGCAAAACTCGCCGCAAAGCTTGCTGAAATTTCAGACAAAGAGTTTACTTTACTCAACCCTAGCTTTAATCGCCCTATCGTTGCTTCTAGAAACAATGCTCATAAACTATTACTTCCTGCATCTTCAGTAGACCGATTCCAGAACAACTTGGACAACCATGACAAGTCATTAATTAGTTGGAAAGTTTATAAGGGAAAACGTGGTGAACGCGTATCTAATATTGCTAAAAAGTTTAATATCAACACTAGCCACCTACGCAAAGTAAATAGCTTGCCAAGAGGGTCAAAGTTAACAAGATCATTACATTTGCTTGTGCCGTCAGGCAAGTCAAAAGCGACTAAAATAAATGTTGCCAAACTAGCGAATCAAAAAATATACACCAAAAACAAACGTGCAAAATCAAAACGTGTCACACATAAAATCAGGCGCGGCGAAACGTTAAGTACATTAGCCAAAAGGTATGGGACCAATACAAGAGCATTAATGAGGATGAATCGATTAAAATCATCAAAAATAAAAATTGGCCAAACTCTCCGGGTCAAAGGCAAACGGATTAGAGCTAAAACCAAAAGAATTTAGCTTATTAGGATATCGCTTTAAAACTAGTAGTAAAATAAGGGTTACATTAACCTTAAGATAGTACGAATGCTCAACCTCTCATTTCTAAGCAAGCATCCAACGATTAGAAATGCCAAATTATTCTCAATTGCGCTGCTTACCGCCTGTTTTACGCTCACCGCTTGTGGGGAGAAAACGGCAGACACGACAGATTACAACCAATCACTACCAAGCCAAGATGGTGGCACGCTCATTAACGCCATGACAGGCGAGCCTACTGGTTTGATTTTCATGATCTCTGGCGAGTCTGCCTCATCAGTAATTTCATCCAACATCTTCAATTCTTTGTTGAAATACAATGCCAATTTAGATTTAGAAGGTGAATTAGCAGAAAGTTGGAAAATTTCAAAAAACAACAAAACGATTACCTTCAAACTCAAATCCAATCTAAAATGGGCAGATGGCAAGCCACTCACTAGCGAGGACGTCTTATTTACCTGGCAATTAGTGACTGATGAAAAAACACGTAGTCCTTACGCTTCAGACTATCAGCTGGTCAAAAAAGCAGAAGCGCCAAATCCTAGGACCTTCCGGGTTACTTAC
This sequence comes from Methylophilaceae bacterium, assembly GCA_048595445.1. Lineage (GTDB taxonomy): Bacteria > Pseudomonadota > Gammaproteobacteria > Burkholderiales > Methylophilaceae. The sequence continues at coordinate 19,732 of JBJPGD010000040.1, forward strand.
GAGCAAGCCTATGCACCCGCCTTGGATAGTTGGTCAGGCCTGCAAATCCTGCCTAAGCATCTATTGAAAGATGAAGACATTCACACCACAGTTTTTGCACGTAAGCCGATAGGCAGTCATTATTACCAGCTAGATAAATGGAACCATGGTGAAAATATCAAGCTATCACGTAACCCAAACTCGGTGTTGGGACCTGCCAATATAGATAAATTAGTGACGCGCATTATTCCTGACAACTCTGCACAGTTTTTAGAGTTAATGGCTAGCAATATTGATAGCATGAGTTTAGACCCTATTAAATATTCAAGAATCATTCCTGCAAGGCCAGCGCTCAAAAAAAATCTCAATCTATATAAAGAATTAGGTAATGGTTACACCTACCTAGGCTTTAACCTTAAGCACAAACCATTTGATGATATTCGTGTGCGAAAAGCAATTAACTACGCCATAGATAAACAAGAAATTATAGATGGTGTTTACTTGGGCTTAGGCATCAACATGTCCTCCCCTTACAAACCAGGCACACGCTGGAACAATACGCATTTGCAGCCCTATGCATATGACCCAGATAAAGCACGCACCCTGCTTAAAGAAGCAGGCTTTGCAGATGATGATGGAGATGGCGTATTAGAACGTAACGGCAAACCGTTTACATTTGAAATCATCACAAATCAGAATAAAGAACGTGAAAAGTCTGCCGTAATTATTCAACGCAGACTTAAAGAAATTGGCATCGAGGTCAAAATACGTGCGATTGAATGGGCTAGCTTTATTAGCAGGTTTATCAATACAGGTGATTTTGATGTCGTTATCCTAGGGTGGGGTCTAGGCTTAGACCCAGATCAATATAATATTTGGCATTCTAGTCAACAGGCACCTGGCCAATTTAATTTTGTCGGCTATAGCAACCCCAAAGTAGATAAGCTTTTAGAACAGGGGCGCATTGAGATGAATCCTGACAAGCGCATGAAAATTTATCATGCATTTGCAAAAGAACTACTCAACGACAGTCCCATTGTATATTTGTCTGCTGGTTACGGTCTAACAGCCATACATAAGCGCATTCAAGGTGTTGCAGATCCTGTGCCGCCCGCAGGTGTAGGCTATGATTCGCACAAATGGTATATTCCTGAACCGTTCCGCAGAAATCAGATAAGCGCCAACTAAACGATGCTGAAATATGTGATAAAACGTGTGTTATGGATGATACCGATGCTGATTGGCATCAGCCTTATTTCATTCTTTATTATGCACCTAGCACCTGGCGACATTACCAATAATGAAGCCGCATTTAACCCTAAAGCCAGTGAGGAATCACGTCAAAAACTCCGTGAACTCTACAACTTAGATAAACCCATTATTGTGCAATACGGTCTATGGCTGAAACGCATGGTGAAGTTAGATTTTGGCAACTCCTTCAAGTCGCATCAAAAGCCTGTCTTTTTGGGCACGACGGATAAAGATGGCAACTATACCAAAGGCATGATTGAGCAATCCCTGCCCATTACCTTAATGATTAATCTGTTAGGCTTAGCCATCACACTGATACTAGCCATCCCATTAGGCGTATTAGCGGCGCGTAAGTATCAACAATGGCAAGATAAATCAATTACCTTATTTAATTTTGTAGGTTTTTCCATTCCTGGCTTCTGGCTATCTTTATTACTCATGTATTGGCTAGGCGTAGCGAATGATTGGCTACCTATTTCTGGCTTACACAGCCTTAATTATGAAAACCTAGACACATGGGGCAAGATTAAAGACAGTGTCAGCCATCTCATTTTGCCTGTCATCATTCCATCCATCACGGGTTTAGCAGGCATCACCTTATTTGTAAAAAATGGGATGTTAGATGTGCTGCATCAGGATTACATTACCACCGCACGTGCAAAAGGCTTAGATGAGCACAAAGTAGTCTATACCCATGCATTACGAAACGCACTTTTACCACTGATTACGATTGTTGGGCTTTCCATTCCAGGCTTAATAGGCGGCTCGGTGATTTCAGAAACAATTTTTGCCATTGATGGCATGGGAAAATTGTTTTTTGACTCAGTAACCAGCAGAGACTTTCCAGTTGTCATGGGTATACTCACCATCGGTTCAGCATTAACACTAGTAGGCAACTTAATCGCAGACTTAGCTTATGCCTGGGCTGACCCTAGAGTTAGACGTGGCGTGGTTAGAGAGTAAATGATGATGGATAAAAAATTACTCAAAAATATTCTATCTAACCCACTATCAATGGCAGGCTTTATCATCATCACCATTGTATTCTTGCTGGCGATGTTAGCCCCTTGGATTGCGCCGTATGACCCAAATGAATTTAATGTAAAAGCGATCTTGCTAAGCCCTTCCTGGCAACACTGGATGGGCACAGATGGCTTAGGTAGAGATGTACTTAGCCGTATGTTGTACGGTGGAAGAATTTCATTATTAGTAGGCTTGGTAGCCGTTGGCATATCAACTGCCATCGGCATCGTCTTAGGTGCGCTTGCCGGTTATTATCGCGGCTGGATAGATACCGCTATCATGCGTTTAGTCGATGTCATGCTATCGATTCCTAGTTTCTTCTTAATTTTGGCCGTTATTGCATTCCTAACACCATCCATCGTCAATATTATGATTGTGATTGGCCTCACCTCATGGATGGGCGTCACCCGCTTAGTGCGTGCTGAGTTCTTAAGCTTGAACAATCGTGAATTTATATTGGCTTCACGCACCTTAGGCGCTAAAGATGCACGCCTTATTTTTAAACACTTATTACCTAACAGCCTCACCCCAATTATTGTCAGTGCCGTATTAGGTGTAGCTGGCGCTGTTTTGATGGAATCTGGTTTAAGCTTCTTGGGCCTTGGTGTACAAGCGCCAAAAGCTTCATGGGGTAATATATTGGCTGATGGTAGAGAATATATTCAATTCGCATGGTGGCTTTCACTTTACCCTGGCATGGCCATTCTATTCACCGTGTTAGGGTATAATCTACTAGGAGAAGGTTTACGCGATGCGCTTGATCCTAGAAGTCAATCTAGGTAGCTTCAATACACGACAAGTGCAACCAATGGAACGAACAAAATAGGAAACAATATGGGATTTTTAGCAGGTAAAAAAATATTGATTGCCGGATTGCTCAGCAACCGTTCAATCGCATACGGCATCGCAACGGCTATGCATCGTGAAGGTGCAGAACTCGCGTTCACCTACCAAGTTGATAAGCATGAAAAGCGTGTTGCAGACTTAGCGGCTAATTTTGACTCTAAAATTGTGCTGCCATGCGATGTGGCGGAAGATGCGCAAATCGATGCATTATTCACCTCCCTCGCAAAACATTGGGATGGCTTAGACGGCATTATCCACTCAGTAGCCTTTGTGCCTAAAGTTGCACTGGATGGCGACTATTTAGACGCTGTTGATCGCGAATATTTCCGCATTGCACATGACATTAGCTCATACAGTTTTTCCGCGCTTGCCAAGGCAGGTTACCCAATGATGGAAGGCCGTAACGGCAGCTTGCTTACGCTAAGCTACTTAGGCGCAGAACGTACCATGCCTAACTACAACGTCATGGGCCTTGCTAAAGCCAGTTTAGAGGCCAATGTGCGCTACCTTGCACAAAGCTTAGGCCCAAGAGGCATTCGCGTGAATGCTGTTTCAGCCGGCCCGATTAAAACACTAGCTGCTGCTGGCATTGGTGATTTCGATAAAATGATTGGCTTTAATGAAAAGCACGCAGCCATGCGTAGAAACGTAACCATTGATGAAGTAGGCAACGCTGCAGCGTTTTTATGTAGTGACCTAGCCTCTGGCATTACTGGCGAGATAACTTACGTAGATGGCGGCATGAACATCACTGCCGCAGGTCAAATAGACTAGCTTAATCATTATTATTACGACCTAACAAAAAAGCTGACTTTAAGTCAGCTTTTTTGTTAGGTCGACCAGATATTGCAGCCTGAATATTTAAACCAAGTTTTAAAACAAAGATCTAAAACCAAGTGATCAAGGTTGTTGAGCACCTTCTAATAACGTATTGCTCACTTCGATATCGGCTTTAGCCTTCAATGATTCTCCATAAGCGCTAATATATTCTTTTGCTACAGCAGACTCATACTCAAGTTGCGCTCTTTGTTTTAATATCTCATCCTCATCAGCAGGGTTAGTCACGCGCAATACTTTCACCAGCACATAGGCTCTGTTTTCATCCGCAAATCCTGCATATGCAGGCAACTGACTGGTATTGATTTTAAACACTTGGTTCATCACTGGCTCAGTTAAGCCTTCAGCAGTTTGACGATCAACAGTGACTTCAGAAATCCAGTCCAGCGCCTCATCTTCCTCACCTGCTGTTAGTTTAGCTAAAACAGCTTTACCTTTTTCTTCAGCCAAGTTAAGTGCTTTCTCCTGCTTCAATACAACTTCAAGCGCTTCTTTAATATCATCAAAGGCTTTGGGCGTTTTAGCCTTATGCTCAACGACACGCGCAGCAACTAAATTATTAGGTGAAACTTCGACAGCATCGGTATTGCGTTTTTCTTTTAAGACTTCATTAGAAAAAACCATATTCATTAACTTCACACTGTCTTTAAAGTATTTAGCGCCCGCTTCTCGACTTAGCCAGCCAGATGTTTGCACATCCAAACCAAATTTTTTCGCGACTGGTTGTAAGCTCCCAGACTGCTCATACACAATATTGCTAAACTCTTCAGTCAGTTCAGCATATCTAATTTGCGCTTGCTGGAAAATTAGGTCCGCTTTAATTTGTGGTTTCACACTTTCATAAGCCGGCGCACTACCTGAAATACCATCTAAGCGAATAATATGATAACCAAACTCAGATTCGACAATATCGCTAATGTCGCCTGGCGCCATACTAAACGCAGCATCTTCAAAGGGTTTAACCATCGCGCCACGGCCAAAACTACCTAAGCTACCGCCTTTATCTGCAGAACCAGGGTCTTGTGAATGTTTAGCTGCTAGCGCCTCAAAAAGTGTAGCATCTGCTTCTAGCTGACTGGCCACATCCATTGCTTGCTCTTTGGCCTTCGCCTTATCTTCTTCGGTCGCACTAATACCAAACCCAATTAAAATATGACTTGCTTCACGCTGCTCATCCCCTTGGAACTTATCTATGTTTTGATCATAAAAGTCTTTCACTTCATCATCGGCCACACTAACATCTTTTAATAAACTAGCCGCTGAAAGTAAAACAAATTCCATTTTCACTTGCTCTGGGATTATAAATTTAGCTTTATGCAGCTCGTAATAATCCTTAATTTCTTCAGGTGTCACTTTTACATCATCAACAAAAGTAGAGGCTTTAATTTCCGCCGTACTAACATCACGTTTCTGGTACTGGTATTTGACTGTTTCCCCTGCAATCGATTGAGGTGCAAATGCTAACAATGCTAAATCATCACGCGCCTGCTGCACCACTAAGTCATTTCGTATACTAGATTCTAATTCATTTGCTGTTAGCCCATTCTGTTCTAATGTTTTTTGGTAAATATCTTGTGAGAATCGGCCATCTTCTTGGAACTCTGACCGGGCAAGAATATGTTGATTTAACTGTTCGTCACTAATCTTAAAGTTGGAACGAATAGTTTCCGCATTCACTAAGCGGCGCATAATCAATCCATCTAAAATAGATTTCTTAAACGCAAGGCTTTCTAACAATTCAGGATTATACTTATCACCTTGTGCTTGCATACGGGTGCGAACCGTCTCCACCGTATTGCCATATTCTTGAAGTGAAATCTCTTCTTTGCCAACTTTGGCGACAGGCACATTACCGCCAGCATTGCTTAGATATTGGTCGATACCAAACAATGCAAAAGGAACAGTAATAACCACTAAAATAATTTTTGCTAACCACCCTTTTGAGTGATTACGAATAAGCTCTAACATAAGTTTACTTTCAAGGTTTTAAAACAATTCAAATACTAAATTTGAATCGAAAAATTTAGCTACGTAATATAACATAACTGCGTTGTAGAAGCACGCCGAAATCATCCCGTTTTACTAAGCAGAAAATATAAGATGACTTACTATTTATAGCTTAGATTTTAAGTGACGGTTTAAGCTAAATATTAAGGAATAAAACATATATGGGGTGAGAGCGATTTAAAGTGCTATCGTTGCAACTAAAGCAAACCTATTTAATTCTACTCTGACCCTAATCATTTGACTATTAACGGAAATCAAGGAATCAAGCAGGAATCAAGGCGAATCAAGGGGTCAGCCAACTTGATTCTTGTATACCTCACTTTTTCTATCTCCACCATGTGACGTTAGTTTTGTTGCTCTTGAAATTAATTGGCTTATTCTACGATGGAATTTTTCTCCTCCATAAACTTCACCACGCATTGTTGCTTCTGTTATTTGGTCTTCTTGTTTCGGTGTTGTCTTTAATCGATTAAATAATTTCTGATAGTTTGTATGGCGTTCTTTCGTGTTCGACCCTAAATCTTTGTATAGTGCATGTTCAGTAATTAAACTATCGGTTTGGCCTAATGCGTTATGACCATAGCTTGACCATTGATAATCTGTCAGTGCTGTCACCATGTTTGCTTTAATTGGGTTCATTTCAATGTATCGATACAATGTAAATAGGTATTGTTCACTGTCTATTAGGCATGATTTATACCGCCCTTCCCATATAGTGCCTGTTCGTTGATACTTAGCATTAAAGTATCTAACATATCGATTAGCCATGGATTGCATAAAGACCGTCAGATCTTCTTTATCTTCAGGGGTTATCAATAGGTGTAAGTGGTTGGTCATCACCACATAGGCATGTAAAGCACAGTTTGATTTAGCTAGAGATTGTTCTATATCTTCTTTTATCCGAATCATATCTTCTTCAGATTGAAAGATATCTTGTCTGTTGTTACCTCGATGCATGATGTGCAGAGGTTGGTTGGGAATAACAATGCGTGATAAGCGTGCCATGGATCAACATTACATCAGGAGATGTTAAATATCAAGCTGGCTGACCCCTTGATTTTTTGTATGATTTCTGAAGCCATTAAGCTTACATTCATTAGCGCTAAAACCTTCTATTATCGCACCAAAAAATGATGTTCTTCCAATAGCACAAACTATGTCACCCTCCCTCCAAGGAAAGTTTCTACTCATATATAAGTTTGATAACGTTAGCATATATTTTTTGTTATGTGCATCAACAAGGGTTACATCCCACCCTTTCCTACCGCCTGTCTTAAGTTTTGAGATAGTGTACAACTCACTGTAGTGTGCTTTTGAAAAAAGATATGCACTACAGCCTGCAACACCCCATGACATCCAAACAAGAACAACTGAAAGGCCTAAAAGGCCTAAAAGGCCTTTTACTTTTTTTCTTTTACTAAAAAGTATCATCGCGCTATTTATTTCTAGTTTTTTCCATATATGAAAAAAAATAAAATATATGGCTATCACTAAAATTATTGCTAATGAAATGCAAAAATATATCCACATATTGTGCATATTTAGTAAATAAGGCATTCTTCTTGCAATCGCGTAACAAGACAGAAGAACAAAAGGGAGCGCTTTAAAAATCAAGGGGTCAGCCAACTTGATTTTCATCATCTACCCACCCTAAACAAATATACCGCATACACCCCAAACAACACAAAACTAATCAGCCCTAATTGCGGCAGCGTTAAGCCTAAAAACGTCCAGTCGATAGAAGCGCAATCGCCCGTGCCGCGAAAGAAAATAATTGGGGTCAGAGTAAAATTAAATGTCATTCTGTTCTTTCCGCCAGCCTGATGGCCTACCTCTCTTATTTGCCGTCACTCTTCTGCCTGTTAGATGCTCTATCTCTTGTTTAAAACGGTCATGTCCAAGTGCCATTCCTTTATTAACCGCATGTCTAATATCCTCCAGCAACTTTCCATCAATGTGATGCTGAAATAGCGCTCGATAGGCTGTTTCTCTATTTGTTTTTTCTTGTCCTAGTGCTAAGTATAATTCATGTGGCGTGCAAAGTGTTGATGCCTTGCCTAGCGCGTTAATTTGATAACTTGACCAAATACAAATAAATGGGGTCGTACAAATAAATGGGGTCGGAGTCAATTAAACTTCGCCTGCTAAATAAATTGTTCATTCTGCTTCTCCATTAATAGTATTTTGTTTGGTTGTTTTCTTCGGACGGCCTCGCTGGCCTGGCTCTACTTTTCTGCCAAGCGCCGCTTCTATTTCAACTTTGAACCTATCACCACCTAAGACATGCTCTCTGTTAAGGCTTGCTCTGAGTTGGTTTAGTGTTTCTGGGTCAAGCTGTGCTAGAAAGAGTGCTTGATAAGCTGTTTGTCTTTGTTCTTGAGTTGTACCTAATGCATCGTATTCTGTGTGGCTGCTAATCAGGTCATCTTTTGTGCCTAGTGCATTCGCTCGATAGCTAGACCATTGGTAGTCTTGTGGTTGTTTTACCATGTTGGCACGTATTGGGTTTAGTTCGATGTAGCGCATGCAAGTGAGTAGGTAAGTTTCACTTTGAATTAAGCTGGCTTTGTAACGCCCCTCCCATAGTGTGCCACTACGTTTGTAACTGTAGTTGATGTATTGCACATAGCGACGGCCTACTGATTGCATCATGTGTGAAATACCTGCTGGCAGATGAGGTGTGGCGAGTAGATGTACGTGGTTAATCATGAGCACATAGGCGTGTATGGTGCAGCCGTATTTCTTTGCTGCTTCAGTTAAGCAGGTTAGATAGAATTGCTAGTCTTGTTCAGCAAAGAAGGTAGCTTGACGGTTGTTACCACGTTGGATAACGTGTTGTGGCATCC
>JBJPGD010000041.1:0-43837 GCA_048595445.1 Methylophilaceae bacterium
TAAATCAGCATGGCCAACCACGCGCTCATGTGAAGGTTCATTATTTTTGCATTCTTCAATGAAGTCTGTCATTTTGTCAGTGCTACGGTTATACACAGCAACGGTGTAACCATGGTCCGCCATATTTAGGACAAGGTTTTGTCCCATGACGGCTAGGCCCATTAGGCCAATATCAGCATTCTTTGTGGTCATTTATATATTCTCTTTTAAATGGATAATTTAATAAAAATAAAGCTTTCGCTTATGGCTAAAGCTTCGGGAACTACTCAAGCTGAATAATCAGCCTAACTTGAAAATTACTTTAAGGTATTACTAAACATTAGTAATGCTAATTGATAACAGACCACAACCAACTGCGGATCGTTACGTGGATCACCATCACGCATAAAGCCATGCTGGGCGTTAAGCTCATGCCAAGTAAACTTCAAATCAGCTTCAGTTAACTTGCCCAACACCAAACGACGACCCTCTGTTGGAATATGCGTATCTTGTTTACCCCAAATCATCATCAACTCACCTTTAATATCAGCCAACCTTTCCATACTATGCTGATTAGGCTTATTAGGGATTGTGTTGAGGTGCAAATCAGTTGCATAAAAACAAGCTGTCGCTTTCACTTCTGGCTGCAGTGCAGCACGGAACGCTAAATGGCCACCAATACAATAACCCATTGCACCCACATTACCGTCATACCAATCTTGTGTTGCAAGATATTCAATCGCAGCCTGATTATCAGTGTCATAACCTTGCACATCTTTTGCCGATTTATCAGCATTGCCTTTTTCACGGCCCGCATCGTCATAGCCTAGTACGGTGCCTATCGGGTTTAGCTCATGAAAAACTTCTGGCACAATAACCGCATAACCATGGCCAGCCATAAAAATTGCCGCGCGCTCAATAGGGCCTGTTTGCTGAAAAATTTCAGAATAAAATAATATCGCAGGCACTGGCTTATTATGTTTTGGGCGATGTACATAGCAGCGCATTGTGCCTGTAGGGGTAGACAAATCAACGACTTCTGACTGAATTAACATAAAAAATCCAAAATTAATAATCTGAAGCTACTATTCTACAAGGCTTTGAAGACTCTTTCACGCGTATTCTTACGTATTAATTAAATATTTAATAGTTTAATTAAAAAATCTTATCCTCGCTTATGTAACTAGTGTTACTTTACTTAGTGGCCTAGTTACATTAAGTTGTAATATCAGGCACCGTGATTAAGGCTTTTAACAATGTATCAATTTTCAGCTATTTTAGTATTAATATTGTTTAGCTCGCACACCTATGCAGATGCAAAAGCAGATGCACGCCATGAACTTTCTTATCGGCTAAAAGGCTCTGTCGTTAAAGTGCATGTTGGCACAAAGGGTGGCGGCCATGGTGTCGGGACTGGCGTTGCCGTTGGCGAAGACTTAGTCGCTACTAATTGCCATGTATTAGCAAATAGTGTTGGTGTAAAAGTCACCAAATTTGGGAAAGGGCTTATCCCTGTTGCTTTAAAAGCGGATTGGAAACACGATCTTTGTATTTTACGCTTTGAATATGCTGAATTAACGCCTGTCGAACTAGGGGACTCAGAAAACTTAGCATACGAACAAAATATATTTTCCATCGGCTTTCCCGGTGGCCCACCTAAGCCGCAATATACAGAAGGCAAAATAAAAGCCCTTTACTCACTAGATGACAGCGCCATTGTGCGGACTGATTCATCTTTCGTCATGGGCGCTAGCGGCAGCCCTGTGTTTGATAATGATGGAAAGCTACTGGCGATTAGCACGTTTAAAAGCCCTGGGAAAAATGCCTATTATTACAATCTGCCCGTCAAATGGGTGAAAGCATTATTAAAGCAACCTGATATTACATCAATGCAAACAGATGTTTTACCATTTTGGGATGCCCCTGAAGAAAGCCGGCCTTTTTTCATGCGCGTGGTATCGCCTTTTAAACATAGCAAGTGGGACGATTTAAATCGAATCGCTGAACTCTGGACTAAAAAAGAGCCGACTTCTGCGGAAGCTTTTTACTATACTGGCTTGGCGAAAGAAAAGTTGGGGGAGTTAGCGCAGGCAAAAATCGCTTACCAACAGTCGTTGAAGTTACACCCTAAACACCCATCTGCATCTTTAGGGCTTGAATGTATTACGCAGACTACTGAGAAATGTAATGACAGATTTTAAAGTTAAATTAATAATCGCTGCTACGGCCAGTTGAATAACCTTGTGGGACATCACTTTGCCACTCACCACATGCATCACACAGATGGTCATGCATAGAGGGGCTCAACGTTAACTGATTACTCCCGCAGAATTTACATTCTGTAGGATGTATCGCAACATCTTTATGATGCTCATCATGCTTTACCTGCGCAACTTTTGTGCTACCTAAACCATACTTATTATCCATTGAAAACTCCAAAACAGAAGAACCAACGTAACTAGAAAATTACTCGCTTTTTAGCAAGATGACAAGGTATTTTTAATAGAAGCGTTAGCTAAGGCCGTGTGACGCGCGACTTAACCGATCTCTAATCGCCAACCACTGTGGGTTATTTGGCGGCATTTCAATCAATAGCGACTCTACATTTAATGTATCCATTTGGTGCAAAGTGTCATATAGCTTTTCTGCCAACTCTTTAGGGTTATCAGATAAGTTAAAAGTCTGCCCATTGGCAATAGCACCTTCACCAATCAGTATTGCAGCACAATTTTTATGATTCTCTGAGTGCGCTAACAAAGCCGTTTTAGAATCAAACAGCTCTATCGGTGTCTTTGGCGAGTAATGCAATAAATGTTGTCCTGGTGCTTTAGGCACCGGCTGTGCATTTGTGATAGCTGGCTTACCAGCCACCGCTACCATTTCTACTTCCGCAATCATACCCAAACGCAGCAAACGCCAGTCATCGCCGATGACTGACACAATCGTAGACTCTATACCGACTTCACAAGCGCCACCATCTAGCACTGGAATATCATTACCTAAACCCTGTTCTACATGTGTTGCAGTCGTTGGGCTAAGTTGTGTATATTTATTGGCCGAAGGCGCAGCCAACCCTAAACCACTTTGCTGTAATAACTGCTGTGTGACAGGATGTGCAGGTACGCGCAAAGCGACTGTAGGCTCACCAGCACGCACAATATTAGAGACTGAGTCTTTAGCGGGCAAAACCAATGTAAAAGGGCCAGGCCAGAAAGTAAGTGCTAACTTTTTTGCTAATGGCGAGAATTCTTCCGCCCAATCATCCACATCCTCAACCGAAGCAATATGTACGATTAGTGGATTGCTCGCTGGGCGCTGCTTCACTGCGAAAATTTGGCGCAAAGCTGCTTCATTGCGCGCATCTGCCGCCAACCCATAAACCGTTTCGGTTGGGATGGCGACGACATTGCCATTGTTGAGTAAAGCGATAGCTTGTTCTAAATTGACCCGCATTAATATTAAAGGAACATGAAAAATGTTATTTTACTACTTTAGAGACAGTCCAGCTTTCGCTATATTAACTGTTAGCGCTACAAAGGAAAATTAAATGAATGAAATTTTAGATCTGTTATTTATCGCAGCAACAGCAGTAATAGTTTTTACTGTGATTTACAGAATCATGCCATTTAAAGAATTTCGCCCTACAAAACCAAAGTTCACGTTGTTTCCGAAATACATTGCTAAATTTGAAAAGCCAGTTGATCATATTGAATCAGTTTTAGTATCCCAAGAGTTCAAAAAAAATGAGAATGGAAGCTATTCTCGAGGGAAAGTCTATGGAGATTTTTCAGCAAAAGCGATAAAGCTCTCGGTGCAAATTAATAAAGAAGATAATCAAGTCGTGATATATGCTTCCTTTTTTGGCATCCTCTTTGATACAGGTGATATTTGGCAGGTAACTTCGGATATTGTAAATGGGTAAAATCTCCAACTTATCGTTCAGACCGCATACCCGCAAGGGGCATTAGGCACTACACCCGTAAAGGGCATCACCATCCTTGCTTACCGCTGAAGCGGTAAGGCGGATGAGAAATCGGGACGACCAAGATTGCCCTTTAACTTAAACGTTAACTTGCGCTAGCGCGAAGAGCAGAGTGAAGAAATACTAAGCTACCCCACGCATGCTTGGAGAAAAAACATTTATGCAAGATGATGATCACTTTGGCTCACTGCTACGAGAGGTTCGCGCATGTAAGGTTTGTGAACCACATTTGCCTCTAGGTTGTAGGCCTGTTGTTCAACTGCATCCACAAGCTCGCATTCTCATTACTGGCCAAGCGCCTGGGCGACGTGTACATGAAACTGGCATTCCATTTAACGACCCAAGTGGTGAGCGTTTACGCCAATGGATGGGCGTGGGTAAGGATGTATTTTATGATGCAAAACAAATCGCCATATTACCGATGGGGTTTTGTTATCCTGGCAGTTCAAAAACAGGCGATTTACCACCCAGAAAAGAATGTGCAGAAACTTGGCGAGATCAAGTGATGGCACAATTAGCGCATGTAGAGTTAACCATCATTCTTGGCAAATACGCGCGTGATTGGCACCTGCCCGAATATAAAAACAAGTCTTTAACAGAAACTGTACTTAGCTGGGAGAAGTATGGGCCGGCATTAGTTGTACTACCTCACCCTAGCCCACGCAATATACGCTGGTTTAAAACCAACCCTTGGTTTGAGCAAGAGGTTGCCCCTAAAATTAAAGCGCGAGTAGCACAACTCACAACCCAACAATAAAACAGCTATTTACTTACCCATTCTATCTTTACATTGTTGGCTTTAGCATTCGCTTCCATTTGTGGAATCGCTTGTTCTAGTCGGCCTAAAAAATCCACTGCTGTTTCTTGATGAAAACCTAGCACCATGACTTTCTTATTGGCTTTAACCAGATTGTTAAATAAGCGAATGATTTGTTTGGTGCTGGTGTAATCGGCCAAGGCAGCATTATTGGGATATTCTTTTAGCTGAGCACTCAATGCGTATGGTTGATCTAATGGTGTGCTAGTTGGGTGCAATTTGCGTAGCATTGTCACCATGCCACTATCTTTATGCCAGCGCGTGGTGAGCAAGTTGGCATCTATTGCTGAGCTATCCCAAACAAAGCCATCGGCTTCTAGCGCGGCAATCAGTTTAGGGCCTAGCTGCCAACCACCCGCACGGAAATGCACAGATTGCTTAAAACCATTTTTGATTAACACCTGATTACTACAGGCGATTAGTTTGGTTAAATCATTTTGTGAATAAGCATTTTCCAAACTGACGGTATAACCACAATCCCCTGTTTTGCAGTTTTCATCAGTATCGGCAAAAGAATGGCTGTACTGATAAGGCACGCCACAATAATTGGTTAAAGATTTCCATGCATGCACATGCAGGCCTTGTGTATCAGTTGGTAAAAATGTGGATTTAATCACCTTTGTGAGCCGTGCATTGCTGGGATGGTCACGTAGAAAGTAAGCTGGATTCACCAATTGCAACATAGGGATATGCGGAAATTTTTTGCGAAACACCTGCATCTCTTCAATGTTTTCTTGATCGAGAGATATGCCCTCCCAATCTACGGTTACGTAGATGTGCACTACTTGAGGTGTTTTTTCTTTAGCAATATTCTCTGTCGCAATGGGTTGGCAGCTCATCAAAAAGAGAGCCCAGCAAAGCACCAACCTGTGATTTAAATAGTTCACCATGTTATTCAATTCGCCTTATGATAGGTGTTAGCACGCCTAATCTATATCAGCAGAGTCACACTAGGTCAACGACGGCTCATCCATATGCTCGCGCATACTTACTGCTTTATTCACTGTGCTAACAGTGCCTATTTTACACAACCTCAATTAATTGCATTTTCAGCATCGTTTAAATTTATAATGCGCGCATGCCTCTTTCCATCAAACAGCTTTTCACACGCAACCAATTTGCGTTTTCAAAGCTATTGGCTTTTCGCGTGCAGATGCTATTGGCATACCAAATTATGGCGGTGGTGGCCGGTTGGCATATCTATGAATTGACGCATGACCCGCTCGCGTTAGGTTTAATCGGCTTAGCAGAGGTCATCCCCTATTTTTCTAGTGCTTTATTTGCTGGCCACGCGGTAGACCATTATTGCTCACGGCGGTTTTTTGCTATTTTGTCAGCGACGGTATTAAGCTTCAGCGCATTGGCACTCACCGCTATTACCATGGGCATGATACAAGGTGATATGGCGCAAAGTGAAACGACTCATTGGATTTACGCCGCGATTGCACTCACGGGTTTTGCTCGCGCATTTATTTCACCCAGCTATAACACGCTGTTTGCCATTATTGTCCCACGCGAAACCTTTGCACGTGGCGCTAGTGCTGGTAATGCAGTCTTTCAAGTCGGCTTTGTTGTCGGCCCAGCTATTGGTGGTTTAATGGTTGGCTTTGTTAGCAAAACGGCGGCTTATGCACTGGCAAGTGCTTTATGTGTGGGCGCAATACTGGCTATATTACAATTAAAAATTAAAGAGCCCCCAGCCCAAGAAAGTGCGCCTGTATTTAAAAGCATCGCTGAAGGCTTGCGCTTTGTATGGGGCAATCAAATTGTCTTTAGTGCACAAATGCTCGATATGTTTGCGGTACTCTTTGGCGGGGCTATTGCCTTGCTGCCAGCTTTTGTACAAGATGTTTATCAAGTAGGGCCTGAAGGACTGGGCATCTTACGCGCGACACCTGCAGCAGGCGCCATTTTGACAGGGTTATGGATTACCAAACACCCGATTAACTTACATGCTGGACGTTGGCTATTAGCGGCTGTTGCCGGTTTTGGCATTTGCATGATTGCCTTTGCCATCAGTACGCATTTCTGGCTATCAGCTGTCATACTCATGGCTGCAGGTGCGTTTGATGGCATTTCTGTTATATTGCGCAGTACGATTATGCAACTGGCCACGCCAGATGAAATGCGTGGCAGAGTCTCCGCCATTAATGGTATTTTCATCGGCTCATCCAATGAGCTAGGCGCATTCGAATCGGGTGTCGCAGCCCGCTTAATGGGCTTAGTGCCATCAGTCATTTTTGGTGGGCTAATGACACTTAGCGTAGTCGGCATTACAGCTAAAGCCTCACCTAAATTACGCAAATTAGAGTTACAGCAATTACATTAAGTGCAGTAAAATTTACTAGTTAACTACTTTAACTTTAGGAATCACTTTAATGGCAAACATGTATGACATTACCATCCCACCTTTAATCCTTGCATTAAACAATTTAACCCATATTTTAAAAACAGGGAAAAGATATGCAGATACGCGTAATATTGATCATGCTGTATTGCTCAATGGTCGCTTGTTTCCAGACATGTTCCCACTTATTCGCCAAGTGCAGATTGCAACAGACATGAGCAAGGGTGCCGGTGCACGCTTGGCTGGATTAGAAGTGCCAAGCTATGAAGACAATGAAGCGACTTTTGAAGAACTATCAGCACGTATTACCAAAACCATTGATTTTTTAAATAGCATTAAACCTGCACAGTTAGAAGGTGCGGAAACACGCCATATTGAACTCATGGTGCGTGATTCTAAGCGAGAGTTTGTTGGCTTGGATTATTTATTAAGATGGGTACAACCTAACGTTTATTTCCATGTGACGACGACATATAACATTTTGCGCCATAATGGCGTTGAACTTGGTAAGCGTGATTTTCTGGGCCCTAAATAGTAAATACTAAATAAGCATTTCCGCGCCAAATAACTAAACAATATAGTCGTTATCGGACCGGAACACCTGGCCCAAAAAACTCATTCATCATAAAGGCTTCTAACGCTCCATTATCCTGTTGCCTTGCTGAAAGCACTAGCACGCGTCCTAACCGACGTGAATCCCAATTAAAGTCGCCATCATACTCACGACGAATAATCGCTATCATCTTTCTAATCACGGCCTTTCTAACATCAGTCCCGTCAGGTACAGAAACATCAATCACCTCTAATCGTGCCGTATTGATATTATTTTTCCAGCCTTTAAAACTGAATTGAGCCGTGCGCAAACCCAAATGTCTTATCTCGAAAATCCCATTAGAGCCATCTAAGTTTAAATTTTCCTTAATTTTTGCATCGCGCTTATCACCAGCGCTTTGCGGATTGTTGCTAGCAATCACCTCTTCTATATCTTGTTTTGACAATCCTTTTTTAGCTAACTTAGCTTCCTTTTGTCTTTTAATATAAGCCAGCATATCCTCACCTGGCAGTGGGTTTGGTGAGCTTTTTTGCGGTATTGGCTTGGGCAGTTCTTTATTAATTTTGTCTTTCTTGACTATTTTAGTCTCAGATTTTTCGACCACTTCTATTGGTCGCTTTTTAGCTTTTGTTTTCTTAACTGGTTTAGGTTTTGTGGGTTCAACTGGTGGTTGAGGCAAAGGCCGCAGATCTGGCAATACTTGCTCACTTGGTACAGTTTCTTTCTCTTGCGGTGGACCTAGCGTAATCTCTATTGTTGGTGGTGCATCTTTTTGCGGTGCACCTATTGAAAAAAGCTTGGGAGCAAAAACCCATAACAAAGACAAATGAAACAAAACAGAGATAAGCAGCGTTAATATAATATTGCGATTAAATCGCAAGGTAATTACCCTACTCATTCTGCTAGGAATCTCTAATATCTGATTAGTATTGTTAGGTGGTAGTGTCTTCATACTCTTTATTAAGTAGGTTTACAGAGGCTTTCGTTCACCTAAGTGCTAATCAGGTTGCAATGATTACTGTCATGATAAGTTAAAACCTTCGCTAACTTCTAACACACCTACATTCTTTCTGGTGCATACGCACTAAAGTCGTGCGCATTATTGATGATGTGGAGTATAAAATATTAGCGCGATAATGGTAATTCTATTTAATATTCAATTGCTTATTCATACATAATTGAATATGGCACAGCAATTGCTAATATTAACCTAATCGTAAATTTGAAAAGTGCTCTATGTTACGTGTCATGATTGTTGATAACGATCTAAAACGAAGTAAGTCACTAAAAAATTCATTATTAGATAATGGTTTTGATGTGATTGCCCATGTAGAAGATGATATTCATTTGCAAACTAAATGTTGCGAGTTGACTCCTGACGTTGTCATTATTGATACAGAATCACCTAGCCGAGACAGCTTGGATAATGTTTATATGATTGCAGAACGTAACATGTTACCTGTTGTGATGTTTACACAGGACAGTGACAAGGAAGCATTAAAAGCGGCCACGAAAGCAGGTGTCAGTGGGTATGTAGTTGGAACAGTAGCTAACGAAAGGTTAACGCCAGTGATAGAAGCAGCAGTAGCTAGGTTTGAAGAAACAAAACAACTGCGTGACGAACTTGACCAAGCCAACGTAAAGCTAGGTGAACGTAAAATAGTAGAACGCGCAAAAGGTATTTTGATGCGTCAAAGAAATCTAGGCGAAGATGAAGCCTACAAAATGCTACGTAATATGGCGATGAAGAAGAATATGAAGTTGGCCGACTTGTCGTACCAACTAATTGATACTGCGGAAATGTTAATTGTGTAAGAAGTAATCTAAATAGTTAAATCCAACGACGGAACTTAACTTTGATACGCTAACTAAAGGTAGTTAGCAAAACTGGACAAAGGCGTCCTTACCCACATACTGATTAGTTTATGGGTAAGGGCGCCTTTTTATTTGTATAAACTGTTTTAGGATTTGAAATGATTAAAAGAAAAATATTATGTATTGCTTTGCTATCGCTCATGCCAACCATGGCAATAGCTGGCGAGACTGTAGCTGCCACTTCATTCGGAGAGGCCATTACAGATGGTAAGTTCTCAGGTAACTTTAGGTTACGCTGGGAAAATGTAGACCAAGAAGGCAGAAGCCTCGTTGCTGATGCAGTCACATTACGTAGTTTAGTTGGTTACCACACAAAGCCTTTTCATGGCTTTAGTGTTAATACACAAATATATGGTTTAAGCCCTTTTACCGACAGCTATAACGATGCGAAAAAAGGCGACCCTATCACGAGCAGAAGAGCTTACCCAGTAGTCGCCGACCCAGAAGATTACGATTTTCATCAAATCTATTTGCAATGGGCAGATAAAAACAACCAAGTAAAACTTGGTCGTCAAAATATGTTTTTAGATAATTGGCGCTATATTGGTGATGTACGTTTTCGCCAAAACTGGGCAGTATTTAATGGCCTGTCTTTTGTAAATAAAAGCATTCCTAAGACCACTGTCACCTTGGCACATTTTGAACAATTAAAACAAGTGACCACTAAAATACAAGATGGCAATTTTGAAATTGCAAACATTAAATATGCAATTACCCCAATGACCAACTTAGTTGGTTACGGTTATTTCAACGATTGGGATGGCACCTCTTTAAAAGCCTCATCAAATAAAACATTTGGACTACGTTTGGATGGGAAAAGTAAATTAAATGACAAATGGAAAGCACTATATACGGCCGAATATGCTAAGCAAGATGACTACAAAGATGGTAGTAAATTAATAGATAATCATTATTACCGCGTTGGTGGAGGTTTAGGATATGGGGACTGGTTTGTACGTGTTGATCAAGAAAAGCTCTCTGGTAATTCAGACGGCAGATCATTCCAAACGCAGCTAGGCACTAACCACTTATTTCAAGGCTGGGCTGATGTATTTCTTGCAACACCTGCAGCAGGCATTAAAGACACCATGATTACTGCCGGCGGCAAAATCATGAAGGCTAAGATTAAAGCCGAATTTCACATGATTAATTCTGACCGTAACTTTAATAAAGCCAATGGCAGCACAGGTGATGAACTAGGTACAGAGCTAGACTTAGGTATCTACTATCCATTCAGTAAGCAGCTTACTGGTTCATTTGAATATGCCAGATTTAAAGAGGGCGACAAGGCCGCCGCTGGACGTAAGGTTGGCATTCAAAAACTTTGGTTAACCGCAATTTATAAATTTTAAGTAATAACAATGACTTACCACACAATTATATAAAGAAAGAGAGAAGAAATATTATGTCTTATTTAGAGCCAACAGAATTTGTAGCAAAAATGGTCGACGCAGGTGAGTCGAAAGTATTTATGTCAACTAAAGACACATTGATTCGTGCCTTTATGGCCGGAGCAACACTAGCGCTTGCTGCTGTATTTGCGATTACTGTCGCGGTAAAAACAGGCTCGCCAGTTTTAGGGGCGGTGTTGTTCCCTGTTGGTTTCATTATGCTGTATCTTATGAAATTTGATCTACTCACAGGTGTATTTACACTGGTACCATTGGCATGGTTAGATAAAAGGCCTGGTGTCACTGGCAAGCAAGTCCTCCGTAATTGGGGTCTTGTATTTACAGGTAACTTAGGTGGTGCGTTAACCGTTGCGTTGATGATGTCGTTTATTTTTACCTTTGGCTATAACACCGACGGCGGTGCAATTGCAGCAAAAGTCTCCAGCATTGGTGAAGCACGAACCGTTGGCTATTCAGCTTATGGTGTAGATGGCTGGGTGACTGTGTTCATCCGTGGCATGTTGTGTAACTGGATGGTGTCTATGGGTGTCGTGGGGGCAATGATTTCAACCTCTGCAACCGGCAAAATGGCGGCGATGTGGATGCCTATCATGCTGTTCTTTTACATGGGCTTTGAGCATTCAATTGTAAACATGTTCTTATTCCCATTCTCTATGATTATGGGTGGTGATTTCAGTGTTATGGATTATGTCTTTTGGAATGAGTTACCAACTGTCTTAGGTAACTTGGTGGGCGGTTTTGTATTAGTTGGCTTACCACTTTACTACACTCACGTTAAAACGAGTGCTGAACGCAAACTATAATCTTGTCGCCCATTAAATCAAATAAAGCCTCAGTGGGAAAATAGCTGGGGCTTTATTGTCATTGGTATTAAAAATCGCATCTTAGGAGGTTATATGAACAAGCAAAGCATGACTGATATCATCGTAAGTACTAAATCGGCAAAAGGGTTGAGCTGGGAGACCATAGGCGCCGATTTAGGAATATCACCTGTATGGTTAGCATCAGCGTGCCTAGGGATGAATAGCGCCACTAAAGAACAAGCGCTCGCTATTACAAAATACCTTGGCCTAGAACCAGAAGTTGCAAAGGCACTTGAAGCTTACCCAACAAAAATATGGGATCAAGCCGTGCCAACAGACCCTTTAATTTATCGTCTATACGAAATTATAGGTGTGTATGGCCCAACGATAAAAGAAGTGATCCAAGAAAAAATGGGCGATGGTATTATGAGCGCTATTGATTTCTCAATGGACATTGATAAGATTGAAGATGTAAAAGGTGACCGTATTGTCATTAGTATGAATGGTAAATTCTTACCGTATAAGAGCTGGTAAACATCATGATGAGGAGTTAATGTAAACTGTCCTCCATGATGATGATTAAGCGCATCTTCACACCTGATTATATGCATCACTATTATTGACTAGCATAAAAAAATAGCATCCACATTATAAATGGCCAATCAACTAAAAGTTTCAATCGGACAATATTCTCATCAAGGCCGCAAGGAAGTTAATCAAGACTTTCATGGTGTTGATATACCAAAAGAACCTTTATTAAGTTCAAAAGGCATTGCCATTGCCATTGCTGACGGGATAAGCAGCAGTGATGTTAGCCAAATTGCCAGTGAATCTGCCGTTACAAGTTTTTTAGAAGACTACTCATGCACATCAGAAGCTTGGTCTGTACAAAAATCTGTACAACAAGTACTCATGGCAACCAACTCTTGGCTATACGCGCAAACACAGCAAAGTCATCGCCGCTACGACAAAGATAAAGGCTATGTGTGCACATTAAGTGCCATGGTAATCAAGTCAACAACAGCACATATATTTCATATTGGCGATGCAAGAATTTACCAGCTGCGTGATAAAACATTAGATCAATTAACCAACGATCACCGGCGTTGGATATCGCAAGATCAAAGCTATCTTAGCCGCGCCTTAGGCATCAGTCAGCAGCTCGAAATTGATTACCAAACATTACAAATAGAAAAGAGTGACGCATTCCTGTTCGCCACCGATGGTGTTTATGAGTTTTCTGAGCCTCAATTTATTATTAATACCATTAATGAAAATAAAAATAATTTGGATGCAGCTGCGAAAATTATCGTAGACGATGCATACAACAAAGGCAGTACTGACAACCTTACCGTTCAAGTGGTTAGCATAGATGAACTGCCTAACAAGAATGCTGATGAAATATATCAAGAGCTGACAGCGCTACCTTTTCCGCCAATATTGGAAGCTAGATCAGTTTTCGATGGTTACAAAATTATTCGAGAAGTGCATGCGAGTAGTCGCAGCCATGTATATCTAGCCGTCGATAATGAAACCAATGAGCAAGTCATCATCAAAACACCTTCCATAGACCTTAAAAATGATACAGCACATCTAGAAAGGTTTCTGTTGGAAGAGTGGGTTGCCAAACGCATTAATAGTCCATATGTGCTAAAACCTTGCCAGCAATCTCGCAAACGTAATTATATTTATGTAGTCACAGAGTTTATTGAAGGCAGCACGCTAACACAATGGCTAAGAGACAACCCTAATCCAACATTAGAAACCGTGCGCGGGATAGTGGAACAAGTGGCCAAAGGCTTACTTGCCTTTCATCGTTTAGAAATGCTACATCAGGATTTAAGACCTGAAAACATTATGATCGATAGTACTGGCACTGTGAGAATTATTGATTTTGGCTCAACCCAAGTCGCAGGCCTTACGGAGATTGCAACGCCCATCGAGCGCAACAACCTACTGGGCACCGCACAATACACGGCGCCAGAATACTTCCTTGGCGAAAGTGGCTCGTCACGTTCGGATATATTTTCTCTAGGGGTGATTACCTATCAACTATTAACAGGAAAACTGCCATATGGCGCTGAAGTTGCGAAATCTAAAACAAAGGCTGCGCAAAAGAAATTAAGATACCGAGATATATATGACGAAGGCCATAAAATTCCAACTTGGGTTAATGAAGCAATCAAGAAAGCAGTTGAACCAAACCCCTACAAACGTTATGAAGCGCTATCAGAATTTTTGTTTGATTTACGCCAACCCAATAAAGCCTTCTTAAATAAAACAGGCCCATCTCTAATAGAGCGTAACCCCATCGCTTTTTGGAAAAGCACCTCTTTAATACTGGCTATTATCGTCATCGTATTGCTCGCCAATCAATAACCAAGAGACTCTAATCTACTCTAACTTCTACAACTAAACCTAGGCGCACCAAAACGGTTCACTATCTTGGTGCGCACGCACTTTTTTAGGTTAATCAACACTAAATTTATTGCAATAAAAACATCCTAACTTATTGTATTTAATGTATTTTTATTTATGGCATGGCTATTGCTTTAATGATATAAATATTACACTTTTAAGAAAACAATTTTATGCAAAAAATGAAATTAGTAGTCATCGGTAACGGCATGGCTGGCATGCGCGTGGTAGAAGAGCTTCTTAAAATTTCTCCTGATTTATATGATATAACCGTGTTTGGTGATGAACCTTATCCTAATTACAACCGCATTATGTTGTCACCTGTACTGGCCAACGAGCAAACGATAGACGACATTATTCTTAATACCCGTGAGTGGTATGCAGAAAACAATATTGCGCTATATACAAACGCACGCATTAATAAGATAGACCGAAAAAGTCGTGTTGTGACGGCAGAAGATGGTACTACAGCAGAATATGACCGCTTATTAATTGCAACAGGCTCCAAACCATTTATGCCACCCATTCCAGGCAAAGAACTGGACGGTGTGCTTGGCTATCGCGACATAAAAGATACCAACGACATGATAGACGCAGCTAAGCAATACAAGCATGCAGTCGTCATTGGTGGTGGTTTACTGGGCTTAGAAGCGGCAAATGGCTTGAGCATTCAAGGCATGGATGTCACCGTCATCCATAGAAACGAGTGGCTATTAGAAAGACAGCTAGACAAGACTGCTGGCGCCATGCTGCAAAAATCACTAGAAGCCAAAGGCCTTAAGTTTCACTTAGAAACCAATACAGAGACAATCGTTGGTAATGAGGATGGCAGAGTTAAATCCGTGCAATTTAAAGAAGGCTTCGAGATTCCTGCCGACTTAGTGGTGTTAGCGGTTGGTATTAGACCAAACTTCGCGCTTGCTGAATCAGCTGGCATCCACTGTGATAAAGGTATTGTGGTAAACGACACTATGCAAACATATGACCCGCGGGTGTATGCGGTGGGCGAATGTGTGTCTCATCGCGGCTTGTCTTATGGTTTGGTGGCTCCCTTATTTGAAATGGCTAAGGTGTGCGCCACACACTTAGCCAACTTTGGAATTGGTTCTTACAAAGGCTCTGTTACCTCAACAAAATTAAAAGTAACAGGCATTGATTTGTTTTCTGCGGGAGATTTTACAGGTGGGGACGATACTGAAGAAATTGTGTTGCACGATGCAGTGGGCGGGGTTTACAAAAAACTCGTTATTCAAGATGACAAAATCATCGGCGGCGTGCTCTATGGCGATACTGCCGACGGAGCCTGGTATTTCCAGATGCTCCGTGACGGCAAGCCAATTCACGAAATTCGTGACCACTTAATGTTCGGCCAAGACTCCCTTGGCAATACTGGCCATCAAGGCCAAGACCTAGCAGCAACGATGCCTGATGAGATGGAGGTCTGTGGCTGTAATGGTGTATGCAAAGGCGCGATTGTTGATTCAATCCAAAAAGATGGCCTATTCACGATAGATGATGTTAAAAAACAAACCAAAGCAGGTTCTAGCTGTGGCTCTTGTACTGGCCTAGTTGAGCAAATTTTAGCATCCACTTTAGGTGGCGGTTATGCACCACCTTCTACCGATAAAGCGGTATGCGGCTGTACAGAGCTTAGTCATGAAGAAGTACGTGAAGAAGTTAGAAAAAATAAATATTTGAACATTCCTGATGCAACTAAGGGCATGAACTGGAGTACACCAAACGGCTGTGCTACTTGTCGGCCAGCGTTAAATTATTACTTAATTTCAACATGGCCACATGAAGCGAAAGATGATCCGCAGTCACGCTTTATTAATGAACGGGTGCATGCCAACATACAGAAAGATGGTACTTACTCTGTCATACCACGCATGTATGGCGGTGTAACGAATCCAGACCAATTACGCAAAATAGCCGATGTAGCAGACAAATACGAAGTGCCAATGGTCAAGTTGACTGGCGGTCAGCGTATTGATTTGCTCGGTGTTAAAAAAGAAGATCTGCCAAATATGTGGGCAGATTTGGATATGCCTTCTGGTTATGCCTATGGTAAATCTATCCGTACGGTTAAAACCTGTGTTGGCTCCGAATTCTGCCGTTTTGGTACACAAAACTCTACGCAGCTAGGCATTGATATCGAAAAAGCATTTGACCACATGTGGGCGCCACATAAAGTTAAATTTGCAGTATCAGCTTGCCCACGTAACTGTGCGGAATCTGGCATTAAAGATGTCGGCATTATCGGGGTGGATTCCGGCTGGGAAATGTATGTCGGCGGCAACGGTGGTATTAAAACCGAGGCTGGGCAATTTTTATGTAAAGTCAAAACGGCTGAAGAAGTGCTGGAGTATTCTGGCGCATTCATTCAAATTTACCGTGAAGAAGCACGCTATTTAGATAGAACCGTGCACTGGATAGAGCGTGTTGGTTTAGATTATGTGAAACAACGCGTGTTAGATGACCATGAAGGCCGAAAAGCCGCTTTTGAGCGCCTGCTATATGCGCTACAAGGTGCCGTTAACCCATGGGCAGAACGCGCGCAAAAACGTGATGAACATAAAGAGTATGAAACCATCACCATCTAAACACACCTATAAAATAAGCTGAGATATTTTAATGAAACAAAACTTTTGGTCTGTTGGCCACAAACCAACTTTATTTTCTGCATTCTTATATTTTGATATTAGCTTTATGGTTTGGGTGTTATTGGGCATATTAGCCGTACAAATTTCAGGAGATTTGTCGCTAACACCAGCGCAAAAAGGGCTAATGGTCGCAACCCCAGTACTGTCTGGCGCATTATTACGTATCGTAATGGGTGTGTTGGTTGACCAAATTAAACCTAAAAAGACAGGCATAATCGGACAAGTTATTGTCATTGCTGCCTTATTATTCGCATGGTTACACGGTATAGAAAACTTTCAACAGTCACTTATTCTTGGTATTTTTCTCGGATTTGCTGGCGCATCATTTGCCGTGGCATTACCTTTAGCTTCACGCTGGTACCCACCTGAACACCAAGGTACTGCCTTAGGTATTGCTGGTGCAGCGACTTCAGGCGCCGTGTTTGCAGCCACTTTTGCACCCAGTTTAGCTATCACCTATGGCTGGACAAACGTATTCGGTTTAGCATTAATTCCACTTGTTTTAGTATTGATTATCTATTGTTTAATAGCTAAGGATAGTCCCGATACGCCACCCGAAAAGTCACTCAGTGAGTATATCGCAATATTAAAAGACAAAGATGCATGGTGGTTTATGTTTTTCTATAGTGTCACCTTTGGTGGCTTTGTAGGCTTAGCCTCATCGCTTACCATTTACTTTAATGACCAATATGGGTTAAGCGCTGTACATGCTGGCTACTTTACAGCAGCCTGCGTATTTGCTGGCACCTTAGTTCGCCCTTTCGGCGGCAACTTAGCTGACCGTATTGGCGGTATTCGCACATTAACCATCGTGTATGCAGTCGCTGCTTTTTTCTTATTTATATTAAGTTTTGGCTTACAGGATCAATTCATTGGGCTCGCTGTCATTGTGATAGCGATGATGGCGCTGGGTATGGGAAATGGCGCTGTTTTCCAACTTGTGCCTCAACGTTTTCGTAAAGAAATTGGTGTCATGACTGGCTTAGTGGGCATGGCTGGCGGAATCGGCGGTTTTTACTTGGCATCAAGCTTAGGCTATTCAAAACAAATGACTGATAGCTACCAAATTGGTTTATTAATATTTGCGGGCCTAGCTGTTTTAGCCATACTTGGTTTAATGGGTGTAAAAAACCGCTGGAGAACTACTTGGGGATCAGCCGCAGTCACCTCAGCTAGAGTATAGTAGCCATCATGCTAAAATCTCACGCACTTTTATCAACCGCTGATTGCTTAATGACATGTCTCTTAAGTTTACAATAGGCGAAAGCAGTGTCATTGGTCCGCGCGAACGTAATGAGGATTATGTAGGGGTTGTCTCGCCAACTGATGCTCTACTGACCACCAAAGGCGCCTTGCTTGCAGTTGCTGACGGCATAGGCGGAAATGCGGGCGGGCGCGAAGCTGCAGAAATGAGTGTTCGCACCGTATGTGCTGATTATTACGCAACACCCGATACCTGGCAAACACATGCATCATTAGACACTGTCCTCAGCGCAGCAAATCGTTGGGTGCTTGCTCAAGCCAGCACTAACAGTAGCTTGGCTGGCATGGCAACCACTTTATCGGTACTCGTACTTAAGGGTCAGCGCTATGTGGTCGCGCATATAGGCGATACACGTATATACCGTCTACGCAACAAAGAATTAAAACAACTCACTAACGATCATGTATGGGATAGGCCTGATATGCGCCACGTACTTAAACGTGCAGTTGGTCTAGATCAACATTTACCGATCGAATATGCCGATGGTCTACTAGAAATTGGTGACATATTTGCTATCATGAGTGACGGCGTATGGGAGCCATTAAACAAAAAAACCATTCGTGCCGCATTGATGCAACATGACACCCCGCAAGTGATAAGCGAACATCTAACCAAAGCGGCACTTGCTGAAGGTGGCAAAGATAATAGCACCGCACTTATTGTACGCATTGATGCACTCGGTACTGATGGCTTAAAGGATTTACTAGCGGACACGCGCCATTTAACAGTGCCTTCCAAACTGAAAATCGGGGAGAAACTAGACGAGTTTGAAGTGCTAGAGATATTGCACGATTCACGCACTAACATTGTTTACAAAGTAAAAAGTGCTACTGGTCAACTATTTGTACTTAAGACCTTGCAAGAACAACTGGCCAATGATGTCGATAGTTGCCAAGCTTTAATCAACGAAGAGTGGTTAGCAAAACGTGTCGTGACAAAATGCATGCCACAAGTTTTGCCATTAAATATAGATCAGCGCAATTTTTTATATTATGTGATGACCTGGCATGAAGGCGCAACACTACAAGAGCGCCTAAATAACGACCATCATTTCACCGTTAATGGTGTTGCAAAAATTGGTGCGAACTTATTACACGGTTTAAGCATGCTACACCGTTTAAATATAGTCCACAGAGATATCAAGCCTGACAATATTCATATCGGCTCAGATCAGCAACTGCGTATATTAGATTTAGGTGTAGCGCTTAACTCCACTGCCACCACACCTACCACCATGGAAAACCCTGGCACGCCCAGCTATATGGCACATGAGTTATTTGATGGTGAAGAGGCCAGTATTGCCACTGATATCTATGCCGCCGGTGTCACACTTTATTACTTACTCACAAGAAAATATCCCTATGGTGAAATTGAACCCTTTCAAACCCCGCATTTTGGTGAGCCAGTTCGCCCTACACGATACCGGCCAGAGATACCAAGCTGGTTAGAAAATATCATTTTAAAGGCTGTTGCTAGAGATGTTGATAAGCGTTTTGAAACATCAGATGAAATGCTACACGCTTTAGAAAACGGTGAATTTAGACCTATTGCAATACAGCGTACGCCATTAATAGAGCGTGCAAGATTACAGAAATGGCAATGGTTAGCTATTTTTTCTTTTGTATTAAATTTTTTATTAATTTATTTGTTGGCCGTTTCTTAAGCCAAATTTAATCTTGGAGTTATTATGAGTTGGAAAGAAATATGCCCTTTAGTTGACATTCCTAAACTTGGTTCGCGTGTGGCGCGCGGCGAAAAAGGTGATATAGGCGTATTCCGCACTGAAGATGACCGCGTGTTTGCGCTTAACAACAGTTGCCCGCATAAAAAAGGGCCACTATCACAAGGTATCGTGCATGGTGACAAGGTCACTTGCCCACTACATAACTGGAAAATTAGTTTAGTGACAGGTAAAGCAGATGAGCCAGATGAAGGCGAAACAACCTGCTACCCAACTAAAGTTGAAGATGGTATTGTCTTTTTGGATGTTTAAAATATTAAAGCCAAAAAACAATACATATGATTAAAGAAACCAAATCCACCTGTTGTTATTGCGGAGTCGGTTGTGGCGTTATTATTGAATCGGAGAATGATAAAATCATTCACGTCAAAGGCGACCCTGATCATCCTGCCAATTTCGGCAGGTTATGCACTAAAGGCGCAACCTTACACCTGAGTGCAAAGCTGGATAGCCGGGCGCTGTATCCAGAAA
Source organism: Methylophilaceae bacterium (assembly GCA_048595445.1). Classification (GTDB taxonomy): domain Bacteria; phylum Pseudomonadota; class Gammaproteobacteria; order Burkholderiales; family Methylophilaceae. The sequence goes on from JBJPGD010000041.1 coordinate 20,326, forward strand.
TGCGCTTAAGCCGTGACATGCCTAGAAAGCGCGTTTCATGGGATGTTTCACTAGATTATTTAGCTGACAAATTTGCAAATACCATCAAAGAACATGGCCCAGATTCTGTTGCTTTTTATATCTCAGGCCAACTGCTTACCGAAGATTACTATGTATTCAATAAGTTAGCTAAGGGCTTAATTGGTACCAACAATGTAGATACCAATTCACGCCTATGTATGAGCTCTGCCGTCACAGGCTACAAAGCGACGCTGGGTGCCGATGCGCCACCTGCTTGTTACGAGGATATAGACCATAGCGAATGCTTATTTATTGCCGGTAGCAATACGGCATTTACACACCCGATTCTTTTCCGTCGCATTGAAGATGCGAAAACGAAGAATCCAAATCTAAAAATCATTGTGGTAGACCCAAGGCGTACTGATACCGCGCAGACGGCTGACTTGCATTTGCCGATATTGCCGGGTACCGACGTAGCATTATTCAATGGCATGCTGCACGTCATGCTATGGGAAGGGCTGCTGGATATGGATTACATCAGCCAGCACACCGAAGGCTTCGATGCGTTAAAAGAAACCGTACGTGAATACACACCAAAAATGGTGGCTGATATTTGTGGCATCAAAGAAGCAGATATTGTGCAAGCCGCTAAGTGGTTCGGCAAAGGCCCTACGTTATCCATGTATTGCCAAGGTTTAAACCAATCCATCCACGGTACCGATAAAAACGCAGGGCTGATTAATTTACATTTAGCCACTGGCCAAATTGGTAAGCTTGGTACTGGACCGTTTTCTCTCACAGGGCAACCGAATGCGATGGGTGGACGTGAAGTCGGTGGCATGTCGAACCTATTATCTGGACACCGCAACTTAGCTAGCGTAGAAGACCGTGCCGAAGTGGCCGAGCTATGGGATATTGATAGCGTACCAGATCAGCCGGGCAAGACAGCTGTTGAAATGTTTGAAGCGGTAAAAAACGGCACGATTAAGGCCATCTGGATTGCTTGTACCAACCCGGCGCACTCCATGCCCAACCTGAATAAAGTACTCGAAGCTTTAGGTGCTGCAGAGCTTGTGGTGGTGCAAGATTCTTTTAACAATACCGATACCTGTCAATTTGCAGATGTCTTATTACCTGCCAGCACTTGGGGTGAGAAAGAAGGTACGGTGACGAATTCCGAGCGCCGTATTACGCGATTAAATACAGCGGCTTCCCCGCCAGGCGAAGCGCGTCATGATTGGCAAATAGCCGTAGACTTTGCAGTGCGCCTTGCCAATAAACTAGGTAAAACCACGCGCAGTAAGTCTTCACTATTCCCTTTTAAAACGACAGAATCTATTTTTAACGAGCACCGGGAAACCACACGTGGCCGGGATTTAGATATTACTGGATTAAGCTATGACCTCCTCACTACCAATGGCCCGCAGCAATGGCCATTTGTAACAGATGCGACAGAAGGTAAAGCCCGCTTATATACAGACGGTGTCTTTGCAACAGAAAGTGGTAAAGCGCAGTTCATCAATACGGTTTACCAAACCACAGCGGATAAAGCGAATGCGCGCTACCCACTACACCTACTAACGGGTAGATTACGTGACCAGTGGCACGGCATGAGCCGTACAGGCAATGTTGCGCAACTGTTTAACCACGTGGAAGAGCCTGTAATATCCATGAACGAAAGTGATATGCAGCGCCGCTCGATTAAAGAAGGCGACATCGTTACCGTGAGCAATCAACGGGGTAGCATTAATATTGCCGTGCAAACTTCTGAAGAGGTAGCGCCAGCACAGACCTTTATTCCGATGCACTGGGGTGCAAAATTCATGCAAGGATTAGGCGTGAATGCGCTCATGCCAGAGGCCTTCGATAAAACATCGAAGCAGCCCGAGTTAAAACACACCACCGTTAAAATTGAAAAACTCGATTTGCCGTGGGAAATGACCATCATGCGCACGTGCAATGACTTAAACCTACTCGAACAAGTACGTGAATTAATGCAGCATTTTCAATACGCGACTTGTGGCTTGTTTGGGCGTGAATCTGAAACCAAACAATCGGGCATGTTGATATTACGTGCCGCACATTACACACCTGCTATTAGTACATTAATCTCACGGATTGACACCTTGCTAGGGATGACTGACGGCATGCCAATACTCAAATACAATGATGCGAAGCGTGGCATTTCCAAACGCATCCTAGTCGAAAATAACCAGGTAACTGGTGTTAGATTGATGGGCGAAACGATTGCCACGGGCTGGCTAAAAGAAGTCATGTCTAGCGGTACATTTACGGAAGAGTTACGTCGTTGGGCGCTTGCGCCTTTACCGCAACCGCCAACAGGCCAGACTGGCCGTGGCAAGATTATCTGCAACTGCTTAGATGTTGCGGAGAATGACATTGTTGAGGTTTGTCAGGCTGGCGCTGACTTCCCTGCTCTAAAAAACAAGCTGAAATGCGGTACTGAATGTGGTTCTTGTGTGCCTGAACTTAAAAGAATTGTTCAAAAACATAGCAAAAATACAGCACTAATATAAATTATTTAACACATTGATTTAGCGCTATCGCTGCTTGTGAACACTCAGCATCTGAACCAGTAGTCACACTTTCCTTAATGGTGTCCCAAGTCGACTTATCATCGTTTTTATTGGGCGAGTTTGTTGGTTCTGTAGGCTTACCATCATCTACTGTAGACTCTTGCACTTTACTTGTGCTGGCGCTTGGCTTCGATTTTACCTTGGTGTTGGCAGTTGCTTTTGTCTTTGTTTTCTTTTGTGCGGCATTAGGCTGGGCAAGTTCATCTTGCATGGCTTTCTCTTGATCTGATTCGCCAGTTGTTGACAACTCCATTTCAGACTCAGCTCCAGGCAAAGGCATTAACGCTTCGGATGAAGATTCAATGGCTACATCTCCATCGACACTATTAGCTGCATCATGTTTCATCCATTTAATCAAAACAAACAGCATGATTAACCCCAGCAGAAATGGGAGTGCATACGTACGCCAATCGTAAGTGCTGCCAACGGCTGCTGCTTGCGGTTCTATGTTTTCTGCATTGCTTGGCACTGCTGTAGCGTCCACTGCGGCTTTTTCATTTAGCAATCGTACGGCATAAATATCATGCTCATAAGCATGCATATCGTACTTCTCAAACATTTGCGCAATTTCTAACGTCAGTTTTGATGCCAACTCATAATACGCACCTGAAACCAATATTTGATTCGGCTTAGCGAAACTCATAATGCGCTTCGCCTCAACCAAGCCATCACCTACGACATTACTACTTTCATCAACGCTTACAGACCCTAAATTAATACCCATGAGTAGATACATAGCGTTTTTATTGCTCGCGTTACCATTAATAACTTCATCACGAATCGTTAATGCAATAAAAAGCGCATCTTCTAAAGCATTTTCCAGTGGGCCATGACAGGTAATAATTGCGCCATGACCAGTATCCACAATAGTCCGATCCTTCTCTGGAATATCAACCACAGCAAGACTAATTAAAGCGTTGAATTGTTTTTTTATTGCATTTTGTTCAGTTTTTTTCTTTTTAGAAAAATCAATAATATCTAAACAAACAACACTGGAAATTGATGTTTTTTTCATTTTGGCATTCACAATAATGATAATGTTCTTATCGAGTCACCATATTAATCACAAAGACTTTATATTTCAAACAAATTTAGCTAGAGAATGGGTAGTAATAGCCGTTATAGTAAAATAAACAGCAATATATTCAAATTAAGACTACAAAGCCATGAAAAACCACCTAATAAAAGCATTAATTACGTTGATACTACTAAATGCTAGTACGAGTTTTGCGGGAAACCTAGGCGAGAAAATTGACGCAATTACTGCCAATGGCGACAAAGTTGTCTTGAACCCAAATGGCCGCTGGGAATATATAGATAAACAAAAAGCATCTGAAGCTTCGAAAATAGCAAAGCAACATCCCGAAAATAAAGGTTGTCCACCAGGTGCTCAAGGTGGGTGGTTTGGTACTAAATGCATATTACCTGGGGATAAAGCATTTAACCGCAAATCCAGAATTGGCAAATAACAGCAAAAACACTTAGCCCTATCGACTTAACTCATATATTAATTGGATAATACTGGTTATGTGTGACAGGTGATTGATTTATGCAATAATGCTGCAAACAACCTCTCAAAGCGCAATATGACTGATTTTTCTCTACCAGACCTTCCAGAACAAGTTATTTATTTAGCAATTGTTTTTATTCTGCTTGTTTTCCCTAGGGCATTACAAAAATTTCGAATTCCTGCACCAATAACCTGCTTTGCTTTAGGCATGATTACAGTCTTTGGTATTGCGGATTATAGTCATGACATTACGCTTAGCTTCTTAGCGGCACTCGGCATTTCATCCCTGTTCTTATTTGCTGGCTTAGAGGTCGACATGCACGACCTTAAAAAAGGTTTTTGGCCCTTATTAAGCCACCTTTTTATCCGCTGTTTAGTCATCTTTGGCTTCACTTGGCTGGGGATGCATTACCTTCAATACAGCGTGCAAGTGGCAGGCCTTATTGCACTCGCATTACTCACACCTTCTACCGGCTTTATTCTTGAATCTATATCTGCACTTGATTTAGATGACAATGAAATATTTTGGGTAAAAAGCAAAGCCATCGCAGGAGAGCTACTCGCACTTCTCTTATTATTTATTTTTCTTAAATCAGGTTCTGTTTCTGATTTAGGCACATCATCTGGCGTTCTGATAGCGATTGCATTTGGCCTACCGCTACTCTTTATGTTTCTTGGGCGCATTGTGATTCCATTCGCGCCTGGCTCAGAATTCTCATTACTGATTATGGTGGGTCTAATTGCGGCTTACCTAACTAAAGAGCTTGGCGTGTATTATTTAGTCGGTGCATTTTTTACTGGCTTAGCGGCAAGGCAACTGCGTGAAAAAATGCCAACACTCGCCTCAGATGACAACCTACATGCCGTGCAATTATTTGCATCGTTCTTCGTGCCTTTCTACTTCTTTTATAGCGGCATGAAAGTGCCTAACGGTGCCATGCAATGGGAGTCTTTGTGGATTGGTTTAGCCATTACTGCTGTGGTGTTACCATTAAGAGTGGGTACTGTCGCTTTACAAAGAATCCATGTCAATAAAGACCATGTGAAAAGTAGTTTTGATATTGCCATTGCACTTGCGCCAACACTTATCTTTACATTAGTCATTGCGAGCATCTTGCATCAAAAGTTTGGTATTAGCGATACACTATATGGCGGCTTACTGGTATATGCTGGCATCACCACCATCTTGCCATCATTCACGCTGAATAAACCACTCAGCCTAGATGTTGATCATTCACCCATACACTAGCATCATTAGCTATGCGTGTTAAGCACGTAACGGCTTTAACAAGTCCGATAAGCCGTTATGATCGATCTCTTGCATTAACTGCAATAAACGCCCCAGCTCGCCTTTAGGAAAACCTTCACGTGCAAACCAATTGAGGTAATTGCCCGGCAAGTCTGCCAGTATTCTGCCTTTATGTTTGCCGTATGGCATTTCCATACTAACTAGTTTTTGCAGATCTTCTGGGTTCATTAAATGTGATATTACTCTTTACAATTTATAGCGCTAGGATACATGACTCATATTATCTTGCCTCAATTTTTGAGGCTGAACTTATGTAACGTTCATCTACTCTATAGGTTATAAAACATCCTTAATTTGGAATCTCAATGCTTAAAACCTTCACCGTTATACTCTTAACTTTCTCGACATTTTCCTCAACAGCCAAAGAAACTAATACGAATATGCGTGCTGGCTTATGGAAAATCACAACAACTTCTGATTTGTTACTATTGGCACAACATATTCCACCTGACCAACTAAAAGGGTTGGAGCAATTAGCCAAAGAATATGGCCTAGAAATGCCTCAATTAGATAACGGTGCAGCTATTTCTCAGACATGTATTACGCAAGAAATGGCAGAGCAACAAATGCTACCTGATTTTTATCAAGAAGAACTTGGCTGTACTTCTAAAAGTGCGACTCGCAATGGCAACTACTATAAAACAGACTTTACTTGTAACAGTGATCAACTCAAGGGGGACGGCACAGCTAAAGGAACTGTGACGAGCCCTACAAGCTTCTCAGGCACGACTCAATTCGTCGGGCTGGCACAAGGTGCGCGCGTCAATGAACAGGCTGATATAGATGGGAAATGGATTAGCACAAGCTGCGGCAACGTTAAGCCACTATAATTAAGCTTCGTAGCCTGCTTTTTCTAATTCCTGATGATATTCGCATGTTGGTAAATGACCATCTAAACGACCATTAATTTTAGTTGTTTCTTCTTTACAAAAAGCACAACGGTATCGTGTTGATTGTCCTTCAAAATTTTCTTGTGCGTAATCAATATAAAACTGTTTTTTCATTTTCTTCTCTTAGTGTCTATCGCATGAATCACGACATAATATATCATTTGTCACGCCGATATTTCATCATATTGTCACAACTTTCGTTCATCATTTTATTCACTGACATCACAACATTTAGCTAAATGCTAACACTTAACTTTAAGTAGTTTTCATAGGCTAATGAAAACTATAAATAAATAATAAGTTGTTAATTTAGTTGAATTTTTGGTGCAGTTTTTGCTCTTACTATTATGTGACGCTTTATTGAAAACTTATCTTTAAGGAGTACAGCATGACAATTTACCAAGTATTAGATGAACAAAATCATCCCGTGTTTGAAGCCAACAGTTTCATACAAGCACTGCAGGAAGCTGAGCTGCTAAACAGCTCATTTGATGACCACTACTTTTTTGTGGAAACAGCTGCAGCAGCCAAGACGCATTAGTTGGTTTAAGTACAACACTGCTAGGGCCGCCTTCACTTCTACAAGCGACTAATGGCAGTGGGACAAGCATCATCACCAACATTGCAAAGCGCTTTTGCGATCAGGCTAGTGAAAATAGGAGTTTTAGTCGATTGCCTTTGTAATATCTTCAACGACTTTTTTAGCATCGCCAAACACCATCATCGTTTTATCCAGATAAAATAGCTCATTATCTACACCAGCGTAACCCGTTGCCATTGACCGCTTATTGACAATAATGGTTTTCGCTTTGTAAGCATCTAAAATCGGCATACCATAAATAGGGCTTTCTGGGTTTTTAACGGCAGGATTGACCACATCGTTAGCACCGATAACAAAAACGACATCCGTTTGTACAAATTCATTATTAATCTCTTCCATTTCTTCTACCTGCTCATATGGCACATCTGCTTCGGCCAATAAAACGTTCATATGCCCTGGCATCCGCCCCGCAACCGGGTGAATGGCATACTTTACGTTGATACCCTTTTCAATCAATCGAGATGCAAGCTCTTGCAGAACAAGCTGTGCACGTGCGACAGCCAATCCATATCCTGGCACGATTATCACTGAATCTGCATTAGCCAATAAAAAAGCGACATCATCAACCGACACCGCTTTTGCTATTTTTTCTTCACCATCCACTGTAGTAGATGCAACATCCGCACCAAAGCCACCTAACATCACACTCAGAATTGATCGATTCATCGCTTTACACATAATATAAGACAATATTGCGCCGGAAGAACCAACACATGCACCAGCAATAATTAATACTGAATTGTTAAGCGTAAAACCAATGCCCGCCGCAGCCCAGCCTGAATAACTATTAAGCATAGAAACGACGACAGGCATATCGGCTCCACCGATCGGAATGATTAAAGTAACACCCAATATCAGCGCAAAACCACACATCAATAAAAATGCAATTTGACTTTGATAAAGATAAAAATAGATGCCACAGGCAACCATCAATAAGGCGAGTATTAAATTCAATATATGCCGCCCTTTAAATACGATAGGTTTAGCGCCAAACTTACCTGACAACTTCCCAAAAGCAACAACAGAAGCAGTAAAGGTAATTGCGCCTATAAACGCACCTATAAATAATTCAATTCGTTGTACGCCACTGTGAACTTCAGCACTATTAAAAACAGCAGCAATGGCAATAAGTAAGGCTGAGATACCTACAAACGAATGCATCAACGCAACAAGCTCTGGCATATTCGTCATTTGGACACGTTTCGCAACCGTGATACCAACAATTGCACCTAATACAATTGCAACAAAAATAAGTGAAAAAACAAGTTGGTTGCCAACAAACAATGTCGTCACGACTGCGATTGCCATGCCTAACATGCCAAGAACATTGCCTCGTCCAGCACTTTTTGGCGAAGAAAGCCCTTTTAGCGACAATATAAATAGAACAGCAGCGATTAAATAAGCGGATGCTGTTATGTTGGGGTTAATCGATATCATTTAGCTGCACCCGCGTCTTTTTTATCTTTCTTTTTAAACATCTCCAACATTCTCCGTGTCACCATAAACCCACCAAAAATATTGATTGATGCTAAGAAAACAGCAACAGCGCCCAAAATGCTTGTTAAATTAAAAACGTCACCTTCAATCTGAACCGTTTGCAGCATTGCGCCGACAATGACAATGCCTGAAATTGCATTGGTAACTGACATCAGAGGTGTATGTAATGCAGAAGTAACATTCCACACAACGTGATACCCCACAACAATGGCTAACACAAAAATAGTCACGTTTTGCATGGTTAACAATTCGTTCATGGTGTGTCCTTTTTAGTCATTTTTTAAAAACTTAATCTTATTCGGAAAATAAGCAAGCTTTCACTAGCTCATCATCCTTCGACATATCCAACTTGGCGTCTTCAGTTATCATCAGTTTCAGAAACTCAAATACATTTTTTGCATAAAGTGATGATGCATCTGCACTCACTAAACTTGGTATATTAGTGTGGCCAACAAGGGTTACGCCATGCTTTACAACCACTTCATTCGCTGAGGTCAATGGACAATTTCCTGATCCATTTTTGCCAAACCCAGCTGCTAAATCAACGACTACTGAGCCGGCTTTCATTGCTTGCACAACTTCGGCACTTAATAAAACTGGCGGCTCACGCCCAGGGATAAGTGCGGAGGTAATAACAATGTCTGATTCTTTAGCACGTTCAGCTACTAACTCAGCTTGTCGATTCATCCATGATTCAGGCATTGCGCTCGCATATCCGGCTTCCCCTGTCGCAGCTCTCTCTTCTTCTTCTGTCTCGTAAGGAACATCTAAAAATTTAGCCCCTAGTGACTCTATTTGCTCCTTAACAGCAGGCCTTACATCTGAAGCTGCAACAACAGCCCCTAAACGTTTTGCCGTGGCAATGGCTTGTAACCCTGCTACACCTGCACCCAAAATTAATACGCGCGCAGCTTTCACCGTACCGGCAGCTGTCATTAACATTGGCATAAAATGACGATAATAATGGCTGGCCAACAATACAGATTTATAGCCAGCAATATTAGCTTGTGAAGAAAGCACATCCATACTTTGTGCCCTAGTGTTGCGAGGCAGCAACTCTAAAGAGAAGGCTATTAATCCCTGTTTAGACATAGCCTGCCGACTTACCTGATTAAATGGCTCTAACATTCCGATGACTACGGTGCTAGGCTTCATCATCTTTATTTCTTTAGGCTCAGGTGTGCGTACCTTTAGAACTACCGGGCATGCAAATACTTTTTTTGCAGTAACTAAGTTCGCTCCTGCTTGAGTGTAAGCTTCATCCATCATGTCTGCGCTTAAACCAGCACCCTTCTGCACAAGCACTTCACAGCCTAAATTGACAACCTTCTTAACAATCTCCGGCGTGATGGCGACACGATGTTCATATTCACGAATTTCGGTAGGGATTCCTATTTTCATCTCTAGCCCTTAAATATACCTGCTTACCAATTTAAACTGCTTTGTTCAGCATTGTGATACATCAAATCAAGCAAACGCATTCATATTGACATCAACATTCAATGAAAGCGTTAGCATTAATGATAGTCAGATTACAAGGAAAAGCAAATGTGGGCTTAATGACTATTAAACTCTCAATCTACTGATTTGGAATTATAGGGGTTCTAAAAATGGGAAAGCCCCGCACTAGGCGGGGCTTAGATGCTAAGTTACCGCATTGAAGCAATAACTTAGACTTGTTGGCGGAGTGGACGGGACTCGAACCCGCGACCCCCGGCGTGACAGGCCGGTATTCTAACCAACTGAACTACCACTCCTAAACTTACCTATTCAAATAAATAAGTATGATTTAGTCGCTGTTGATTTATGGTGGGTGCTAACGGGGTCGAACCGCTGACATTCGCCTTGTAAGGGCGACGCTCTACCAACTGAGCTAAGCACCCAAATCAACAACAAGCGGCGGATGATACAGTTATTTCTCAAATTAGCCAAGTAGTAAATAATACTAATGGCCGCATCTAAGAGGTGCCATACAGTCATTTCACCGTTGGACAGGGACAACTGTTTATAAACAACCAGCCTACAAGCAAGTAAACCAACCGAAAGGGTAAAAATGCTTAATAATCGTTAACAATCTGTTTTTACGTTATCAGGTAGACTTTAAATCTGGACACTAAAACACTAGCGAAAATGACAAACCAAGATATAACCGATGAAGAAGTGCAAATAGACGAAGAAGTGCAAATAGACGAAGAAGTCATGCACATCTATAGAATGATGAACGCTATGTTCAATATGGAACCTGCAGATGTCTATGATGAATTTACAGAAAAGGCTTCTTCTTCAACGCCCGCTAAATAGATTTAACAGATTTATTTACTTGCAACTCCTCCCTTCTCAATCGACCTAGCACTTTCTCAATCGACTTGGTACTTTAGTACCTAGCGAGATTGGTGATGCCCTTTACGGGTATAGTTCTTAGCAAGGATGGTGACGCCCTTTCACACTTAACTAGCCAGTTTACTGGCTTTAGTTAATTGGGGAAGACCCTTGCGGGTGTGCGCTCCTGCGGCTGTATTATTTCACCTAGCAGACCTAATCTAAAAAAATAAATTAAAATTAATGCAATCAAAATAGCTTTATATGCGTCTTATAGGATAGGTGTCTAGTTAATACTTCCAAAACTAGCACCGACTCTTTTTTATTAATGACTAAGGATTGCAACATGATTACGATGCTAAACCCCTTTAAACAAATGCTAGCTGCGTTTGTTTTACTTTTCTCATTCACCTTAAATGCAACTGCATCTACAGATGAACCTTATACAGAAGCGCGTTTTAAAGCACTGCAAGAAGCAGGTGAAGTTGTATTGTTAGATATTCATGCAACATGGTGTACGACTTGTGCAAAACAGCAAGCCGCATTGAACAAGTACATTGCTAAAAATCCAGAAAGCAAATTTCATATTCTAAAAATAGACTTCGACAAACAGAAAAAAGTCGTGCGTCAGTTCCGTGCACCAAGACAATCAACATTCTTACTTTATAAAGGCCAAGAGCAGTTTTGGTTCAGCGTTGCAGAATCACGTTACGACGTTATCGCTGCTGAGCTAGACAAAGCAATCTACTTCAAGCCGAAAAAACGATGAGTCTTGAACTTGCTTCCATCCCTTTAGCGGCTGCGGCAGGCGCACTCAGCATCCTGTCGCCATGCGTCTGGCCACTAGTGCCAGTCGTCATGGCCTCAGCAAATAGTGGCGGCCGCCATGGTGCATGGTATTTAGCGCTTGGCTTAAGTGCATCATTCGCTATTGCTGGTACGCTTTTAAGCTTTGTTTTAATTTCACTAGGGCTTGATCCAGAGCTTTTCCGTTACATTGCCGCTGGCTTACTCATTTTAGTGGGTGCTACACTCCTCATCAAAAAGTTGGGGGATTGGCTCACCTTGCGCTTATCATTATTCACTAGCCGCTTTAATACTGGCGATGGCAATGCATCATCAGCGGCAGGGCAATTTGGAGTAGGCGCACTCTTAGGGCTAGTTTGGTTACCTTGTGTTGGCCCAACGCTTGGCGCTGCTATCGCGCTAGCTTCGATTGGGCAAAGTATGGTCACTGCCTTTTTAATTATGTTCGCGTTTGGTATCGGTACTGCTGCCGTATTATTAATCGCTGGGCTTGCCTCAGGCAAAGTACTAAAACACATGCAGCCAAACTTATTAAAAAATGCCAGTATGGTAAAAAAATTACTGGGGGCTTTATTACTCGGACTAGGCTTGCTTGTATTAACAGGTGCAGACAAAATACTAGAAACTATTGCGATGGGCATTTTGCCAGACTGGGCAATCAATTTATGAACGCAGAGGCAACAAGGATAACTAGGTGACTTTCGATAGCGACATACTTAATCGCTTATTTCGCTATTGTATGGCTTTATGCGGCGAGCGTGAAAATGCCCGTGATTTATTGCACGATGCATTAGAAAAATATTTGCGTAATAATCCAAAAGACCTACAGAAGCCAGAAGCCTATATTCGTCGTATTGTACGCAATACGTTTATTGATCAATTAAGGCAACGTAACATTGATATCGTCGAAACACCAATAGACACAGACCTGCTCGCAAGTTCTGAAAAGTCACTTGAAGCAATGACAGTTGATAAATTCACGCTAGAAGAAATTTGGAAAAAGTTAACGCCATTAGAACGTGAAGTCATTTACTTATGGTCTGTAGATGGCATGTCAGCTTCTGAAATTGCATTGCAAATTGGTCAATCACGCAACACCGTACTGTCACGCCTGCACCGTTTACGCCAACGCATACAAAGCAGTGATGTAAAAACGCAAGAAGGAGCTACATGATGAGCGATCACATACCCTTAAAAGAGTCACTTAAAAACATGCTTGAAAGCGAAGCCTTAACAGCAAGTGAGCTATTGGATCTACAGCGTCTACAACAAAGAACCTCTCAACCAAAAAAAGCACTTTCCACTCATTGGTTTTATTCTCTTGGTGGCTTAGCTGCAGGGCTGTTAATCATGATGTTTGCATTTCCATTATTCACAAACCTAAGCAATGATGTTCAACAACGCATTGCATATGAAGTGCTTACCAATCACTTGCATGTTAAACCGTTAGATGTGAGTACTAACTCCATGTCTACAGTACAAGCTTATATGGATAGACTCAATTTCAACCCAACGCTATCCAAAAATTTACCGGCTAAACAAGCGAAACTAATTGGTGCGCGTTACTGCACTTTACAAGGTGTCATTGCTGCGCAAATAAAATTAAAGCTCCCGTCTGGTGAAATAATGACCTATTATGAAGCGGCCTATGACCCAAAACGGTTTGGCAAATTGCCCAAAGCTGAGGATAACGAAAAACCATTACTAATAACAAAAGATAACTTCACGATGCGCATGTGGCAAGAATCTAACTTAGTCATGGTAACAGCGCAGCAAACACTTTAAGAAAAATGAAATCAAGAAAATTCAACATCTGATTTCAGATTGACTAATCACCCTCACCTCTAGTCAACTCAAACGTTTATGTAATACTGTAGTGATGTTAAAATATTGACACACTAGACTAATATTAATCGCAGGGATGGATGATGAAAGCAATATGGAATGATGCTGTCATTGCAGAATCTAGCGCCACGGTTTTGCTAGAGGGTAATCATTACTTTCCTTTTGGCTCAGTCAATCAAGTATTTTTACGTGAAAGCACGCATACATCAACTTGTGGTTGGAAGGGTTTAGCTAACTATTACTCTATCGATGTTAATGGCATGGTGAATGAAAATGCAGCTTGGCAATACCAAACACCAAAAACATCCGCCGCAGAAGTTAAAGGTTATATCGCTTTTTGGCAAGGCGTGGTGGTGACAGAATAATAAGCGTATAGATACATGGCAGACACAAAAGAAAACCTGATTAAAAGACTACAAACGATACGAAAAAAGACTGTGGAGATTTGTAGCCACATCGAAAATGAAGATTATATCGTCCAGCCCGCACCAGAAGTTAGCCCGCCAAAATGGCATCTGGCGCATACCAGCTGGTTCTTTGAAGAGCTCATTCTTTCCAAATCTAAAAAGGATTACACGCCTTTTAACGCCGAATTTCGCATCCTATTTAATTCATACTATAAGGCTGTAGGCGCACACACCATCCAAGCAGGTCGTGGCAATTTATCCAGGCCGACCGTATCAGAGGTCATGCAATATCGTACGCATATTGATGACCAGCTAAAAGAACTACTAACCCAGTGCGACATTACTGGCGAGCTTTTATCTTTAATTGAGACTGGCATTCATCACGAGCAACAACATCAAGAGCTGCTCTATATGGATATCAAAGCTATACTCGCTAGCAATCAACTACCAACAGCATATGTTTCAACACAGCTGAAAGATGCACCCCCACCAGCACAGGGCTGGACTAACTTCGAAGAAGGCCTTGTTGAAATTGGTTACGATGGCGATGACTTTTCTTATGATAACGAACGCCCTCCCCACAAAAACTATCTTTACCCATTCGCCATCAGCCAAAGCTTGGTGACCAATGGCGATTTCTTAGCATTTATTCAAGATAATGGCTATGCACAAGCAAAGTGCTGGTTAAGCCAAGGCTGGGACTGGGTAAATCAAGAGCGCATTCGCCATCCGCTATATTGGATACAATCAGCTGAGGGTTGGAGTGAGTACACATTACACGGCTTAGTACCATTAGATCTCAACAAACCGCTGGTCCATATTAGCTATTTTGAAGCAGCTGCTTTTGCTAACTGGAAAAACCTTAGACTGCCTACAGAACAAGAGTTAGAAGTGTTTCTGGCTGCTTCTACAACGGATGAATACGAAAATGACTACCACCCAAATAATGCGCAAGCAGCCTCAGGCCAAGTATGGTGTTGGACAGCCAGTCAGTATTCCCCTTATCCAAGATTCAAAGCATTTGATGGGCTGCTAAATGAATACAATAGCAAATTCATGTGTAACCAGTTTGTATTAAAAGGTGGCTGTGTCGTTACACCAAAGCATCACTATCGTCATAGCTATCGGAACTTTTACCACCCAGAACAACGCTGGATGTTTTCAGGCATACGCTTAGCGAAGGACATCGCTTGAAAATCACTAACCTGATCAAAAAAAATCAAGATAGTCAGCACCATGAAGACTTTTCTTTAGATGTAATCGCTGGTCTTAGTGCACAACCGAAAGCGATTTCTGCAAAATATTTTTATGATGATATTGGTAGTGAGCTCTTTCAAAAAATCTCTCAGCATCCAGATTATTATCCAACGAAGACTGAGTTCTCGATCTTACAGAGTATCGCTAATAAGATTCCAACCATCATCAATGAGTTAGAAATAGACATCATCGAATTGGGCGCGGGTGATGGGCATAAAAGCAAACTTATTATAGAAGGCTTTTTAGACAAAGGTTGCCAGGTTAACTTCTACCCAATTGACATTTCTGAAAAAGCCATGCAGCTTTTAGGTGAACACTTATCCGTCAATGAGAACCTACATACTCATGGTGTAGTGGCCGACTACCTTAAAGGCCTTAATCATCTTAAAAAAATTTCTGGCAATAAAAAACTGGTGCTGTTCTTAGGTTCAAACATCGGTAATTTAACAAAAGAGCAAAGCCACAACTTTCTAAATAATTTACGATCATCTTTAAATGCTGCTGACTATATGCTAATTGGTTTTGATTTAATCAAAGATCCGGGAATACTGAACAAAGCTTATAACGATGCGGACGGGCTAACCAAAGCCTTTAATTTAAACCTACTCAGCAGAATTAATAATGAATTAGGGGGAGATTTTGATATCTCAGAATTTCAGCACTATGGCTTTTATAACCCCACACAAGCAACCATGGAGAGCTATTTAATCTCTTTAACCGATCAAGATATTTCTATTGCAACATCCGACAAAATCTTTCATTTTGAACAATTTGAAGCCATGCATTTAGAATACTCTCACAAGTTCTCACCATCTGACATTACACACTTAGCCAGCGATATTGGCTTTGATGTCACGCAACTTTTTTCAGATAAGAAAAACTATTTTATAGACGCATTGTGGCAAGTAAAAGCGTAATATCTTTATCAAGGGAATAATTTTTGACTGACATTTTTGACTTTGACCAGATAATCAATCGTGAAGGTACTGCCAGCTTCAAATATGATGCTAGGCAAGCGCTTTTTGGCCGCGATGATGTGATTCCAATGTGGGTGGCGGATATGGATTTTGCCGCACCGCCCGCAGTCACTCGTGCGCTAACTGAACGTGCAAAACATCCTACCTATGGTTATACAGACTTCCCAGACAGCATGTTTGATGCGCTCATTAACTGGTTTAAACGTCGTCATGGTTGGAATATTAAGCGTGAATGGATTGTGATGTGTCCAGGTGTAGTGCCAACGCTGCATGCAGCGACCATGGCCTTTGCCGAGCCTGGTGGTAACGTGATTGTACAACCGCCTGTATATCACCCTTTTTTCTCATCCATCACGAATACGGGTAGGCAATTAGCACTTAATCCATTGCAGCTAGTCAACGGCCATTATTCCATTGATTTCGATCATCTAGAACAATGTGCAGCCAACGCGCGGATGTTGTTTTTATGTTCACCACATAACCCTGTTGGCAGAGTATGGAGTCCTGATGAGTTGAAACAATTATTACTGATTGCGCAGAAGCATGATTTGGTTATTTTCTCAGATGAAATCCATGCGGACTTGATTTACCCAGAGCACAAACATCACGTGCTGAGCACATTATCTGGGCCAGCGGATAACGTTATCACCGCAGTTGCGCCAAGTAAAACATTCAACATCCCGGGTTTAGGTTTATCTGCACTGATAGCACCGGATGCCACACATCGCACAGCCATCAACAAAGCCTTTAATACTATGCATGTCAGTGCCGCTAACCCATTTAGCATTGTCGCTTTTGAAGCAGCTTATAACGAAGGTGAAGCATGGCTAGAAGCCTTGCTGGCATACCTCGCCAAAACACGTGATTTTGTTGCAGATTATTTAGCGCAACACCTGCCGCAAATCAAACTCGTGACACCAGAAGGTACTTATTTACTATGGTTAGACTGTCGTGCATTCGGCATGAGTGATCGTGAACTCAAACACTTCTTTATTCACAAAGCTGGCTTAGGATTAAGTCCAGGCGCATTATTTGGTGTAGCAGGTGGCGGCTTTATGCGCATGAATATCGGCGCACCAAAACAAGTCATTGCTACTGCACTGAATCAAATTAAAGAAGCGCTAAATTAAACACATTCGTCATACAGTTATTTATAGGCACAGGCTTCTTTTTTAATAAACAAACCCCTGCTACTTAATTGGTGTTGCTGGTGCTTTTTCTTTCTTGGGTTTTTTTACTTCCTTATTACTTTTCTGGCCTTTACCCATGATGCTTACTCCTAGTAATGGTTATCAAACCATCATAGGCTGATGGTTAAATTAATGTAAGTTATTTACGGCCTCAACTGACTTCACACTTAACTAGCCAGTTTACTGGCTTTAGTTAATTGGGAAAGACCCTTCACAACTGACTTAATGCTTCAGCATTTAGGGAAGTTGGAGACGCCCCCTGCGGGCGTGCGATCTTGTCTCACTGATGTTGCTACTTTAGTAGCTTACAACAGTGGTGATACTCCCTGCGGGTACGGGTGTACGATCTTACAGATGTACGCGCTTTTGTAATGACCTGTTCATTGCTATGTCTCTATACTATATTTGGTAGTATTTTTCTATAGTCCAATTGGTGGTGGTATTTAGTAATGAATCACATGTATCATATGGCAGCAGAAAGCATAAGGAGCTGAGGGCCATGACGCCACCATTTAACGAAGGTGAAATACTCGAACCAATAGATTCAGAGCAATATGGTATTGAGATAAAAGAAGTTAGTTTTGAAATGTTTGAGCGCAGAAAAGCGCCAAGAACAACTGATTACAAATCATTCGTAAAATCAATGGCCTCATCTACAATTGAATCAGATGTGTCAGAAGAATTTCTACTAGGTTTTACTTAAGCGCTGCTGCGCTATTACAATCAATGGCGTCAGCCCATTGGTTAGCATTTCCTTCACTTTAAAAAATCCCAAACGTAATTAGAATACTCCAATAGTAAAAATTATTGGGTAGCTGCCTGTGTGTAAGGTAATTATCCTTTCCTATATTATTTCTTGAACTACCAGACCAGCTTGCTGGTCTTAACAACTGTTGTTCTACTTTTAGAAGAGGCCGTGATGAATCTTAAACTATCGCACTTTTATTTTATTCTTATATTGTTACTCACCATCACACCGTCATTTTCGGGTGAGAATACTGCGCTAGTTAACAGCATTAACGATGAGCAACGCAGCGAACAAAACCGTGCGCGAGATGGTGCACGACACCCTCAACAAACCCTCGCATTTTTTGACGTTAAATCCAATACTACCGTGTTAGAGATTTGGCCAGGTAAGGGCTGGTATACCGAGATACTGGCGCCAACCTTAAAACAAGGAGGTGGGCAATTTATCGCTGCTGGTTTTCCATTAAACGCAGGGGCGCAATGGCGCCAAGAGATGCAACAAGAGTACCAAGATTACTTAGCCAGCAAGCCCTCTTATTATGATGCAGTCAGCTTTGTTGAAATAGGGCCACCTTCACTCTGGTCGCTAGGCAAAGATAATAGCGTTGATACTGTTTTAACCTTTAGAAATGTACATAACTGGGTAAAAGGTGGATATGAAAAAGAAATGTTTTATGCCATGTACCAAGTGCTTAAACCAGGAGGCGTGCTAGGGGTTGTTGAACACAGGGCTAAAGTGAATACAGATATTGAAACCATGAATAAATCTGGCTACCTAACAGAAAAATTCGTGATTGACCTAGCACAAGAAGCAGGCTTTGTATTAGAGGGCTCTTCAGAAATTAATGCGAACGAAAAAGATACTAAAGACCATGCCAAAGGTGTTTGGACATTGCCACCTACATTACGCTTAGGTGATGACAACCGAGAAAAATATTTAGCCATTGGTGAGAGTGATCGTATGACACTCAAGTTTATAAAACAATAATCTAGAATTTGGAGGAGGCAATGGCTAGTTGGAACAACGGTAAGGTAGTAAAACAAAAACAGTGGAACAGCACCTTACATACTTTATATGTAGCGTCTGAAATTGAACCTTTTCAAGCGGGTCAATTTGTAAAAATTGGATTGGAGATTGATGGGAAAATAGAAGGGCGTCCATACTCCTTAGTTAACCCGCCAGAAAGCGAGCTGTTAGCGTTTTATTACATCAATGTGCCTAATGGCGTTCTGACTTCCCACCTTGTACAACTTAAAACCAACGACACTATTTTGATTGCGCCGCGTGCACATGGCTTTTTGATTCTTGATGAGATTCCAGTATCAAAACATCTATGGATGATGGCGACGGGTACAGGTGTTGGGCCATTTCTTTCTATCCTTGAAACAGATAAACCTTGGCAGCGCTATGAACGTGTGATTTTAGTCTATGCAGTACGAACATTGGCTGAACTTAGTTATCAGGATGAAATCCAGCAACTGCTGGCTAAACACCCTAAGCAATTTATATATATCCCTTTTGTTAGTCGCGAAGTAAGTGACACCACAATGACTGGTCGCATACCACAGGCTATTATTGATGGCGGTCTAGAAGAGCGGGCTGGCATTGCCATCTCTGCAGAAAATAGCCAGATGATGCTTTGCGGTAACCCACAAATGGTAAAAGACACAACAGATACTTTAATTGAGCGTGGATTAATAAAAAATCGCCGAACTGCACCTGGTCAAATTACCGTGGAAAATTACTGGTAAAGCATATGATATAACTAGTAAGGTTGAACGAACTTAAAATGGAGAAACGCACCATGACAGACCATGAAGAAAAGCTTGAAGCACACAAAAAAGCACTTGAAGATCACCATAACTTACTCGAAAAGCTACACCTTAATCAAAATGAACATTTAGATGAAGCCAAAGTCTCACTTGAAAGGTTAACGCTCACCCTTGAAGAGTATCTTAAAATTATTGGCCTTCCATAATTAAATCCAGAAAATAATATTTAACTATTGGCGAAAGTGATCGTATGACACTTAAGTTTAGGAAGGCGGCCAAAAGTCATATAGGGCAATGGGATCTAACTCCATTGCCCTGCGTTATTATTTGAAAAATAACTAACTACTCTGTTTTAATCTGACTCTGGCTACAATGCCCTTTAGTTGCAAGACCTAAAGTTTCTAATTGCTTTTTACCCTCTGCTTCATCAACAAGCTTCAATCCTGCCCCACCAACAAAAGCACCAAATTTAATGTACTGTTTAATAAAATAGAGCTTTCCGCTTTCAGCTAGCAATAGTAAATCATTAGGTGAGAATTCAGACTCCGTGGAGATTTTATGCTCTTGATCACCAGTCACTTCCTCATAAAAGAATACATTTCTTGCTGTTTCACCTATGCATTCTCCATCAATCCAAACATCTTTCTTTAAAGCAGCGCCAAACGAACCATAACGGTATATGTAGAGACCCGCTTTACCATCAACAGGTGGTTGATATTGTTTTACTGCACTTGCCTTCTCTGGGGCCTCCATAGGAACTGAAGCACAACCACTTAAAAACGCTAATACAACAAATGGGAAGATTATTTTTTTAAACATAGAGGACCTTTTTAATATTAATTTCGAAATAAGGTAAGCAAACATGCTTACGGATACAATTATTACAGAACTAATAAAAATTACCATCGGCCCGTTTGGGTTAAGTTTAATTTAACGCTGGCCACAACTATTCTTTCGTTTTGCAATTCAGATTGACGCCCATCAAGTTAAACACGTATTATCAAGACCTATGAAAATCCCCAAGAGACTAGAACCGCTTATCGAAGATGGCTTAATTGATGATGTAAGCCGCCAGCTTATGAGTGGTAAAGAAGCGACGGTGTATGTCGTGCGTAGCGGAGATGATGTGCTTTGCGCCAAGGTCTATAAGGAGGCGAATAAACGTAGCTTTCGCCAAAGTGTGGATTACACCGAAGGCCGTAAAGTAAAAGGTAGCCGCAAGGCGCGCGCAATGGCAAAACGCTCAAAATACGGCAAACAAGCGCAAGAAGAAGCTTGGCAAAGTGCGGAAGTCGATGCCTTGTATCGGCTAGCTGATGCTGGCGTGAGGGTGCCAAAACCGTATAATTTTTACGAAGGTGTGCTGATTATGGAGCTAGTTACCGATGATACAGGTAACGCAGCGCCCAGACTCAACGATGTCACCTTTACCGCCGAAGATGCGCGCAAACACCACCAGACCCTAATCAAAGAAGTCGTTCGTATGCTGTGCGCGGGTGTCGTGCATGGGGATTTGTCAGAGTTCAACATCTTACTGGGTAGCGATGGGCCAGTGATTATTGATTTGCCACAAGCCGTCGATGCTTCGGGTAACAACCATGCAATGGGTATGCTAGAACGAGACGTCAATAACTTAGCCGCTTTTTTCAGCCAATATGCACCAGAGCTACTCAATACACAATATGGCAAAGAAATTTGGGCGCTTTATGCAAAAGGCGCGCTATCTCTTGAAGTTGAATTAACGGGGCGCGTTAAAGAAAACCACAAACCCGTAGATTTGAAAAGTGTTGTTCGCGTGATTGATACCGTGAAAGAGGATGAGGCCAAGCGACTACTACGCATGGCAGAGGCAAGCGGCAAAAGTGCTCCATCTAACAATCAATAACTGCTCTGTCCCCTATTGTTCTATGCTTAGCGTCGGCTTAGCGAATAAATATGTCAAAGATAGAAGATGTAAAATACTAGAGTTGACTTAACAGCTTTTAACTTAAACTTTACAAGTGCATTTTAGAATGAAAAAAATCTTACTATTTATATTACTTACACTGCCAGCTTCAACCTACGCATACGACTCAAACCCGTACGCAGCAGAAAGCGCAATCTATAAAGTTGAAATAAAAAATGGCAACAAGGTTCACTTAGGCACGGGCGTCTTGATAGGAAAAAATAAGATACTAACTAACTGCCATGTGGTAAATCATAAAGGCTACTTTAGTGTTGTCCATAAAAAGTCAGGGCAAAGATTCAACACAAAAAGCTACTACAACCTTGGAAGGTTAGATGCCTGCATCCTACAAGGAAATTTTCCTAAAGGTAATCCTGTAAAAATGAATACAAGCTTCACAACAGGAGAAAATGTTTGGACATTCGGATACCCCAACAATCTATACGCATCTAGTCGCGGACAGGTTAATGGTTTAGTAAAAACTGACAAAGGGATGGTTATCGAGTCTAGCGTATATTGTAAGCCAGGGGCCTCTGGCGGACCATTGCTTAATGTAAAGGGTGAATTGATTGGTCTTAATTTTGGCGTACCTACAGGTCACCATAAAGGAAGGAAGTGTCTATCAATACCTATCTCTACAATCATTAAGCGGATGAAATAAGTAATTACTGATTTTTTAATTGCTTAATTTTATTTGCAATCTCATCTGCACCATCACTATCAAGTGCCCGCACCGGTGCTTCTAACGCTTCTAGTGCTTTGATATCTTTTTGCACATATGCTACTCGAGATAACGCAACCATCGCATCTAATTCCCGCGCATTTAAAGCAACCGCTTTGGATAAATGTGTTTTAGCTTCTGCAAGTTTGCCATTCCCTTCTTCTGCTACTCCGAGGTAATACCAAGCATCTGCTGATTGTGGTTCTTTGACTGTCCACTTTTGTGCGATGCCTTTTAATGCATCCCATTCTTTATTTTGAAAAGGAATCACCACCTGCATAAATGCGGGTCTTTCCGCCAAAGGCAATGCCCAAAATGGTATTTCATTCGTTGCTAAGCTATGTATTTCAGGCGCATTCATTAAGGTCTTAATCCATTCCGCAGGCAAGTGGTAGTAATAACCTTTACCGGGGCTCTTAAATGTCGAAATACCAATGACATTAAACTGCTCATCAAACAATGCGCCACCACTAGAACCCAAATGAAACTGGGCACTAGAGCGAATAATAGAACTATCCTGATACGGATAAGTTGCCTTAATATTGCCATATGAAGGTTGCGGCACATTCTGCCCTCTCGGGAAACTTAAACTAAAGACAGGCTCTTCATATTGCAAGGTTTTGCTGTCACGCAACGGTAGCGGTTTAAAAGGTAGCTCATCAAATTTAAGCAAACATAAATCACGCTTCCAATCCGCTTTTATTGCCTTAGGCCGATACGTGTTGCGAAACTTAGTAACATTCGCACCGTTCGCATTAGCAATCACATGGCAATTGGTCACAACATATTCCTTACTCACCACCACACCAGTACCACGCCCATTGGCTCTATTTGGCAACTGGGTAGTAATCATCACAATAGAATGACTAAGCGCTAAGGTCTCAGCAAAACTAGGCCTTGCCAATAAACTGGGCGCATAAAGCAAACAGAAAACAACCGCTAGTATTTTTTTCATTTTAATCAAACTCCGTCCTTATGCAGCATACGCTTAAAAACTTAAGCTGACATATATTGATCACTGAAATTGCTGACCCCAGCTATTTTTAATGCTATGTAGTCAATTATGACTCGCTAAGCATTTGTAGGTAAAGCGCTTCAACCTTACCCCTCGCCCATGGTG